>JAOPVX010000435.1 GCA_025965975.1 Mycobacterium sp. | reverse complement strand
CCAGAACGGGCCGACGCTGTCGTTCCGCGGCATCGACAACGCCAGCTACTACCACCTCTCGCCGGAGGACCGCCGCTACTACATGGACTTCACCGGGTGCGGGAACACCCCGAGCCTGCGCCACCCGCGGATGCTCCAGCTCCTCATGGACAGCCTCCGCCACTGGGTGCTGGAGATGCACGTCGACGGGTTCCGCTTCGACCTGGCCGCCACGCTGGCCCGGGAGTTCTACGACGTCGACCGGCTGAGTGCGTTCTTCGACCTGGTGCAGCAGGACCCGGTGGTCAGCCAGGTCAAGCTGATCGCCGAGCCGTGGGACATCGGCGAGGGCGGCTACCAGGTCGGCAACTTCCCAGCTTTGTGGACCGAATGGAACGGGAAGTATCGCGACACTGTGCGCGATTACTGGCGGGGTGAGCCCGCAACGCTTGGCGAGTTCGCCTCGCGGCTGACCGGGTCGTCGGACCTTTACGAGGCCACCGGGCGGCGGCCGAGCGCCAGCATCAATTTCGTCACGTGCCACGACGGCTTCACGATGAATGACCTGGTGTCCTACAACGAGAAACACAACGAAGCCAACGGCGAGGACAACCGCGACGGCGAAAGCCACAACCGGTCGTGGAACTGCGGCGTCGAGGGGCCGACCAAGGACAAGGACATCCTCGCCCTCCGGGCCAAGCAGATGCGCAACATCATGGGCACGCTGATGATGTCTCAGGGCACGCCGATGATCTCGCACGGCGACGAGATCGGACGCACTCAAAGCGGCAACAACAACGTGTACTGCCAGGACTCCGAGGTGTCGTGGATGGACTGGTCTCTGTGCGAGACGAATGCGGACCAGCTCGCGTTCACCCGCAAGGCCGTCCAGTTACGCAGGGACCATCCGGTGTTCCGCAGGCGGCGGTTCTTCGAGGGCAAGCCGATCCGCAGCGCAGACCAGGTCCGCGACATCGCGTGGCTAACTCCTGCTGGCGAGGAGATGACGCCAGAGGATTGGGGCAGCGGCCTGGACAAGTGCGTTGCGGTCTTCCTCAACGGAGAGGCAATCCCTGCGCCCGACGGGCGTGGCGAGCGGGTGGTCGACGACTCGTTCCTGTTGTGCTTCAACGCCCACGACCAGCCGCAGGACTTCGTCACCCCGGCGGCCGACTACGCCAAGCAATGGACTGCGGCACTCGATTCGGCCGACCCCACCGGGGCGACCGAGCTGGTCGTCAAGGCCGGCGAGAAGCTCCGGCTTCAGGCCCGGTCACTGCTGGTGCTGCGTAAGACCGCCTGACACATGGCTTTTCCGCTGTCGACGTATCGGCTGCAGATGCGCGCAGACTGCTTCACCTTCGCCGATGCCATGGACGTGCTGGACTACCTTGCGGATCTAGGGGTGTCGCATCTGTACTTGTCGCCGATCCTGACCGCCGTTGAGGGTTCGACCCACGGCTACGACGTCACCGATCCCGGCACAGTCTCTGCGGCGCTTGGCGGCCCCGAGGGTCTGGCGCGGCTGTCCGCTGCAGCACAGGGCCGGGGCATGGGCCTGATCGTCGACATCGTGCCCAATCACGTCGGGGTCGAGCATCCCGACCAGAACCCGTGGTGGCGCGACGTGCTCGAGCACGGCCGTTCGTCGCCGTACGCGACCTACTTTGATATCGACTGGGATCTCGACCCCGACGGCCGAATTATCTTGCCGGTACTCGGTTCCGACGACGACCCCGCCCCGCCGGGCTATCCGGCCGACGACCGGCACTACCGGCTGACCGGATGGCGCCACGGCGTCTGCGGCTACCGGCGCTTCTTTTCGATCACGTCCCTTGCCGGGCTGCGGCAGGAGGACCGCGCGGTGTTCGACGCCACCCATGTCGAGGTCAGGCGCTGGTTCGCCGAGGGTCTGGTAGACGGACTCCGCATCGATCATCCTGACGGGTTGTCCAATCCCTCAGGCTATCTGGCGTGGCTGCGCGACGCCGTCGGACCCGACGCGTGGATCGTCATCGAGAAGATCCTGGCCGTCGACGAGCCGCTTGAGGCATCACTGCCCGTTGCGGGCACGACCGGCTATGACGCGCTGCGCGAAATCGGCGGACTGTTCATCGATCCCGCAGGCGCGGGCCCGCTGACCGCGTTGGTCGAGTCGAGCGGGTTCGCCTACGACGAGATACCGGAGGTGGCGCATCGGCTCAAGGCCGAGGCCGTCACGAACACGCTGGGCAGTGAGCTGGCCCGGCTACACCGCGCCATCGTCGCGGCCACCGGCGTTGACCATCCCGACCTGCCCCTTGCCGTGGCCGAGCTGATCAGCCGGGTGCAGGTATACCGCTCCGACTATCTGTCGCTGTCCTTGGTGCTGCCCGAAGCGACGGCCGAAACCGCTGCGGCGCTACCGGAATTGGCGGAGCCGCTGGCGATCGTTTCCACGGCCGTTTCCCCAGCCGTTTCCCCGGCCGTTTCCCCGGCCGTTTCCCCGGCCGTTTCCCCAGCCGTTTCCCCAGCCGTTTCCCCAGCCGTTTCCACGGCGCTGGCCACCAGCACCGAGTCGGCGGTGCGGCTGCAGCAGCTGTGTGGCGCCGCGACCGCCAAGTCGATGGAGGATCGCCTGTTCTACCGCGACGCCCGGCTGGTTTCGCTGAACGAGGTGGGCGGAGAGCCCGCGCGGTTCGGGGTGAGCGTCGCGGAGTTTCACCAGCGCGCCGCGACCAGGGCCCGGCTGTGGCCGCACGCGATGGTTGCGCTGTCCACCCACGACACCAAACGCGGTGAGGATGTGCGCGCCCGCATCGGTGTGCTTTCGCAGGTGCCGTCGCAGTGGGCTGAATTCGTCGGCAAGTGGGCCCGACAAGCTCCGCCGCCAGATCCCGCGACCGGACTCTTCTTGCTGCAGAACGTCTTCGGCGTGTGGCCCGCCGACGGTGTGGTGACCGACGAACTACGCACGCGCCTGCATGCCTACGCCGAGAAGGCCATCCGCGAGGCCGCCGTCCATACCTCGTGGAACGATCCCGACGCCAGGTTCGAAACCGCTGTGCACGCGTGGCTCGACGCCATCATGGACGGACCGGTCGCCACCGACCTCACCTCCTTGGTCACCCGGTTGGACCAGCATGCGCGAACCGACGGCCTCGGCCAGAAGCTGGTGGCGTTGACGGTGCCCGGTGTGCCCGATGTGTATCAGGGCACGGAACTGGCCGACGACAGCCTGGTCGACCCGGACAATCGCCGTCGGGTCGACTACCGCGTGCGCCGGGAGGCGCTCGGCGCGAACAGCCACCCGAAGATGCGGGTGGTGACCGCTGCCCTGTGGCTACGGCGTGACCACCCGGCCACGTTCACCGACGGCGGCTACACACCCGTGCTGGCCGAGGGTGCGGCCGCCGAGCATCTGGTTGCGTTCCTGCGGGCCGACAATGCGCTGACCGCCGTCACCCGCCACAGTGTGGTCCTCGCCGAAACCCAGTGGGGCGATACCTCTTTGATTTTGCCCGACGGCGTGTGGGCCGACCGCATAGCCGGCGACCGGTTCAGCGGCAGGGTGTTGGCGTCGGATCTGTTCGCGCAATTGCCGGTCGCGCTGTTGGAGCGTGTCGATGGTTGAGTTCGCGGTGTGGGCGCCTCGGCCGCAGATGGTTCGTCTCGACGTGGACGGCACGCTGTATCCGATGGACCGGTCCGACGACGGCTGGTGGCGGACCCACGTCCCCGATTCTGCGGTCCGACCCGACGCGCTTTACGGCTTCGCCCTGGATGATGACCCGACGGTGCTGCCGGATCCACGCTCCCCCCGCCAGCCCGAGGGCGTGCACGAGCGCTCGCAGTTGTGGCGGCCCGCTGTAGACACCTGGACCGACGGCGACTGGCAAGGCCGATCGATCGAGGGCCGGGTCATCTACGAATTGCACGTCGGCACGTTCACGCCGGGCGGCACGTTCGACTCGGCGATCGAGAAGCTGGATCATCTGGTCGATTTGGGCGTCGACTTCATCGAGCTGATGCCGGTCAACGCGTTCGGCGGGACACATGGCTGGGGCTATGACGGCGTGGGTTGGTATGCGGTGCACGAGCCCTACGGCGGTCCCGACGGCCTGGTCCGTTTCGTCGACGCGTGCCATCGTCGCGGCCTGGGTGTGCTGATCGATGCGGTGTTCAATCACCTTGGCCCGTCGGGCAACTACCTGCCCCGGTTCGGGCCGTATCTGTCGTCGGGCAGCAACCCGTGGGGCGAGTCGCTCAACATCTGCGGCGCAGGGGCCGACGAGGTGCGCCGCTACATCCTCGACTGCGCCCTGCGCTGGATGCGTGACTTCCACGCCGACGGTCTACGGCTCGACGCCGTGCACGCGCTCGTCGACACCACCGCCATTCACATCTTCGAAGAGCTGTCCGCCGAAACCGACGCGCTGTCGCAGGAACTGGGCCGGCCGTTGTCGTTGATCGCCGAGAGCGACCTCAACGATCCTCGGCTGATCACACCGCGTGACCGCGGCGGGCTGGGAATGACCGCCCAGTGGGACGACGACATCCACCACGCGATCCACGCCGCGGTATCGGGCGAACGACAAGGCTACTACGCCGATTTCGGGTCGCTGGAGACGCTGGCGCAGACGATGAAGCGCGGCTACTTTCACGCAGGCACTTACTCGTCGTTCCGCCACCGGCGGCATGGCCGTCCGCTGGACACCGCGACCATTCCGGCCACGCGGCTGCTCGCGTACACGCTGACCCACGATCAGGTCGGCAACCGCGCCGTCGGCGACCGACCGTCGCAGAATCTGAGCTTCGGCCAGGTGGCCGTGAAGGCGGCCCTGGTGCTCGGATCACCTTATACTGCAATGCTTTTCATGGGCGAGGAGTGGGGGTCGTCGTCGCCGTTTCAGTTCTTCAGCTCCCACCCAGAACCGGAGTTGGCCATGGCGACCGCCGAGGGCCGCAAGCGTGAGTTCGTCGAGCACGGCTGGGACGCCGACGAGATTCCCGACCCGCAGGACCCAGCGACCTTCGAAAGGTCCAAACTCAACTGGGACGAGATCGACGACGCCGAACACGGGCGGCTGCGACGCGTCTATCAGCAGCTGATCGCGCTGCGGCACAACGAACCTGACTTGGCCGACCCGTGGCTGGACCACCTGCGCGTCGACTACGACGAAGCGCAGCGGTGGATCGTCATGCACCGCGGCTCACTGGCGGTCGTGTGCAACCTGGGCACCGAAGCCGTCGACGTTCCGGTCGCCGGTGAGGTGGTACTGGCGTGGGGCGAGCCGGAGGCGGATCTGAAAACCAGCAGACTCGAAGGGCACTCGTTCGCGATCTTGCGCAAACGGTCCTAGAGCAGCGCACACGGTCCTAGAGCAGATAGCGATACGCGGGCGAGCCGGGCTCCAGCGTCTCGACGTGGATGTCGGAGGCCTTCATCCGCTCCAGCAGGCCTTCGAGGTCGGCGGCCGAACTCAGTTCGATGCCGACGAGCGCTTCACCGGTGTCCCGGTTGTTGCGCTTGACGTACTCGAACAGCGTGATGTCGTCACCCGACCCGAGCACCGTGTCGAGGAACCGGCGCAGCGCCCCCGGCTCCTGCGGGAAGTCCACCAGGAAGTAATGCTTGAGACCAAGGTGCACCAACGAACGCTCCAGCACCTCGTTGTACCGCGAGACGTCGTTGTTGCCACCCGAAATCAAGCACACCACAGTCGATTCCGGCTCGACGTCGGCCTCCATCAGCGCCGCCACCGACAGCGCCCCCGCGGGTTCGGCGATGATGCCCTCGTTCTGGTACAGGTCGAGCATCGCGGTACACACCGCGCCCTCGTCGACCGTGGTGATCGACACCATGTCGCCCGCGGCGGCCAGCGCCGCGTACGTAAGGGTGCCCGCCCGGTTCACCGCCGCGCCGTCGACGAACTGATCGACGTGATCCAACGTGACCGGCTCACCCGCTGCAAGCGCGGCGATCATCGCGGCGGCCCCGGCAGGCTCGACGCCAAGCACGGCGGTGCCCGTCGTCCGTTCGGCCAGGTACGTCGTGATGCCGGCGATGCAGCCGCCGCCACCGACCGGGACGACCACCAGGTCCGGCTCGCTCTCGAGCTGATCGAGGATCTCCGCGGCGATGGTGCCCTGGCCGGCCATCGTCCGCGGATCGTCGTACGGCGGCACCAGCGTCGCCCCGGTCCGCGCGACGTCGTCGAGCGCCGCCGCGGCGGCCTCGTCATAGGTCTTGCCGACGGCGATCAGCTCGATGAAGTCGCGCCCGTGGTAGCGGATGCGGTCACGCTTTTGCTTCGGCGTCTTGGCGGGCACGTACACCCGACCGTGGATGCCCATCGACCGGCAAGCCATCGCAAAGCCCTGCGCGTGGTTGCCCGCCGACGAGCACACCACGCCGGCGGCGATCTCGTCGTCGGACAGCTGCATCAGCAGGTTGTGTGCGCCGCGCAGCTTGTATGACCGGACCGCCTGAAGGTCCTCGCGCTTCAAATAGACCGTGGCGCCGGTGGCCTCCGACAACCGCTCGCTGAACTGCAGTGGGCTGCGGGCGACCACGCCAGCAATTCGCTGGGCGGCCTCGTCGATGTCTGCGGCGCGAAGCGGCACAGAGGGTCTGGTGCGACGGCTTTGGCTCACGTCAGCGGACACCGGTCAATGGTGCCACCAACCAGCGGTTTTCAGTTAATCGGGGTCAGCACGAAAACCGGAATCTGCCGGTCGGTCTTCGTCTGGTACTCCGCATAGTCCGGCCAAGCCTCGACAGCACGTTCCCACCAGGCGGCCTTCTCGTCGCCGAAGACCTCTCGTGCCTCGTAGTCCTTGGCGACAGGGCCGTCCTGCAGCTCGACGCGCGAGTGGGCCCTGACGTTGTAGTACCAGACCGGGTTCTTCGGCGCCCCGCCAAGCGACGCCACGATCGCATACTCGCCGTCATGCTCCACCCGCATCAGCGGGGTTTTGCGGACCTTGCCGCTCTTGGCGCCGATCGTGGTCAGCAGGATCAGCGGCTTGCCCTTCATATCGGTGCCGTCGGTGCTGCCAGACTCCATGATCTTGTCGGCGTGGTCGCGGACCCAGTCCCACGGGCTTGGTTCGTATTCTCCGGAAAGTGGCATGTGACCAGCTTAGACCCGCTAGGCAAGTGACCACCGTGATCGGCGTTTCGGTTGCCCGAAAACTCATTTGCGAGTTATCGCCAACCGATGACCGTGCGCGACGAAGTCAGCGTCGCCGGTGTGCCCTGGCCGGTGTACAAGCTGCTCGCGATCGGCCTCGTTGTCCTGGTGATCGTCGCGGTCGCGACCGGCAGCGCGGCACCGTCGGTGCTGGCCGCCGCGGCCGCGGGCACAGTGGTATGGCTGGCACTGAGCCCGTTCCACTCGTCTGAAAGCTAGTTAGTCCTCCAGCAGCCGACGCAGCGTATCGAGGTCGGCGGCCACCGCCGCTGCATCGGCGTCGAACTCCGCGTCGGTCATGCCGGCCCGGCGTCGCACGGTGAACAGCACCTCGCAGCGGGCCTCCCTGACCCCGCCCGGGATCACCCGCAACGGGTTGTACACCGCTTCACCCGACGGCAGCCGCACCACGTGATCGAGCACGCCGAACTCGTTCGGCGGCGCAAACTCGACCGTCACCGGACCCATCGGCGAATCGGCCACCCAACCGTCAGCGGTCTGACGCAAGCCTCCCTCGGCCAGGCCCGCGGCCCACCGCCGCCACTCGTGCGGATCCGATGCGAACTCGTAGACCACCTCGGGGGCGGCCTCGATCCAGACGCTCACGTGACGCGAGGTCCTCAGGAAACTACCAGTCGTGTCGTCGTCCATGGCTTCATCGTGGCGCACACACTCTTCTCATGGACACCACACCCGAACCCCCGTCACCGGTGGAACAGTTCGTCCGGCGCGCGGAACGCATGGCATCCGGCGCCGAACACCACATCCCATCGTGGCTGCGGCCCGGCGACCCTGAGAGCCGACTGCCGGTGCTTTTCGCGCTCGTCGCCGCGATCGGTCTGCAGCTGGCAATCCCGAGGGCCTACATCGTGGTGCCCCGCTGGCCGCTCATCGGGCTCGAGTCGTTGCTCGTCGCCGTACTGATCTGGCTCAATCCCCTGCGGCTCACCAGGTCGACGCGACTGGGCAAATACGCCACGTGGGTCCTGCTCGCCGCCATCACCCTCGACAACACTCTTTCTGCGGTGCTGCTGGACATCCGCATCCTGTCCGGCGAGGTCAGCAACAAGGCCGCCGTGTTGCTGGGCAGCGGCGCGGCGATCTTCGTCACCAACATCATCGTGTTCGGCATCTGGTACTGGGAACTGGACCGCGGCGGACCGTTCGCCCGGCGCGCCGGCGAACATCCCTATCCGGACTTCATGTTCCCCCAGATGGATCCCGACACCGCCAAGCTCGTCAAACCGGGATGGCGGCCGACGTTCCTCGACTACCTGTATGTCAGCCTGACCAACGCGATGGCGTTCTCTCCCACCGACACCATGCCGCTGGCCCGCTGGGCGAAGGGAATGATGGCGGTGCAGAGCATGGTGGCGGTTACCACCATCGCGCTCGTAATCGCAAGGGCGGTGAACGTTTTGGGCTAACCATTCAGCGCGAAAACAGGAGTACGTTCGCGGTCATGGGGATTGCAACAACAGAATTGACACCCGTCGAACAAACGGCACTTCTCACCGAGTACGCCAGGGCGCTGGACAGCCAGTGGTCGAGACCCATCCTCGGTGACCGGCTCGCACACGAGGTGGTCGGCAAGATCGACTACGACTTCGCGGGCCTCGGCGTGCAGACGAGCGTCGTGTGCCAGACGGCGTTGCGCGCCAAGATGCTCGACGACCGGGTGCGCGATTTCGCCTTCCTGTCGAACCGGTGATCGCCGGCATCTTCCGGAGGATCACCGACCATTTCGGCTCCGGCGAACTGGCGTTCAACGACTACGGCGGCATCGGGTGGTTCAGCCGCCTCGCGATCAAGCTGGCCCCGCAGAAGACGTTCAAGGACGTCGGAAGCCAGTGGGGTTACGCGGGATTCAAGGACGCGCATCATCCAGAAACCTGGAATCCGCGGATGACGCTCGTGGAGGAGGCCAGCCTGGCACACGCGCCCGAGGTCGATCTCTTCCAGGGATGGATCCACGCGGCGACGAAGCTGTCGGGCAGAAGCAAGGCCGGCGCCCGCAAGGCGCGAATCCTGAGTTACGCGTTCTAACCCAAACAGCCGGGGCCCAGCAGCGCCTTCAGATCGCCCATCAATGCCGACGACGGCGTGACCCGCAGCGACTGATCCAACTCCAGCGTGGTGATGCGCTCACCACTGATCAGCCGCAGGTGCACCTGCGAGGTGCCCGGGTGCCGCGCCAGCACCTGCTTGAACGCGGTGATCTTGTCGACGGTGCATTGCCGCGTCGGCAGGCTGACCGCCAGCGGCCGGTTCACCTGCGCGCTGGAGAAGTCCGGCACCACAAGCTCGTGCGCAATCAGCGCGATCCGGTCGTCGCGCGCGGCCACCTTCGCCTTCACCAACACCACCGCGTCGTCGGTGATCTCCCCGCCGTAGACGGAGTACGTCTGTGGGAAGAACAACACCTCGATACCACCGGTGAGGTCTTCCAATTGTGCTGATGCCCAAGGCAAGCCGTTCTTGTTCACCCTGCGATTCACCGAGGCGAGAATGCCGCCAACCACGACTTGAGTGTCGTTGGCGACGTCGCTATCGAGAATGGCAGGAATCTGCGTGTCGACCTGCGCGGAAAGCAGATGCGCGACACCGTTCAGCGGATGTCCCGACACGTAAAGGCCCAGCATCTCGCGCTCGAGTGCCAGCTTGTGCTTGTCCTCCCACTCCTCGTCGGGCACCTTGATGGTGAACACCGCGTCGGTGGCGGTGTCGGCGCCCCCGAACAGGTCGAACTGGCCCATCGCCTCTGCCTTCTTGGTGCCAAGCACCGAGTCGACGGCATCGGCGTGCACCAGGAACAGGCCCTTGCGCGGATGGTCCAGCGAGTCGAACGCACCGGCCTTGATCAGCGATTCGGTGACCTTCTTGTTGCAGGCGCCAACTTCGATCTTATTGAGGTAGTCGGAGAAGTCGGTGAACTTGCCCTTGTCGGTGCGGGAATTGATCAGCGAGGCAACGACATTGGACCCGACATTGCGCACCGCACCGAGCCCGTAGCGGATGTCGGCGCCGACCGACGCGAAGTTCAGGCCGGATTCGTTGACGTCCGGCGGCAGCACCGTGATTCCCACTTTGCGGCAATCGGCCAGGTACACGGCGGCCTTGTCCTTGTCGTCGCCCACCGACGTGAGCAGCCCGGCCATGTACTCCGCCGGATAATTGGCCTTCAGGTACGCCGTCCAATATGACACCAGGCCATATCCGGCGGCGTGCGACTTGTTGAACGCGTAGTCGGCGAACGGCAGCACCGTGTCCCACAACGCCTTGATCGCGGGGGCCGAGAACCCGTTGGCCTTCATGCCCTCCGAGAAGCCCTCGTACTCCTTGTCGAGCACCTCACGCTTCTTCTTGCCCATGGCCTTTCGCAGGATGTCTGCTCGGGCCAGCGAGTAGCCGGCGACTTTCTGCGCGATGCGCATGATCTGCTCTTGGTAGACGATCAGGCCGTAGGTCTCGGCGAGGATCTCTTGGAGTGGTTCGGCAAGCTCCGGATGGATGGGCTTGATCGCCTGGCGGTTGTTCTTCCGGTCGGCGTAGTCGTTGTGGGCGTTCATGCCCATCGGGCCTGGGCGGTACAGCGCGATCACCGCGACGACGTCACCGAACTCCGTCGGCTGCATGCGGCGCAGCAGGTCACGCATCGGCCCACCGTCGAGCTGGAACACACCGAGGGTGTCACCGCGTCCGAGCAGTTCGTAGGTGGCGGGATCGGCGAGTGGGACGGACTCCAGATCGAGCTCAATTCCCCTGTTGGCCTTGATGTTCTCGAGGGCGTCGCCGATGATCGTCAGGTTGCGCAGGCCAAGGAAGTCCATCTTCAACAGGCCGATGGCCTCGCACGACGGATAGTCCCAGCCGGTGATGATCGCGCCGTCCTGCGGTCGCTTCCACAGCGGGATCGCCTCGGTCAGCGGCTCGGAACTCATGATCACCGCGCACGCGTGCACGCCGGCGTTGCGGATCAACCCTTCCAGCCCGCGCGCCGTTTCGTAGATGGTCCGCACATCGGGATCGGTGTCGATCAGGCCGCGGACCTCGGCGGCCTCCTTGTACCGCTCATGGTTCGGGTCGGTGATCCCTGACAGCGGAATGTCCTTGGCCATGACCGGCGGCGGGAGCGCCTTTGTGATCCGGTCGGCGATCGCGAAACCGGGCTGGCCGTAGTGGATGCGGGCCGAATCCTTCAGCGCAGCTTTGGTTTTGATGGTGCCGAACGTGATGACCTGAGCGACCCGGTCGCTGCCCCACTTGGCGGCGGCATAGCGCACCATCTCGCCGCGGCGGCGGTCGTCGAAGTCGATGTCGATGTCGGGCATCGAAGCCCGCTCGGGATTGAGGAAGCGCTCGAACAGTAGCCCGAGCTCGATCGGGTCGATGTCGGTGATGCGCAGCGCATAGGCGACCAGCGACCCCGCGGCCGAGCCCCGGCCCGGCCCGACCCGGATGTCCACGGACCGGGCATAGGTCACCAGGTCGGCCACGATCAGGAAGTAGGACGGATATCCCTTCGCGCAAATGACGTCGATCTCATACGCCGCCCGTTCGACGTACGCCGAAGGGACCCCGGCCGCGAAGCGCCGCGCGAGTCCGGCATCCACCTCGTGCCGCAGCCACGACGCCTGGTCGTGCCCCTCGGGCACCGGGAAGACCGGCATGCGATCGCGCGGCTCCCACACCTCGGCATAGGACTGCACCCGTTCGGCGATCAGCAGGGTCGAGTCGCACGCCGCGGCCAGCTCGTCGTCCCACAGCGCGCGCATCTCCGCGGCCGGCTTGAGGTAGTAGCCGTCGCCGTCGAACTTGAAGCGATTGGGGTCCGACAACGTCTTTCCGGTCTGCACACACAGCAGCGCCTCGTGGTTGTGCGCGGCGTCGCGGGTGACGTAGTGGCAGTCGTTGGTGGCCAACGGCGGGATGTCGAGCTTGCGGCCGATCTCGAGCAGCCCTTCGCGCACCCGCCGCTCGATGTCGAGGCCGTGGTCCATCAGCTCGAGGAAATAGTTATCGGCACCGAAGATCTCACGCCACTTCGCGGCCGACTCGAGCGCCTCGCGGTCGTGGCCGAGCCGCAGCCGGGTCTGCACCTCACCCGACGGGCAGCCGGTCGTGGCGATGATGCCTGCGGCATGTTCGGCAATGAGTTCGGCATCCATCCGCGACCACTTGCCGAGTTGGCCCTCGAACGACGCCAGCGACGAGAGCTTGAACAGGTTGCGCAGCCCCGTCGCGTTCTCGGCGACCATGGTCAAGTGGGTGTAGGAGCCGCTGCCGGAGACGTCGTCGCCCTTCTGGTTCGGATCCCCCCACAGAACGCGCCTGGTGTCGAATCGGGACGCGGGCGCAATGTAGGCCTCGACACCGATGATCGGCTTGATGCCGACCTCCGTCGCGCTGTTGTAGAACTCGCTGGCGCCGAACATGTTTCCGTGATCGGTCATTCCGATTGCCGGCATCTGCAACCGCTGCGCCTCGGCGAGCATCGGCGTGATCTTCGCGGCACCGTCCAACATCGAGTATTCGGTGTGGTTATGCAGGTGCACGAAGGATGAGTTCATAGGCCGATCAGTCTATGGCGGCCCACCGACACTTCTCGGCGTGTCGCGGTGCGTGTCTTTGCCGCGCCGAAAGACCCTTCTGACCGCGGGCATCGGGCGTAGCTCCAAGCCCAGTTGGGCGACGACCCCGGCCACGACGAACGCGGCGACCAGGCCAGCGAACCAGATGCCATTCATGGTAAGGACGCTATTACTGCTCAGCCCGGAAGGAATCGGGTGTTTCCCTATAAAACATCTGGCCGCTCCTACAAGAAGCTGACCTGCAGGAATATGATCAACCCGTCAATGCCGGCCAGGCGGGAACGAGATCGTCGCCCGCGACGGCCACCGGCACCGGCGTCGTGATGGTCAGCGGTGGCCCGGTCGACCGGTGATCCAGCAAGCCATGGGTCATCAGCTGGTGAAGTTGCTTGGCAATCACGGGCATGTCGTTTTGATCGACAATGAATCCGGCGAAGAAACCCATTCCCAGGAACATCGCCAGCAGCATGTTCACGACCGCCACCGCATCGGTCTCGGCCGGAATCTCACCCCGCGCGATCCCATCGTCGACCATCGAGGCGTAGAAGCCCTGCACTGCGGACACCACGGGACCGGGGCTGTCCCTGAGGCTCGGACTCCGGTGGAACTCCAGGCGCGCTGAGATGACGAACCTCAGCAGCGACCGGTCCGCAAACCCTGATCGGTGTGCGGCAGCCACGAACGCCGAGAGCTGGTTCAGCAGGGTGTCCTCGCGTTTTGCCTGCGCAATGCAGTCCGAGACAATCGAATACGCCTCCGCTACGAGGCAGTCGTACATCTCCTCGCGGGTGTGGAAGTAGTAGTGCATGGTGGGCCGGCTCAGGCCGGCGCGCGACGCGATGGCCTGGAAATTGGCCGCCTCATAGCCGCGTTCGTTGATCACTTCGCGCGCAGCACGAAGAATGCGCGCACGTGTCTCGGCCGAGTCTGCACCCACCGGACGACCCCGTCCCCTTCCGGCCGGCATGGGCCGGGCGTTACTGCCCACGAGCAGACGTTATGGCATTGCTAGCAACGGGGTCAACGGGTCATAGATCGCAAACGCCGCAAAAGATACTCGGCCACCAAGGGATCAGCGGTCAGTTCGATGGCCCTGCGGTAGGCGTCGGCGGCCTCCGCTGCTCGCCCCGCCCCGGCCAGCAGATGAGCCCGCGTCGTCCAGGCCGGTTGAAATCGCTCGACGGCCCGATCATCGATCGCGTCCAGCACGCGAAGCCCCGCGTCGGGCCCGTCGATCTCGCCGTCGACGGCTGCCGAGGCCACGGCCGCCCCGAGCGACGGCGCCACCCGCAACAGGGCGCGGTGCAGCTTTCTCAGCGCGTTGACATCCACTTTGCCCTGGGTGGCCCTTGTGCAGTGGACCGACTGAATCGCCGCCTCGTACTGGAAGCGGCCCGGCCGCCGGTAGTCATGGGCGTGGCGCAGCAGCGCCTCACCGCGGGCGATCAGCACCTCGTCCCACAGCCCGGTGTCCTGCTCGTCGAGCGGGATGAACCCACCGTCGGCGGAGCGCCTGGCCGGTCTGCGCGCCTCGGACATACACACCAGCGCCGCAAGGCCGAGCACCTCCGGCTCGTCGGGCAGCAGCTCGGCAAGCACCAGCGCAAGGTGCAGCGCCTCGGCGGACAGCGATTCGATGGGCGCGCCCTGCGGGGCGAGCTGCCAATCGATCGCATACGCCCCATAGACCGCCTCCAGCACCGCGGGCAGCCGCTCGGCGAGGTCGTCGCGTTGCGGCAGCACGAACGGAATGCCGGCGTCGCGGATGCGTTTCTTGGCCCGCACCAGCCGCTGCGCCATGGTCGCGGGTTCGACCGCGAATGCCGTGGCGATCGCGGCGGCCTCGACACCTAGCACCGACTGCAGCATCAATGGCGTCCGAATGTTCGCCGCGACGGCGGGGTGAGCGCAGACCAGCATCAGCTCGAGCCGCCGGTCGGGAATGGCGGACATGTCATCTTCCAAAGGTGTTGAAGCGTAGTCGATTTCGTCGAGCGGCTCAGTCATCCGGTAACCGGACGACTTCCATACGTCACGTAATCGATTGCGCGCCACGGTAAGCAGCCAGCCTTCGGGGTTGGCCGGTATACCGTCGTCGGGCCAGCGGGCCAGCGCGCGTTCGAGTGCGTCGGACAGCGCGTCCTCGGCGGCGGCGATGTCGCGTGTCGGCGCCGCGAGGACAGCGAGCAGCCGTCCGTAGGAGTCCCGGGTGACCTGAGCCACCCGGGCTTGTGCTTGTTGGTCTTCGCGCAAGTGGCTCATCCGCCCCTCTACGGGGCATACCACCCGCGGTCGGCGGCGTATGTCCGCGCCACCGGGCGGATTTCGATCAATCCCCAGCCGTTGGCGGGGTTGCGTTGCGCCCACTTGAGCGCATCGTCGAGGTTGTCGACCTCGATGACGAAGATGCCGCCGAGTTTCTCCTTGGTGTCGGCGAAGGGCCCGTCCTGGACCTCGGGTGTGCCGTTGCGGGCGGTGACGGTGGTGGTGGCGACGACGGATTCGAGCACCTCGGTGTCGATCAGCACACCGGCGGCCGACAAGTCGTCGGCATATCGCTGGAAGGCCGCCATCGCAGGCGCCATGTCCTCCTCGGTCAATCCGATCTCGGGGCCCTCCTGGTAGTGCATCAACAGGCAGTACCGCATGACTTGATTCCTCCTAGGTCCTACATGACTTTGATGGTGTCACCGGTATGACGATTCGAGGTCGCCCCGATCGACACGGCCGCGCCACAACGCGTCGGCGCTGAACACCGCCAGCGCCACCCAGATCAACCCGAAGCCCAGCCACCGCGCCGGCGGCATCGGCTCGTGCCCGACGACCACGCCCCAGGTCAGCTGCATCGCCGGGGTCAGGTAGAACAGCAGTCCCATCGTCACCAGCGGCAGCCGCTGGGCCGCCGCGGCGAACAGCAGCAGCGGCAATGCCGTGAGCACGCCGGACAGGATCATCAGCGCGACGTGGCGGGGGCCGTGGTTGGCGAACGTCCCATCGCCGGTCGCCTGCAGCACCACGATGTAGGCAAGGGCAAAAGGAGCCGCTACCCCAGCCTCGATGCCAACGCTGACCCTGGGATCGGTCGGTACCACCTTCTTCACCACCCCGTACAGGCCGAACGACAGCGCCAGCCCGAGGCCGATGATCGGTGGCGAGCCGACCTGCACGGTGAGCACCACCACGGCGACCACGGCGATGGCAAGGGCGACGAACTGCGCGCGATTGAGCCGCTCGCGGAAGAGCAGCAACCCCAGCGCCACGGTCACCAGCGGGTTGATGAAGTAGCCGAGCGCGGCGTCCACCACGTGGCCGTTGTTGACCGCATAGATGTAGATGACCCAGTTGACAGAAATCAGGGCCGACGCGAACGTCAACAACAACCATGTGCGCGGCGTGATCGCGCGAATGTCGCCGAGCCGGCGCACCGCCGCGATCACCACGACCATCAGCACGAAGCACCAAACGATCCGGTGCGCGAGGATTTCGACTGCGCTTGCGGGCTTCAGCAGCGGGAAGAACGCTGGAAACAGGCCCCACGACGCGTAGGCGCCAACGCCAAAGAGCAACCCCGACCGGCGCGTGTCTTTTCCCGAGTCGTCCCCCTGCCCTTCGAAGTCGCTCACAGTTCGTGGTTGCGCAACACGTCAAGCGCGTGCTGCAGGTCGGCCGGGTAGGGACTGGTCATCTGAACGCGCCGTCCGTCGGCGGGATGTGCAAACGCGAGCGACCGCGCGTGAAGCCATTGGCGCTCCAGGCCAAGCTTTTTCGCCAACGTCGGGTCGGCACCGTAGGTCAGGTCACCGGCGCAGGGATGATGCAGGGCGGCGAAGTGAACCCGGATCTGGTGGGTGCGGCCGGTTTCCAGCTCGATGTCGAGCAGGCTCGCCGTCTGGTGCGCCTCCATCGTGTCGTAGTGCGTGACGCTGTGGCGACCATGCTCAGTGACCGCGAACTTCCAGTCATGCCCACGGTGCCGGCCGATCGGCGCATCGATGGTCCCGCTGGACGGATCGGGATGGCCCTGCACCAGTGCGTGGTAACGCTTTTCGACGGTGCGCTGCTTGAACGCCCGTTTGAGCAGGGTGTAGGCACGCTCGGACAGGGCCACCACCATGACGCCCGATGTGCCGACGTCGAGGCGGTGCACGATGCCTTGTCGCTCGTGTATTCCCGACGTGCTGATCCGGAAACCCGCGGCGGCAAGGCCGCCGAGCACCGTCGGACCGTGCCATCCGACGGTCGCGTGCGCGGCCACACCGGGCGGCTTGTCGACCGCGACGATGTCGTCGTCGGAGTACAGGATCTCCATGCCTTCGATCTCGACGGGCGTGTTCTCCACCGGCGCAGGCGCTTCCGGCAGTCGCACCTCCAGCCACGCTCCGGCCGTCAGCTTGTCGGACTTGCCCGCGCGTGCACCGTCCAAATCGACGCCGCCGTCCTCGGCCAGCGCCGCGGCGGCCGTGCGGGACAGCCCGAGCAGCCGGGCCAGCCCGGCGTCCACACGCATGCCAGCCAATCCCTCGGGAACCGGCATCGAACGCGTCGTCACTATGGCGAGTCGGCCTTGCGGCGGCCTACCCTGTCGAAGTCAAACCCGAACAGTGACAAGGCAACCAGCAGAATCGCCCCGCCGACCACCGACGGATCGGCCACGTTGAACACCGGCCACCAGCCAATCGACAGAAAGTCAACGACATGCCCACGCAGCGGCCCCGGTGAGCGGAAGAACCGGTCGACAAGGTTGCCCATGGCACCGCCCAAGATCATGCCGAGGCCGATGGCCCACCACGGCGAGACCAGCCGCCTGCCCATCCAGATGATGCCGATCACCACGCCGGTGGCGATCAACGTGAGGACCCAGGTGTAGCCGGTGGCCATCGAGAACGCGGCGCCGGAGTTGCGCACCAATGTCCATGTGATGGTGTCGCCGACGATCGACACCGGCTGGCCTGGTGTCAGCAGCCGCACCGCGAGCACTTTGGTGACGATGTCTAGCACCAGCACTACCGCGGCGACGGCGAGCAGCAGGCGCAGCCGGCGGGTCTGCGCGGGCTGAGGCGCCTCGTCGTCGGTCACCGGCTCAGCCGATCCCGAGGATTCATCAGTCACTCCCCCATCATCCATTAGTCGCAATGGGGAATGATTTCACCCATGAGCCGCCTCGTCGTCGTCACCACCGGCGGCACGATCGCCACCACTACCGACGGCGACGGCGTGAAGCGGCCGACCCGTGACGGTGCGGACCTCGTCTCGGGTCTCGATGCCGAGGTCATCGACCTAATGGCGGTGGACAGCTCACAGTTGACGCCCGCCGACTGGGACCGGATCCGCTCGGCGGTGACGTGCGCCGCGGACGCCGATGGCGTGGTCATCACCCACGGCACCGACACCATGGAGGAAACGGCGCTATGGCTCGAGCTGACCTACGACGGCGCAGCGCCCGTTGTGATCACCGGCGCGCTGCACAGTGGGGATGCGCCGGACGCCGACGGACCCAGGAATCTGCGCGACGCGCTAACGCTGGCGGGCAGTGCGAACGCCCGTGGCCTTGGCGCGCTGGTGGCCCTCGCTGGCACGGTATGGCAGCCGTTGGGCCTGCAGAAAGCCGCGACCGGTGACCTGCGCGGCTTCACGGGTGAGGTGCTCGGCACCGTTGCCGATGGGCGCTTCACCGCTAGCCGATCGAAGGATCGGCCGTTTCTTGGCCCTCTGTTGGCCGCTGATGCGCCTCGGGTCGACACCGTCGCGGTGTATCCCGGCGGTGACGCGGTCGCGATGGACGCATGTGTGGCGGTCGGCGCACGCGGCATCGTGCTGGAGGCGGTGGGCTCGGGCAATGCCGGGAGGGCGGTGATCGACGGGGTGCGGCGGCACTGCCGCGACGGTGTGGCGGTGGCGGTGTCGACGCGGGTGCCCGGCGGGAAGGTCAGCGCCGGCTACGGGCCAGGCAGAGAGTTGGTGGACGCCGGCGCGGTGCTGGCGCCGCGGCTTGCGCCGGCCCAGGTTCGAGTGTTGTTGATGGCCGCCTTGGCGGCAGGCTCACCCGTCGAGGACGTCATCGCCCGCTGGGGCTGACCGGGCGGCCAGTTCGCTGAGGTAGTCGGGCCAGTCCAGGCTGTCGACGGGGTTGGCCCGGTCGATGCCAGGGGTGTCGTCGGGAAACGTGTGCACCGGCCCGGGCCCGCTGCTGCGGGTCTCGAACCGGATGGTCATCACGCCGTGGCCGGCGCCCTGGATCCAGCCGTGGCCGTATTGGGTGTGCACGACGTCGTCGCCGACGCGCCAGGCGGGCGGGGTCGCGGCCAGATCGGTGACGGTCGGCGGAAGTTGCGTGTTGGAAACCTCCTCGGCCATCAGCTCGAGGTCAGGAAACAGCGACTCCTGACGCACATCGGACAGACCCGAAAAGCCAACGCCCACAAGGCGAATCGGTCCGATCTCTACCGGATCGAGCAGCAGTCGCCTGGCGATGGCGATCAGGGTCGGCGCATCGGTGGTCGCGTACGGCAGCGTCGCCGAGCGGGTCAGCGTGCTCATGTCGGACTTCTTCAGCTTGACTGTGACCGTGCGGGCGCCGCGGCCGTCCTTTTCCAGGCGCGCGTGGGCGTGCTCGCCGATCGGCCCCGCGGCTTCGCGCAACTGGTCGAGCGTGGTCAGGTCTTCTGGGAAGGTCGATTCGGCGCTGATCTGCTTGGCGGGGGCGTTCTCGGCCACGGGTCGGTCGTCGATGCCGCGGGCGAGCCGGTGCAGCGACGGTCCGACAGTGGGCCCGAGGATGTTGGCGGCCTCGGCGTCGGACAGAGCAGCGAACGCGCCGATGGTTTCGATGCCGAGCCGGTGCAGCTTCTCTTCGGCTACCGGGCCGATGCCCCACAGCCGCCGCACCGGAAGGCCTTGCAGCAGCACGCTTTCCTCGTCGCGGCTCACCACGCGGATGCCGTCGGGCTTGGCCAGCCCCGAGGCGATCTTGGCGATCTGCTTGCCGGATCCGGCGCCGACGGAGGCGATGAGCCCGGTCTTGGCGCGGACCTTGGCCCGTAGGTCTTGGCAGAAGGCCCCGACCTCCTCGGCCGACGCCCCTGCGAGCTCGGGAGGTTCGCCGAAGGCTTCGTCGAAGGAGAGTTGTTCGAGAAGGGGTACGACGCTGCGCACGGTGTCGAGCACGCGGTGGCTGGCCACGCCGTAAACCACGCCGCGCGGCGGCAGCACCACGGCGGGGGCGCCGACCAGACGACGGGCCTGATGCATGGGCATCGCCGACCGGGCGCCGTATACCCGGGCCTCGTAGCTGGCCCCGGCGACCACGCCACGCCCGCCAAGCCCGCCGACCAGCACGGGCCGTCCGCGCAGGGTGGGCCGGGTCAACTGCTCGACGGACGCGTAGAACGCGTCCATGTCGAAGTGCAGCACCCAGCGGTCCACAAGTGCCGATGCTAGGGCGCCGGCAAAGATGAGCAGCCGCCGTCGGTAACATTCACGATGACCAAGACGGGCTAGCGGGCCGCGGCAGAAGGCCCGGGCATTACGGATATCACGATCCAGCCGCGTTCGAGCCTAGCTTCGTCTGGTAGACCGCCAGGGCCGGCTAGGCCTTCGCGATCGCCACCCGCACCCCGTCGCCGATCTCGGCGCCGTCGGTTGGCTCGCCGAACTCGAAACTGGTGGCGAGTATTTCGCGGGCCATCAGGTCGCTGTGCGTGCTCGCCCAGCCCGCACGTTCCTGCGGCACCGACATCACAACCGAGATGCGGTCGGACACCTCGAGACCGGTCGACTTGCGAAGGTCCTGGAGCTCGCGGATGCGGTCCTTGGCCCAGCCTTCGGCCTCCAGCTCTTCGGTGACGGTGCCGTCGAGCACCACCAGCCCCGCGCCGTCGGGCAACGCGGCGGTGTACTCGGGATCCGCGGCCACCAGCCGCGAGCTGTACTCCTCGGGCTGCAGCACAGCCGGACCCGCGGTGAGCGTTCCGTCGGGGTTCACGACCGCATCGCCGGCCTTGACCGCCTTGATCGCGGCCTGCACGTCCTTGCCCAACCGCGGGCCCGCGAGGCGGGCGTTGACGGTCAGCTCGAAGCGGCCATAGGCGTCGATGTCGTCGGTGAGCTCGACCTCCTTGACGTTGAGCTCGTCGGCGATCAGATCCAGAAACGGTGCCAGGCGTTGCGGATTATCCACCGCCACAGTCAGTTTCGACAGTGGCAGCCGCACCCGCAACTTCTTCGCCTTGCGCAGTGACGACGCTGCCGAACACACCTCGCGCACCTGGTCCATGGCGGCGACCAACTCCGGGTCCTTCGGCAGATCCGCGCTCGGCCAGTCGGTCAGGTGCACCGACCGATCGCCTGTCACACCGCGCCAGATCACCTCGGTGATCAGTGGCAGCAGCGGGGCGGCCAGCCGGCTGGTCGCCTCGAGCACGGTATGCAGCGTGTCGATGGCGTCGGGGTCCTCCTCCCAGAACCGCGAACGTGACCGTCGCACATACCAATTCGTCAGCGCCTCAGTGAACTGGCGCAGCTGATCACAGGCCCCGTAGATGTCGCAGACATCCAGCGACTCGGTGAGATCATCGCGCAGTTCGGCGAGCTTGGCCAGAATGTAGCGGTCCAACACGTGCGGTGAGTCGGTGCGCAGGGTGCCCTTCTTCGGGGCGTACAGCGCCAGGAAGCTGTAGGCGTTCCACAACGGCATCTGCACCTGCCTGACACCCTCGCGGATGCCTTGCTCGGTGACGATCAGGTTGCCGCCGCGCAGGATCGGCGAGGCCATCAGGAACCAGCGCATGGCATCGGAGCCGTCCCGGTCGAACACCTCGGTCACGTCGGGATAGTTGCGCAGCGACTTGCTCATCTTCTGACCGTCGTTGCCGAGCACAATGCCGTGGGCCACACAGGTTTTGAAGGCGGGTTTGTCGAACAGCGCAGTCGCGAGTACGTGCATCATGTAAAACCATCCGCGGGTCTGCCCGATGTACTCGACGATGAAGTCGGCGGGAAAGTGGCCGTCGAACCATTCGGCGTTCTCAAACGGGTAGTGCACCTGCGCATACGGCATGGACCCTGAGTCGAACCACACGTCGAACACGTCCTCGATGCGACGCATGGTCGAGCGGCCCGTCGGATCGTCGGGGTTCGGCCGAGTCAGCTCGTCGATATACGGCCTATGCAGATTCGTTGGGCGCACACCGAAGTCGCGCTCCAACTCGTCGAGGCTGCCGTACACGTCGATCCGCGGATAGGCCGGATCATCGGATGTCCACACCGGAATCGGCGTGCCCCAGTAGCGGTTCCGCGAGATCGACCAGTCACGCGCGTTCGACAGCCACTTACCGAACTGACCGTCCTTGACATGTTCCGGATACCACGTGATCTCACCGTTGAGCTCGCCCATCCGGTCGCGGAAATCGGTCACCTTGACGAACCACGAGGACACGGCCCGGTAGATCAACGGGTTGCGGCAGCGCCAGCAGTGCGGGTAGGGGTGCTCGTACGTCTCATGCCGCAGCAGCACCGCACCGTTAACCGCTGCCGAGCGGCCCTGGTTCTTGAGGTCGCGGATGATCTGCGGGTTGGCGTCGAACACATGCTGGCCGGCGTAGTCCGGCACGGTCTCGTCGAAGCGGCCCTTGGCGTCCACCGGCGTGACAGCGGAAATGCCCGCCGCCTGCGTGGTCACCATGTCGTCCTCGCCGTAGGCAGGCGACATGTGCACGATGCCGGTGCCCTCCTCGGTGCTGACGAACTCGGCGGGCAGCACCCGAAAGGAATTCGGCGCGTCCATGAAATAAGGGAATGGCGGCAGGTAGCGCGTCTCGAGCAGGTCCCGGCCGCGGTAGATGGCAAGGACCTCGGGTTCGTCACCGAGCTCGCGGGCATAAGCCGAGAGCCGCGCCTGCGCCAGCACGTAGCGCCTGTCGTCGGGCCCATGAACCAGGACGTAGGTGACGTCGGGGTTGACCGCAACCGCCTGGTTCGACGGCAGCGTCCACGGCGTCGTCGTCCACACCAATAGGAAGGCCCCAGCTAGTCCCTTGTCGTCGCCACCTACAACGCCACCTGCAACTCGGAATCCGACGGTGATCGCAGGGTCCTGGCGACTCTGGTAGACGTCGTCGTCCATCCGCAGTTCGTGGCTGGACAGCGGTGTTTCGTCGTTCCAACAGTACGGCAGCACCCGATTGCCTTCGTAGGCAAGGCCTTTGTCCCACAACTGCTTGAACGCCCAGATCACCGACTCCATGAAGGTCGGATCGAGCGTCTTGTAGTCGTTGTCGAAGTCGACCCAGCGCGCCTGCCGGGTGACGTACGCGCGCCACTCGTTGGTGTACTTGAGCACCGACGCCCGGCAGGCTTCGTTGAACTTCTCGATGCCCATCTCTTCGATCTGCGCCTTGTCGGAGATGCCGAGCTGGCGCTGGACCTCGAGTTCGGCGGGCAGGCCGTGGGTATCCCAGCCGAAGCGGCGTTCCACCTTGTAGCCGCGCATGGTGCGGTACCGCGGCACGATGTCCTTCACATAGCCGGTCAGCAGGTGCCCGTAGTGCGGCAGGCCGTTGGCGAACGGCGGGCCGTCGTAGAACACGTATTCCGGCGCGTCATCGCGGCGGGCGATGCTGGCGCGGAACGTGTCGTCGTCGTCCCAGAAGTCCAGGACCTCGAGTTCCAGCGCAGGGAAGTTCGGCGGGCCCGCTGCCGGCTTCGGATAGGCGGTCACGTGCGTGCGTGTCTCCTGTGCCAAGTTCAGGCACGGGGACGACGTCGCGCCGGTGCGCGAGCGCCGCGGTACCACCCCGCTTGCGCACAGTGGTGTGCGCCGCTCAACTGCGGGCGATGACGGGCCCACCCGTTCGGTTCTACTGGGCTGGATCAGCTGTTCTGCCGAAGGCTCCCCGGTGATGGCCGGATCGGTGCCGTTGAGCACGATTCTAGTGCCCGCGCACGGGCGCGCCGCTGGCGTCCCCCTATGGCCGAGTCATTGACCGATGATCAGCAGCAACGGCGCCGGCAAGCGGTAGCCGAGCTCTTGCCGACCACGCCGTTCCTCAAAGGGCTTGGCATCGTGTTCGAACGCTACGAACCCGACCTCGTCACCATTCGACTTCCGTGGCGCGAAGGACCTCACGAATGACGGCGCGTACTTCCACGGTGGCATCGTCGCCTCGGTGCTCGACACCACGGGCGCCGCGACGGCGTGGTCGAACCACGACTTCGACAAGGGCACCCGCGCGGCGACCGTCTCCATGACCATCCAGTACGTCGGCGCAACCAAGCGCTCGGATCTCGTCTGCCACGGCCGCACCGTGCGCAGGCGCAAGGAACTCGTCTTCACCGAAATCACCGCCACCGACTCCGACGGCACTGTGGTGGCCCACGCGGTGCAGACCTACCGGATCGCGTGAGCCACGCATAGCCGCACCCCAAACCGAGTAGCGTCGCGTCATGAGCGATCACACGTACCGAATCATCGAGATCGTCGGCAGCTCACCCGACGGCATCGACGCGGCGATCCGCAACGCAATATCCCGGGCATCGGAGACCATGCGCGGCCTCGACTGGTTCGAGGTGCAGTCAGTCAGGGGACATCTTCAGGACGGTGCGATCGGGCATTTCCAGGTGTCGCTGAAAGTGGGGTTCCGCCTGGAAGGTACCCGATGACGTCACACGGGAGCGGCGGCGTCTGAGGTCATTTCGAAGAGCGCCAACGGGAACTGATCGGTGAGCTCCTCCACCGTGTAGCGGTCGAACCGGCTGGTGTCGTACCACCACTCGAGGTGCAGCATTCCGTCGGTGCGATACACCCGCAACTCGAGCGCGTACCCGAGGCCGGGCGGCGTCTCGTACATCGGGGTCGTCCCATCGGGCAGCGTGCCGATGTAGTTGAGGAAGATCTCGGACGACCGGCCAGCGTCGTTCGCCGGCACCGCACCGAGCATGCGATGCACAGTGCCAAGCATTTCCGTCGGACTCGCTTGCTGTGCGGTTGCGCAGGTCAGCGGAATCGCGTGCAGCAGCCAGCGGCGCTCACCGGTAACGTCGACCGCGACGACACCGTCACCGATGGTTCGCGCGATCGTCCGCCCGAGCGCGGCAAGCAATATCTCGTCGGCCGCCACACCGAGCCATTCAGTTGCTCCGTCAACTTCGGCGGTCATCTCGTCGGACGCGGCGGTAGACAGTCTGTCGAGGACCGGCGAGGTCCCTTCGGCAATGTCATGGTCGGCGACCCGCAACGTAGGCATCGCCAGGTTGTCGGCCAGATACATCAAGTCGTTGGTCTGATCAGCTAAGTAAGGAGCAAGCATGTGGCTAACCGTACACCCGTTGCCCAAAAATGGGAGACCCATCCCAAAACTGTGACGCCCATGTCAATTATGGCTAATTCATCCGATTTGCGAAGGTTGCTGCCCAAAGCCGGGAGGGAGGGTTTATGGTATGTGGATGCCACGCACCGATGAGAACGGCAGACAGCTCAAGGCGTTGCTCGACTACCTCCTCGACGGAGAGAACGACGCCAAGGACATCTACGATGCGCTTGGCATCTCGAGCAGTACCTATTACCGGCGAATCAAAGAGGCCGACTATCCCAACGCCGAGGAGCTGCGGCGAGTGGCCGATAGGTTCGCGCTCAGCTACCCCGACCTGCAAATTCAGTTCGGATTGATGAGTCGCGAAGAGGTGTGGAGCTACATCGAATCAGCCCCCTTCGCGATGACGGCAGTGAAGGAAGCCGTGCAGACGAAACAGTCGACCCGCCTGCCGAAGCTGTCGGAGATGAAGCCGCGCGCGGACGCTCCTCCTCTTTAGGCCCGCTACGCCGTACAATTTGCTGAAACGTTCGGTTCGAAGGCGACACACATGGCTCTGGCAACACTCATAGCGATCACCCTGGGGTGCATCGCGTGGAGTTTGTGGATCCGGCGCGTCACGTGGTCGTCCCGGTGGGAGGTCGCAGCCACCTTGAACATCGCGCTGCAGGGCCTTGCCGTGCTGCTGATGTCGCCACTGGCCTCGGAAACACTCGGCCACTGGCTGCATGCGCTGACCGGCATGTGGAACCTCGAGGACTACATCGGACACGACGCCTATCTCGTGGCCGCCTCCGCGGTCGTCTATAACGCGCTTGGCAGGCTCGCGGACGACCATGCCATGCAGCGGACATTCAAGGCGTACGTGGAGCGCCCCGCCACGCTGTGCATCCCGCTCTTGCTGGCGACGTTCTCGATCGGCAACGGCGCGAAGATCTACAAGCCGGACTTCTTCGAGGTACCGACCGACTTCTGGCTGGCCCTCTACTGGACGCTTCTGTGCGGCATGCTGATCTACCTCCTTGGCTACGGAGGGCGGGCCTTATTGATTCTGCGCAAGGATCCGCGGTCGCGGAAAATCGCCAACATCTATCTCGTCGCATCAGCCAGCGGCATTCTCGCCTGCACAGTGCGGATCATCACGGCCTGGGTGCCTCCGTTGCAGGGACTCGAGGGCGGCACGCTGGTATGGATCTTCGCCTGCGGGTGCGGCGCCGGATTCGCTCTTACGTCGGCGAAGTCCTGGCGCATCAAGACCAAGTGGTTCAGCAGCGTCAGTCAGTAAGTGCCGCTGCGCGAAAGCTAGCCGGCTGCGGGCCGCGGCACGTCGTAGGGAGCACCGAACGCCGGCGTCGTCCCGTAACCGCGCGTGCGGGCCTGCGCGGCGTCCCGCCGGATAAGTGCATGGAGTCCGGCGAACGTCACCTGATCGAGCAACATCCTGGTCAGCAGCCGGTTGTGCACGAACCCGAACGACAGGCCCGTTTCCGGATCGGCCCAGCCCACCGAGCCGGCCAGCCCCGCGTGACCGAATCCCGGCATGAATCCGGGTGGGAAAGGCACGGAGTGATAGCCGAGGTGGAAGCTCAACGGCACGAAGATGTTCCGGTCCGGCCACAGGCTCGGCCTGCCGGTTAACCCGGCCACCAGCTCCTCGGAGAGGAACTGTGTGCCGTCGATGCGGCCGCCGTTGGCGATCGCAGCAAACATCTTGGCAAGGCCTCGTGCCGTAGTCACCCCGTTCGCCGCGGGAATCTCGGCGTCGAGCAACGGGATATCGCCCTGCACAACGGCTTTCATGCCGGGAAAGTACATCGACCCGAAGCCGCCGGAGTACTCGAGAGCGGCGACCCGGGGCGCGACGAAGTTGAACACCGGATTGGCGAATGTGCCCTGCGGCGCGAGGATCTGCGCCGCACGCGTTGGCGAATCGGCAGGCGGACGGCCCAAGTGCAACCCGTCGGTGTTCAGCGGTTCGGCCAATTCCTCGCGGATCAGATCCCGCATCCCCTTGCCGGTGACGGCACGGCCCAACCCTGACATCAGCCAGCCGTACGTCAGCGCGTGGTAGGCCGGCTTGCCGTACAACACGCGGTTCACCGACGCGGCCGCCAGGCGCGACTCCATCGCCCGGTGATCCAGCAGTTCGGCCTTGCTCACCCCGTTGAGCTGAGACAGCCCGGCGCGGTGCCGCATCACGTCGCGGACCGCGATGTCGGCCTTGCCGTTGGCGCCGAACTCCGGCCAGTACTCGGCGACCGGGGTGTCGTAATCGATCAGACCGCGGTCGGCCAGCCGATGGATGACCGTCGAGGCCATGGCCTTGGACACAGACCACACCATCGCGGCGGTGTCGGCGGTCCAGTACTCGGTGCCACGGCGGTCCGCGTATCCCGTCCAGACATCGACGACCGGTTCGCCGTGCAAGTAGATGGCAAGTGCGCCGCCACCGAACCGCCGGCCGGGGAACAACTGGGAGAAGGCGCGCACCGTGCAGCCGAAGCTGGGGTCTGCCGCGCCCTGTATGCCGTGCGGGAGCGCTGCGCTGCGGTCCCGGTTATTGACGCCCGTCACAATGTATTGAATTTACCTGGACCCCCGGCAAATAAGCCAGGGGTTACCGAATTGTTAGATCACGGCATGTCAGCCGCGTCGAGGAGCTGCTGCGCAGCAAGCGCGGGGGTGAGCTCACCGTCGCGCACCCGGCGTTCGACCTCGGCGCTGATCTTGCGCACGGCGGGATGCGACAGCACCCGGTCCAGCACAGTGTCGCGGACCATCGACCACGTCCAGTCCACCTGTTGTGCGCGCCTGCGGGCCTCGAACTCCCCCGCGTCGGTGAGCACTTGGCGGTGCTTGAGCACCGCGTTCCACAGCTCGGACAGGCCGGTGCCCTCTAGCGCGCTCATCGTGAGAACCGGTGGGCGCCATAGTGTTTCGCGTGGGTAGATGAGCCGGATCGCACCGGTGAGCTCGCGGGCCGCGGCCTTGGCCTCAGTCGCGTGCTCGCCGTCGGCCTTGTTCACCACGACGATGTCGGCCAGCTCGAGCACACCCTTCTTGATGCCCTGGAGCTGATCGCCCGTGCGGGCAAGGGTCAGGAACACGAACGTGTCGACCATGTTGGCAACGGCCACCTCGGACTGGCCGACACCCACCGTCTCGACGAGGATCACGTCGAATCCGGCCGCCTCCAGCAACACGATGGTCTCGCGGGTTGCCCTGGCGACCCCGCCAAGGGTGCCCGAGGTCGGCGACGGCCGGATGTAGGCGTCGGGGTGCACCGCGAGCCGCGCCATCCTCGTCTTATCGCCAAGGATCGACCCGCCGGTGCGGGTGGACGATGGGTCGACGGCCAGCACGGCGACCCGGTGCCCCTGTTCGATCAGGTACATGCCGAGCGCCTCGATCGCGGTCGACTTGCCGACGCCGGGAACTCCGGTGATGCCGACGTGCATGGCGTTGCCGGCTTCTGGCATCAGCTCGAGCAGCAGCTGCTGCGCCTCCTCGCGGTGATCAGGGCGGGTCGACTCGACCAGTGTGATGGCCCTCGGCAGCGCCGCGCGGTCGCCGCTGCGGACCGCCGTCGCAAGTTCTGAGTCTGGCTGGTTCATCTAGCCGAGGTTGTAGCCCAGCCGCTCGGCCAGCTTCTGCAGCAGGCCGATCGCGGCGTCGGCGATCACCGTGCCCGGCGGGAAGATGGCCATGGCACCTGCGGCGTATAACTCGTCGAAGTCGCCAGGCGGGATGACACCACCGACCACGATCATGATGTCGGGGCGTCCCACCTCGGCGAGCGCATCGCGCAGCGCAGGCACCAGTGTCAGGTGCCCGGCCGCCAGCGACGAGACGCCGACCACGTGCACGTCGTTGTCGGCGGCCTGGCGCGCCACCTCGTCCGGCGTGGAGAACAGCGAGCCGACGTCGACATCGAAACCGATGTCCGCGAACGCCGTTGCGATCACCTTCTGCCCGCGGTCGTGCCCGTCCTGGCCCATTTTGGCGACCAGGATGCGGGGCCGGCGGCCGTCGGCCTCGGCGAACTTCTCGACGAGCTCTGTCGCGCTGGAGATGTTGCTGGCCCTTCCGACTTCGTCGCGGTAGACCCCGGCGATGGTACGGATCTCGGCCTGATGACGTCCCCAAACCTTCTCGAGCGCATCGGAGATCTCGCCGACGGTGGCCTTGGCCCGCGCCGCGTCGATGGCCAGCGCGAGCAGATTGCCTTCGCCTTCGGAGCCGCCCCGGCGGCGACCTTCGCCTTCGGAGCCGCCCCGGCGGCTCTCGCCTTGCGCCGCGCGGCTCAGCTCGGCCAGCGCGGCATCGACGGCGTCGGAGTCCCGGTCGGCGCGCAGCTGCGCCAGCTTGGCGATCTGCTCGGCGCGGACCCGGCTGTTCTCGACCTTGAGCACCTCGATCTCTTGGTCCTCGTCGACCTGATACTTGTTGACGCCGATCACCGGCTGCTGCCCCGAGTCGATGCGGGCCTGTGTGCGCGCGGCGGCCTCCTCGATGCGCAGCTTCGGGATGCCGTCACTGATCGCCGCAGCCATGCCGCCGTGCTCGTTCACCTCGCGGATATGCGCGCGCACCTTCTCGGCCAGCTGGTGCGTCAGCCACTCCACGTAGTACGAGCCACCCCACGGGTCGATCGGCCGCGTGGTGCCGGACTCCTGCTGCAGAAGCAGCTGGGTGTTGCGCGCGATGCGGGCCGAGAAGTCCGTCGGCAGCGCCAGCGCCTCGTCGAGCGCGTTGGTGTGCAGCGACTGGGTGTGCCCCTGGGTCGCGGCCATCGCCTCGATGCAGGTGCGCGCGACGTTGTTGAACGGGTCCTGTGCAGTCAGCGACCAGCCCGACGTCTGCGAATGAGTGCGCAGCGACAGGGATTTCGCGTCCTTCGGGTTGAACTCGGCGACCAGCTCACTCCACAGGAGCCGGCCGGCACGCAGCTTGGCAACCTCCATGAAGAAGTTCATCCCAATGCCCCAGAAGAACGAAAGCCGCGGCGCGAACTTGTCGATGTCCAGACCCGCGTCCAAGCCTGCCTTGATGTACTCGACGCCGTCGGCCAGCGTGTATGCGAGCTCCAAATCCGCTGTGGCACCGGCCTCTTGGATGTGGTAGCCGGAGATCGAGATCGAGTTGAACTTCGGCATCTTGGTACTTGCGTAGGCGAAAATGTCGGAGATGATCCGCATCGACGCCTTGGGCGGATAGATGTAGGTGTTTCGGACCATGAACTCTTTGAGGATGTCGTTCTGGATGGTCCCGGCCAGTTTCTCGGGCGGCACGCCCTGCTCCTCGGCGGCCACCACGTACAGCGCGAGGATCGGTAGCACCGCGCCGTTCATCGTCATCGACACCGATACCGTCGACAGGTCGATGCCGTCAAACAGCTGGCGCATGTCGAGGATGGAATCGATTGCCACCCCAGCCATTCCCACGTCGCCCTGCACGCGCGGGTGGTCGGAGTCATAGCCGCGGTGGGTGGCCAGGTCGAATGCCACCGATAGGCCCTTCTGGCCCGCGGCGAGGTTGCGGCGGTAGAACGCGTTGGACTCCGCGGCGGTGGAGAATCCGGCGTACTGCCTGATGGTCCACGGCTGATTGACGTACATGGTCGGGTAAGGGCCGCGGACGTACGGCGGTTCGCCGGGGAAGCTGTCCAGCGGGTAGCCGGCCGCGGCGGCGGCGGAACGGTCCGCGGCGACGTAAACCGGCTTCACGTCGATGCCCTCGGGCGTCACCCAGTCCAGTTGGTCCGGGGTGTAGCCGTGCGCGGCGGCGGCCGCTGCGACGTGCTCGGCCACGGCGGCTTCGGTCGCGGGCTCGCCGCTGCGCTGGCCGTGCAGTGGGATGTCGGCGAAGCTGCCGATCGCCGGGTCGGTGGCGGCAGCCGCCCGGCCTGCGACATCATTGACAGTCATCTCGTCATGCCCCCAATCGGGTGAGCAGGTCCGACAATGCCTTGACCGCGTCGATCTTCGCGGTGAGATAGCCGTCGGGCTTCGAATCCGCCTCCGCGACGGCCTTTTCGGGGCCGGCCAGAAGAACGTGCGACACAGCCGCCTTGCGGGCCGCATCGACGGCCGACGAGGCATCGGTTGCGTAGCGGGCGTCTGTCCCGCAGATCACCGCGACCGTCGCCCCGTCCGCCTCCGAGACCGCCTCGATGCCGCCGGACGCCAGCAGGTTCGTGGCGAACGTCGCGCGAATGTTGTGCTCCGCCAGTGGTCCGAGCGGCAGAAGCAACACCTTCGGCCGCGATCCCGTCTTGCCCAGGAACGAGTCCGACCGGTTCCGCAGCGCCTCGAACCCGGCAGCGTACCGCACCACTTTGTCCAACGAGTCGCCCTGCGGCAACGGTGGTTCCGCGAGGTTCGGGTACTCGTTAACACCGGTGAGCGCCGTGCGCCGGTGCGCAATGTCGTCTGCACGGTGCTCGGCCACCTCGGTGACCTGTCCGACAACGTAGTCGCGGGCGGCCTCGAAGCCGCCGCGGGATTCGATGTCCTGGAAATGCTTCCACGCCTGCTCGGCCAACGCCTTCGTGAGGTCCTCGACGAACCACGAGCCGCCCGCGGGGTCGAGTACCCGGCCGACGTGCGATTCCTCCAGCAACAGCAATTGCGTGTTGCGCGCGATACGCCGCGCGAAACTCGCGGCGGTACCGGGAAAGCCGCCGGCAATGGCCACATCGAACGGGTGCACCAGCACGGTGTCCGCGCCTCCGACGCCCGCGGAGAACGCCGCCAACGTGGTGCGCAGCATGTTCACCCACGGATCGCGCTGCGCCATCATCGGCAGCGACGTGACAGCATGCAGCCGGGCCGCGGCGGCGTTCGGCTCCCCCACCACCTCGGCCACCCGCGCCCACAGTTGGCGCAGCGCACGCAGCTTCGCGATCGTCATGAACTGGTCGTCGTCGGCGGCGAAGCGGAAGCTGATCTGCCGCAACGCGTCCCTCGCCGCGATACCGCTTTCACCGAGCAACCGCAGATAGCCGACCGCCGCGGCGATACTGCCCGCCAACTCCCACGACGCGCTGGCGCCCAGATCGTGGAACGCCGGACCGTCGACGGTGATCGCCCGCACCCCACCGTCGTAGCCGGTCACCTTGGCGGCCACCGCGACGACGTCGGCCACGCTCGGTGCCGATCGCCCGCTCAGCGGCGCGGTCAACGGGTCGGCGCCCAGATCCACCGACAGCCGTGACCGCTGGTCGTCGTCGAGATCGGTCAGCTGGGCCAGCACGGCGTCGGCGGCGGTGAGATATTCGGCGGTGAGATATTCGGGACCCGCCCCGCTGACTTCCAAAACCACGGGCACCAGATCGAGGAACACACCCTCGAGCAGGCGGTCCAACTCCGCGGCAGGCACGCCCGGCTCGCCCACCTGCAGCACCAGCGCGCTGACGCCTTCGGTCAGCGCGAGCAGCAACGTTCCGTTGGCGTCGGCCGCCGCGGATCCATTGGCGGGAAAGGCTTCGGCGACCCGCCAGCCGGACTTGACGTCCCGCAGCGCGTCGCCGCCCCGCACATACGGCCACTGCCCTGGCAGCGCCGCCTCTCCAAGTGCGTCCAAAGAGGTGTACAGCGGGCGGATCGGGAAACCTTCGTAGGTGGGCGAATCCAGCAGCCGCTCCGGCTCGGCGGGCAGATCCGCCGCGTCACGCCTGGTGCTCTTGGCCAGCACGCCGGCCACCGCCGAGCGCCACCTCGCGATATCGGAATCCGCGGAATCCACAGCACCGGGTTTCTGCACGTCCATCAGGCTAAATGATCGCCATCACAGCAGGACCTGCCGGGCGGCCGACTCACAACGGCGCTGACGGGGTGTCGTCACGCCACGGCCCGTAGTCTTGGTAGGCGTGAAAGCCGTCGTCAGCACCCTGCGCGCACTGCTTGCCGCGGTGATCGCGACGGCGTCGACGATCTCGCCCCGCCGATTCATCGCCATCCTGACAGCAATTGTGATCCTCGTCGCAGTTGCGGTACTGATTCCGTTGCCCACCGCACTGCAGCTGCGCGACTGGGCAACGTCGGTCGGTCCGTGGTTCCCGCTGGCGTTCTTGGCCGCGCACATGGTGGTCACGGTCTTTCCGTTCCCGCGCACCGCGTTCACGTTGGCCGCGGGCCTGCTTTTCGGCCCCTACCTCGGTATTCCGCTGGCGGTGCTGGCCAGCACCGTGAGCGCCGTCATCGCCCTGCTGCTGGTGCGCGCCGTGGGCTGGCAACTGAGCCGGTTGGTCCCCCACCCCCGGGTGGATTCACTGGACGCGCGGCTGCGCGAGCGCGGCTGGCCCGCGGTGATGTCGATGCGGATGATTCCCGCGGTGCCGTTCTCGGTGGCCAACTACGCCGCGGGGGCGTCGGCGGTGCGGCTGCTGCCCTACACGCTGGCCACCCTGGTCGGGCTGCTGCCAGGCACCGCCGCGGTCGTCATCCTCGGCGACGCACTCACGGGCAACGTCAGCCCGCTGCTGTTCGTGGTGTCGCTGTGCACCGCGAGCCTCGGCATCGCGGGTTTGATCTACGAGATCCGCACCCACCGGCGCCATCACCGCGAGCGCCTCGCCGACTCGGCTCCCGACGCCGAGCCGGCGATCACCGGCTGACGGCGGATCCCTTCGCGGTCACCGTCGCGAACAAGGCCGCCGACGCCGCGGCCGCGGCGGCCGACACGCTCACGTCGCGGGCCTTGGCGTGGGAGCCCACCGCCAGCACGAAGTAGAGCGTCAGCATCGCCGTGGTCAGCCGCGCAAGGCCGGGAGACCATCTCGCCGAGAACAGGCCGATCGCCGCCGCGGCCTTGATGGGCGCGATGATCCACCAGAACCGACGCGGGAAGTGCACCGCCTCGAGGGTCTGCCGCACGATCGGGACGAGCTTGTAATCGCCGACCGCGCTGACTGCCATATATGCACCCAGTGCGTCATAGGTTCGCGGCGACGGCATCCGCGTGGCGCTTAACCCTCCGGCGAGCCGCTATGACGGCCCGTCGGGGGTTGTGCCTGCTGCGACAGCGGCGGGTACTGCATCGCAGGGAGCGGATCAACGGGCGGGGCAGGAATAGCGCCCTGGACCGGGGCGCGCGCGTCGGCGACGGCAGCAGCAACGGCCTGCGCGATCTCGGGGTCGGTCTGGGTGTTGAACCAATCGGCCACCTCCTCGCTGTCGTCCTCGGGTTTCGGCAGATTGTCGTCCACCGGCGACGGCGTGTACCGGAACACACCGTCCTCCCCTGGAGCGCCGAGCATCTTGGCGAAGCCCTGCAGCGCGGCGCCGAAGTCGCTTGGCACCAGCCAGACCTTGTTCGCCTCGCCCTTGGCCATCTGCGGCAGCGTCTGAAGGTACTGGTAGGCCAGCATCTCCGGTGTCGGGCGGCCGGCCTTGATCGCGGCGAACGTCTTCTCGATCGCCTTGGCCTGGCCTTGGGCCTGCAGGTAGGACGCCGCGCGCTCGCCCTGGGCCCGCAGCATTCGCGACTGCCGATCGGCTTCGGCGGCGAGGATCGCGGCCTGCTTGGCGCCCTCGGCGGACAGGATCTGCGCCTGTTTCTGGCCCTCGGCCTGCTTGATCGCCGCCTCGCGGCTGCCCTCGGCGGTCAGGATCATGGCCCGCTTCTCGCGGTCGGCCCTCATCTGCTTTTCCATCGAATCCTGGATCGACGGCGGCGGATCGATGCTGCGCAGCTCGACCCGAGCCACCCGCAGCCCCCATCGGCCGGTGGCCTCGTCGAGCACGCCACGCAGCTGGCCGTTGATCTGGTCGCGCGACGTCAGGGTCTGCTCAAGCGTCATGCCGCCGACCACGTTGCGCAGCGTGGTGGTGGTCAGCTGCTCGACGCCGACGATGTAGTTGCTGATCTGGTACACCGCGGCCTGCGGGTTGGTGACCTGGAAGTAGACGACGGTGTCGATGTTGACCGTCAGGTTGTCCTCGGTGATCACCGGCTGCGGCGGGAACGACACGACGCGCTCGCGCAGGTCGACGCGCGCACGGATCTTGTCGACGAACGGCAGCAGCAGCGTCAGCTGCCCCGACACGGTCTTGGTGTAGCGGCCCAACCGTTCGATCACCGCGGCCTCGGCCTGCGGGATGATCGCGATCGACTTGGCGACGATGATGGCCGCGAATATGACCAGCACGCCGACGAGGACCAAGCCGGCGACAGCACCATCCATGAACAGTTCCTTCCCTCGTTGCCCAGACTTCTCTAGACGACCTTTTGGACGACGGCGGTGGCGCCGTCGATGTGCACGACGGTGACGTGGTCGCCCGGTTCGTAGATATCGTCGTCGTTGGCGGGCCGCGCCGTCCAGATTTCGCCGTCGAGTTTCACTTGGCCTTCATGCCGCGCCACCCTGTCGAGAACCAGCGCGCTCTTGCCCTCCAGCGCCTTGGCCGGTTCAGGCATGCCCTCCCCCGACGTGAAATGCCGTCGCAGCACCGGCCGCACCACCGCCAATAACAGGACCGAGACCACGGCGAAAACCGCCCCTTGAACCCACAGGTCATCGAAGACCAGACTT
>JAOPVX010000094.1 GCA_025965975.1 Mycobacterium sp. | reverse complement strand
GGGAACGATTTCCAAGGCGACGTTCGACGGCAACAAGCTGACCCTCGAGTACTACGACACGTTCACAAAGGGGACGTTCACGAGATGACCACCATCCCAGGCGTTGTGACCATGGGCCTGACTGATGCCGAAGTCGCCCAGCGGGTATCCGAGGGCAAGACCAACGATGTGCCGACCCGTGCGGCGCGCAGCGTGTCCGACATCGTCCGGGGCAACGTGTTCACCCGGATCAACGCGATCCTTGGTGTGCTGCTGATCATCGTGCTGTCCACCGGTTCGGTGATCAACGGCGCGTTCGGCCTGCTGATCATCGCCAACAGCGCCATCGGCATCATCCAGGAGCTACGCGCCAAGCAGACGCTGGACAAGCTGGCCATTGTCGGACAGGCGAAACCGTTGGTGCGCAGGCAATCCGGCATTGCAGCGCTGCTACCCAGTGAGGTGGTGCTCGACGACACCATCGAGATCGGGCCCGGTGATCAGATCGTCGTCGACGGCGAAATCCTCGAGGAGAACAACCTCGAGATCGACGAATCCCTGCTCACCGGTGAGGCCGACCCGATCGCGAAAGACGCAGGGGACAATGTGATGTCGGGCAGCTTTGTCGTCGCGGGCGGCGGGGCGTATCGGGCCACCAAGGTCGGCCGTGAGGCCTACGCCGCCAAGCTGGCCGACGAGGCAAGCAAGTTCACGCTGGTGAATTCCGAGCTGCGCAGCGGCATCAACAAGATCCTGCAGTTCATCACCTACCTGCTGACTCCGGCCGGCCTGCTGATCATCTACACCCAGCTGTTCACCACCGATGTGGGTTGGCGTGAATCCGTGCTGCGGATGGTTGGCGCGTTGGTCCCGATGGTGCCGGAGGGCCTGGTGCTGATGACGTCGATCGCGTTTGCCGTCGGGGTGGTGCGGCTGGGGCGCAGGCAGTGCCTGGTCAATGAATTGCCCGCCATCGAGGGGCTCGCCCGCGTCGACGTGGTGTGCGCCGACAAGACCGGCACGCTCACCGAAAACGGCATGCGGGTGTCGGATCTCAGGAAGCTCGACGAACGGGCCGTCGCCGATATCCTTGCCCAGCTCGCCTCCGACGACCCCCGGCCAAACGCGAGCATGCAGGCCATCGGGGAGGCCTACAAGATGCCGCCCGGCTGGACCGCCACCGCGACCGCGTCGTTCAAGTCGGCCACCAAATGGAGTGGCGCGTCCTACGGCGAGCACGGCAACTGGCTGATCGGTGCGCCCGACGTTCTGCTCGAGCCGGGTTCCGCGGCCGCCGAGGAAGCCGAGCAGATCGGGTCGCTTGGCCTTCGGGTGCTGTTACTCGGCTCGAGCGACCTGCCGGTGGACCACCCCGGCGCCCCTGGCACCGTTACCCCGGCCGCGCTGGTGGTGCTTGAGCAGCGCGTCCGCCCTGACGCCCGTGAAACGCTGGATTACTTTGCCTCCCAAAAGGTCTCGGTCAAGGTGATCTCCGGCGACAATGCGGTGTCGGTGGGCGCCGTCGCAGGCTCCCTTGGTCTGGATGGCGAGACGATGGACGCCCGCCGGCTGCCGGACAAGCCCGAGCAGCTGGCCGACGCTGTCGAGGAGTACACGACGTTCGGCAGGGTGCGTCCGGACCAGAAGCGCGCCATGGTGCACGCCCTTCAATCACGCGGGCACACGGTCGCGATGACCGGCGACGGCGTCAACGACGTGCTGGCGCTCAAGGACGCCGACATCGGAGTCGCGATGGGCTCCGGCAGCTCGGCTTCGCGGGCCGTCGCTCAGATCGTGTTGCTGGACAACAAGTTCGCGACGCTGCCTTACGTCGTCGGCGAGGGTCGCCGAGTGATCGGCAACATTGAGCGGGTCTCCAACCTGTTCCTCACCAAGACGGTGTACTCGGTGCTGCTCGCGGTGTTGGTGGGGCTGGCGGGTCTGGCTTCAAAGCTGTTTGGCACCAATCCGCTTCTGTTCCCGTTCCAGCCGATCCACGTGACGATCGCGGCCTGGTTCACCATCGGCATCCCGGCGTTCGTCCTGTCGCTGGCGCCGAACAACGAACGGGCGCATCCCGGCTTCGTGCGCCGGGTGATGACGTCGGCGCTGCCGTCGGGGGTCGTGGTGGGCATCGCGACGTTCATTTCATACCTGGCGGCCTATCAGGGGCGCGAGCCCACGCAGACCCAGCAGACCCAGGCGTCCACCGCCGCGCTGATCACGCTTTTGGTGACGATGGTGTGGGTGCTCGCCGTGGTGGCGCGGCCCTACGAGTGGTGGCGGGTTGCGCTGGTCGCACTTTCCGGCCTGGCGTACGTGGTGATCTTCTCCATTCCGCTGGCGCAGAAGGCGTTCATGCTGGATTCCTCGAACATCGCGCTCACGTCGATGGCGCTGGGAATCGGCCTGGTGGGGGCCGCCGCGATCGAGGTGATCTGGTGGGTCCAGGGGAGGTTTCTCGGAGAACGGCGACGCCTCTGGCGACAGCGGTAGGGTATGCCCATGGGATTCCTGGACAAGGTCAAAGACCTCGTTTCGAAGAACAAGGGCACCGTCGACACCGCGATCGAGAAGGCCGGCGACATCGTCGACTCCAAGACGCAGGGCAAGTACGCCTCCACCGTGAACAAGGTGCAGGACGCTGCCAAGAACGCCGTCGACAAGGGCACTCCGCCGCAGAACTGAGCCATGGCCAAACTGTCCGTCTCCGTCGACGTTCCGCTACCGCCGGAGACGGCATGGGAGTGCGCGTCCGACCTGTCCCGCTACAAGGAATGGCTGACCATTCACCGGGTGTGGCGGTCCAAGCTGCCCGAGACCCTGCAGAGGGGCACGGTCCTCGACTCGATCGTCGACGTGAAGGGCATGGCCAACCGAATCCGATGGACGATCGTGAATTACCAGCCGCCGGAGGCGATGACGCTCGACGGGGATGGGCGGGGCGGCATCAAGGTGAAGCTGATCGGCAAGGTCAAACCCGCCATGGACGACCCAGCGGGGTCGACGGTCACGTTCGACGTACATCTGGGCGGCCCGGCGTTGTTCGGCCCGATCGGCGTGGTGGTCGCGGCCGCGCTCAAGGGCGATATCAGGGACTCGTTGAACAAGTTCAAATCGGTGTTCGCCCCTGCCTGACCGTCAGCGGCGAAATCGCCTGGTGACCAACTTGCTGAACTCGATGGTCGACAAGTGAACGGACTCGACTTCCAGCGACAGAAACAGCGTGTCCACCATCGCGAACGGCAGCGTGGTGACGACGGCTCCCCGGCCGTACTCGATGTGCCATGAGCCGGGGTGAATGGTGAGGCCCCTTGCGTGACCCTTGTCGAGGCATTTGTGTTCGCCGGGACGCAGTGTCATGGGCAGCATCTCGTCGGACTCCAGGTCGTAGGATTGACATCCTCCCCCGCCTGAAGGCGTGGGATTGGCGCGTGCCGATGTCCGGCTGTCTCGGTGCTCATCACAGCACCGCCGTAAGCCGGGGGCCTTTGCGTTTGCGCCGACCACTCTGTCCCTTGCGGGCGCCACACCTGCGATGCCAGCGGCCTCGTTGGTTACTTTCCCCGACGCCGGTCGATGTCCTGACCTTGGGATCTCTGCGGGGGATTCAGTTGTAGCCGGGACGGTAGCAGGCGTCGCCGACAAGTCCAGACGCGCTTGTCCCCCAGCTGAAGCCAGCGGCTTGCGCGCTACGTTTCTCCTGGTCAATCTGGCCGGCCATCAGGAATTTGTGGATTTGGACGCATTTATAGCGGCCCGAAAAGCCTTGCCTGCCAGTGGGAGATCCGAACAACACGATGTACTCGCGGGGGCTGAAGTAGAGAAAGCGGACCTTGCCCAGGATCCGCCCGCCGTGCTGCCCACCCAGCGTCCCGGCGCGGGGACGATCAGGTTGCGGGGTGTATCTCCACCGCGGCCCGAGTGGTCAACGCGATCGACTGGATCTGCCGCACTCCCAAGGGGTTGATCTCCGTTGAGGACATTCCGCCGGTAGACGTCATTCGCGGGTTGATGTGGTGATGGCGTCGGTGATCGGGGTGTCGCCGGCGATCGCTTCGAACGTCAGACCACCTGTGCGGGGTGTGTCAAGAACCGCGAGCAATACCGCGGCGACGTCTGCGCGCGGGATGCTGCCGTGTCCGGTTTCGTCCGCGATCGTGACCCGCCCCGTCCCCGGATCGTTGGTGAGATGACCGGGACGCACGATCGTCGAGTCGAGCGCTTTTCGGGCCCGGATGTTCTCGTCGGCAGCGCCTTTGGCGCGCAGGTACGCCACGAAGACCGGATCGCCCGCGTCGTCCGGGGCCTCGGCGTCAGCGCCCATGGCTGAAATCATCACGTAACGACTGACTTTCGCGGTTTCGGCCGCATCCGCGAGCAGGATCGCCGCGTCTCGGTCGACCGTTTCTTTTCGCGCCGCGCCGCTGCCCGCTCCCGCGCCTGCGGCGAACACGACGGCATCGGCGCGGCGCAGATGTGCCGCGACGTCGTCGACCGACGCGGCTTCGAGGTCGACGACCAACGGTTCGGCGCCTGCTGCTTCGAGGTCTGCGGCATGCTCCGGATTGCGGATGAAGCCTGCGACCGAGTCCCCGCGCTGCGACAGCAGCCTTTCGAGGATCAGGGCGATCTTGCCGTGCCCGCCGGCGATGACGATGCGCATCGGTCTACGGTAGCCGGGCCCGCAACTCCCGCTTGAGCACCTTGCCGTAGCTGTTCTTCGGCACCTCGTCGACGAACTCGTATCGCTTGGGACGCTTGAAGCGGGCGATGCGGTCCAACAGATGCGCATCAAGCTCAGCCGCGGAGGCCGACCCGACGATGAATGCGACGACGACCTCACCCCACTCCGGGTCGGGCGCGCCGACAACACACGCGTCCGTGACACCAGGGTGCTGGATCAGTGCTTCCTCCACCTCACGGGGATAGATGTTGCTGCCGCCGCTGATCACCACATCCTTGGATCGGTCGCGCAGGGTGAGGTAGCCGCGGTCGTCGAACGAACCCATGTCCCCGGTGCGCAACCAGCCGTTCTGCAGCGTGGCCGCGGTGGCCTCGGGGTTGTTCCAGTAGCCCGACATCACGACGTCACCGCGGCACACGATTTCACCGATCTCGTCGATCGCGGCCGGCGTGCCGTCGTCGCGCAGCACCGCAACATCCACCCCGGAGCGGGCGTATCCGACCGATCCCAGGACCGCGTCGTCGGCGCCGAGATGGTCGGCACGGCGCAGGCCGGTGATCGTCATCGGCGCCTCACCCTGGCCGTAGAGCTGGACGAAGATCGGGCCGAACGCCGCCATTGCCTTCTTCAGGCTGTCGACATACATCGGTCCACCGCCGTACACCACGGTTAGCAGATTGCGCGGGCACCCGCGCCCGGTCTGCACCAAGCGTGCAACCATGGTGGGCGCGAGGAAGGCGCTACAGCCGGGATGATGCTCACAGAGATCGAGGAACTCGTCGGGTTCGAATGCCGCCGACTCCGGCACCACCTGGCGCGCACCGCGCAGCACGTACGGCGGAATATAGAGACCCGAACCATGCGACATCGGTGCGCCGTGGACAAGGCTGCAGTTCTCGTCGGGCGCGTCGAAGTCCGCAAGGTGGGCAACGGTCATCGCCATCACGTTGCGGTGCGACAGCATCGCGCCCTTCGATCGGCCCGTTGTCCCGCTGGTATAGAACAGCCACGCCAGCCGCGCGGGATCGGTCGTACGCGGCGGATCCGCTGGCGAGCCGGACAGTCGGCTTGAATACGCCTGCGAATCAACGGTTTCGATGGGCACCGTGGTGACCGACGCCAGCGCCGCACCGATCTTCGGCGATGCGAATACCTGCGAAACCCCCGCATCGTCGAGTATCTGCTCCATCTCGCGTGGATGAAGCTTGTAGTTGATCGGGACGAACACGCACTCCGCGGCCCAGCTGGCGAACATCAGTTCCACGATCTCCTGGCGGTTCTCGCTTGCGACGGCGATGCGCGCGCCAGGGCCCTCGATCGCCCGGATCGACGTCGCGAGACGCAACACCCGCTCGCGCAGCTCGTTCCACGTAAACAACTGGCGTTCACCGAGGTACACCGCGCCGCGGTCGCCGTGCCGAGCCGCCGCGTGGTCGAGCAGCGCGAACAGGTTCAACGCGCGACCCACTCCGACGTCAGCGCGAAGTCCGACAGATACTTCGTCGAACTCCAGCCCCCGTCGACCGCAATCGTCTGGCCGTTGATGAAACTGCCGCCCTCGGAGCACAGGAACGCCACCGTGCTGGCCAAGTCCTCGACGCGACCCAGCCGCGGATACGGCGTCATCTCCGTGTTGATCTTGCGGAACCGCTCGTCCTCCAGCCGTTGCGCCACCATCGCGGTGAGAGTGACGCCGGGCGCCACGGCATTGCAGCGGATGCCCTGCGGCCCGTACTGGCAGGCGATGTGCATGGTCAAAGCCGTCAAGCCGCCCTTCGCCGCGGAATAGGCGCCGCCCCGCAGACCCCCGACAACCGCGAACGTCGACGTCACGTTGATGATCGCGGAGCCGGGCTGCATGTGCGGGATCACCTCACGCGCCAACCGGAACGGCGCCCGCAACATCAAGCCAAGGAAGTAGTCAAGGCTTTCGTCGTCGGTTTCGTGCAACGGCTTCGGGCTGCCAACGCCGGCATTGTTGATCAGAAAGTCGATGTGCCCCCACCGCTCGACCGCAAGTTCGACGATCCGTTGCGGCGCGTCGTCGTCCGTCAGATCGACGGCAAGGGTCGCGACGCGATCGCCGTCGTCGATCGCCTCCGCCAGGTCGGCCAGCCTGCTCTCGTCGCGGCCTGTACCGACGATTGCCATGTCCATTCCTGCCAGCTTGGTCGCGCATCCGAAGCCGATGCCGCTGCTCGCGCCCGTCACGATCGCTACTTGCATGTCACACATCCACCTTCGTCAGCGTCGCCAGGATCCGATGCTTCAACACCTTGCCCGCGTCGTTCTTCGGCAGCGCGTCCCAGATCTCCACCTGCTCGGGCACTTTGAAGTTGGCGACCCCATGGCGCATCAGTAGCTCACCCAGGTCGGCCAGGTCTGGCGCGGGCTGATCGGAGGCAACGATGACGGCGCATGCGCGTTCCCCCGTGCGCTCGTCGGGAACGCCGACGACAGCGATCTCCGCGATGCCCGCGTGGCCGACGAGGATGTCCTCGATCTCCTTGGGCGAGATGTTCTCCCCGTTGCGGATGATGATGTCCTTGGCTCTGCCGGTGACCACCAGATACCCGTCGTCGACCGATCGGCCGAGATCTCCCGTACAGAAGAATCCCTCGTCGTCGAATGATCCGGTCTCGTCGTCGGGGTGCAGATAGCCGACGAGCATCTGCGGGCCACGCGCGCGGATCTCGCCATCCACCAGCTTGATCTCGGCGATGCCGGTGTGGCCGTCGGTTTCCGCCGCGTGCGCAGGGTCACCGAGCGCGCCGACCGTAGTGACAGGGACTTCCGTCGACCCGTAAACCCGGCTGACCGCCGTCGGCTCGAAATACGCCGCGGCCCTTCGGATGAGCGACGGCGACACCGACGCGCCGCCGCAGATGAACACCTTGAGATCCGGTAACCGGGTCTGCGCCATCTCGGCGGCGATCAGCAAGCCAACGAGAAACGGAGTGGCCCCTGCCATATGCGTGCAGCGCTCGGTGGTCATCAGTTCTACGGCGACGTCCTGGTCCCACCGTTCCATCAGAACCGCCGTTGTGCCCAACAGCAGCGGGCATTCGAACGCGTAGATGGATCCGCCGATGTGCGCGATCGGTGACGGGACAAGGAACACGTCGCCGTCATCGACCCGCCAGTGATCGCCGATCTGCGAAATAAGGGCGTGGATCGAATTGTGGGTGTGCAGAACACCCTTCGGTCGGCCGGTGGTGCCCGACGTGTAGAGGATCATCCGCACGGCGTCGGGACTCAGCACCGGCAGGCCCCTCGCGCCGGATTTGGTGAACAGCGATGCGTACGACGTGTGGCGTCCTGCGTCGCCCCGCAGTACCACTACCTCGGGCGGTGAGGCCATGCCGGCGCTGACCCGGTCCAGCATCGCGACGTAGTCGTGCTTGCCGAAGTCGGCCGGTATGAAGATTGCGCGGCTGCCCGCATCGGACAATATGAACTGCAGTTCGCGATCCCGCAGCGACGGCAGGACGGGGTTGACGACCATACCGGCCAGCGTTGCCGCCAGGTAGATGACCGCGGCCTCATGCCAGTTCGGCAGCATGAACGACACCACGCTGCCCGGGGGCATCCGGGCCAACAGCGTGTGCGCCAGCGTGCTCGCCCGCCGATGCAGTGTTTGGCAGTCGAGCCGAATGCCGCCGTCGACCAAGATCGTTCGGTCGGGCGTGCGCTGTGCGGCATCGCGGAGCGAATCGGCGAGGGTGGCGCGAACCCACAACCCGCGGCGGTACGCCTCGGCCGCGCGATCTCCGTCGACCCTCACGGACCCGAACCTAGCCCTTGACCCTGCGCATGGTCATCGAATGGCGATACCGCGCCGAGGGATGGGTGTTGACGGTGACCTGGGCGACCTCACCGTCCGACGTCGTATAGGTGCGCTGCATTTCGAGTGCGGCACTGCCCGTTTCGACCTTGAGTGTCGCGGCCAGCTCGGGCGTGACCAGCACCGCGGCGATCTTTTGGTGCACCTCGACGATGCTCACCCCGAAGAGGTCCTCGATGAGCGGGAAGATAGGGCCGGAGTGCCGTTGCAGCAGCCTGCCCACCGCGGCGAAGGCACGGTTGATGTAGTACTCGGTGCGGCATACCGGCGCAGCGCTGCCCTCCGCCTGTCGGTATCCGCGCACAGTCAGCCACTGCGAACCCACCGCTAGCCCCGTCCGCGCGGCGAGGTCGTCGTCGATCGTCACCATCGCGTTCGACTCGATCGTGAACTGTGCGCCGGTAGCGAAGGCGAGCAGGTCGTTGATCGACATCACGTCCTGCGCATAGGAATTCGTCGCCGGACGCGCGACGACGAGGGTACCTGCGCGGGGCCGTGATGCGACCAGGTTGTCGTCACGCAGCCGGCGCAAGGCCTCCCGGATGGTGTAGCGGCTCACCGCGAATCGCTCGCACAGCTCGTGTTCGGTGGGCAGTTGTGAACCCACCGGAAAAACCCCGTCGACGATCTCCTTTCGCAGGGTGCGTGCGACCTGGAGGTAGCGGTGGTCGGCCGGCGTGACCGTCACGTGTCCACCCGCCGCAGGGCCAGCACGCTGCCATCGCCGTCCGCCGAAACGTAGAGTGTTCCGTCCCGCCCAGCGGTGATGCCCGCGAACGGTCCCTGCGGTCCGGAGAACGGCGGCATTCCCTTGAGCGGCTTGGGCTCCACCCCTGGCGCAGGTCCGACCGGCAAGCCGGAAGCGATGGTGCGACGCTGCTTGCTGTTGAGGTCGAGCGCGATCACTTCCTTGGCGCCGGCGTCGACGATGAAAAGCTGGCCTTCGGCCACTGCGATGCCCTGCGGGCGCTGCAGTCCGTCGATCACCGTTTCCACGCTCGACCCCGACAGCCGGACGACGCGGCCCGCGCCGGACTCCGCGGCCAGGGCCACACCGTCGGGTCCGATCGCCACACCGACCGGATCCTGCAAGCCGGAGGCGAGTACGTCGACATTGCCCGATTTGACACTGCCCCATTTGACATTGCCCGATTTGACATTGCCCCATTTGACACTGCCCCATTTGACACTGCCCGATCGAACCGATAGCACGCGGCCGGTCCCGAGTTCGGCGACGACGACACCACCCGGTCCGATGGCCACACCGTAGAGCTGGTCGAATCCGTCTGCCAGGACTTCGCTTTCGGCGGCGGCGGGCGCATATCGGGTGACCTGTCCGCCGGACGTCGTGACCACGAACTCGCCAGAGCCGGTCGCGGCCAGACCGCGCAGGAAGCCGGGATAGCCCGGCGAGAACAGCATCCCGACCGTTTCCAGAGATCCGTCGGTCCGCACCGTGTAGAAGTACGTGCCGTCGGCGACGTAGAGCTTGCCGTCATCGCCAACGGCCAGATCAAGCGGCCAGTTCAGCCCGCCCGCAAGCACGGTGCGCGTGTCACCGCCAGGCAGGATCTCGGTGATCTCTCCGGTGAAGTTCGAGACGAACAACCGGTCGCCGACGAAGGTCAGGTTGTCCAGCCCGGGATTGAGCTGGGCCAGCACGGTCACCGAACCGTTGCGCGGATCGATGCGCAAAACCTGCCCGCTGGCCACCTGGGTGGAGACGATGAACCCGTCGGTGTCGAACTTCACCGCGTCGGGCACCCCGAGATCAGCTGCAACCCGTTGCGGCTCACCGCCTTCGGGGTCGATGCGGCAAATCTCGTTCGCCGTCATCAGCGGGAAGTACAGCATTCCGTCCCGACCGACTTCCATCGCGTTGGGCGAGGGCAGGTTTTCGGCCAAAATCCGCGGCGCCCCGCCGCCAAGGTCGAGTTCCATCAGCCGGCCGCCCTCGCGGCACTCACCGATGAACAGCCGACCCGCGTGCACGGTGATTCCGTTGGCGCGGGGCAGGTCGCCGCGCAGCACGCGGGTCCGGCCGTTGGGTTCGCGCATGCTGACCCGGCCGTCCATCACCTCGGTGGCATACAGGTTTCCGCTCGGGTCGAAGGCCACGTCGTCGGGCGCGATGATGTCGCCGCCCTTCGGGCTGACGGTGTCCAATCGTCCGGTGCCCGGGTCCAGCGCGCTGATCTGGCTGCCGGTGACCTGCGCGACGTAGACGCGCCCGTCGGGACCCGTGCGCAGCCCGTTGGCGCCGAACAGCCTGCTTGGCGCGGTGAGCCGCTCGAGCCGCCAGCCGTCGGCTGCGCTCGGGTTCGCGGCGACGTAGCGGGCCTGCAGCACGGACGAGCTCATGACCTCGGACGTTATCAAGCTCTCTTAGTCCAGACAATAGCCTCATTCAGAAGCCAGCCAGCCTTGACGAGCCCATTACCGCTGCGGAATAGTGTTCTTCAATATGCAGAGCAGCGTATGTTGTCCGGACAAATAGTGGCGCCGTGGACGATCTCCTGAGGTTGGACGGCCGCATCGTCGTCGTGTCGGGCGCGGGCGGCGGTGGCATCGGCACCACGGTGATGCGATTGACCGCTCAGGCAGGCGCCACGGTCGTGGCCGTCAGCCGGTCCAAGGAGAACCTGGGCGAGCACGTGACTCCGCTCGTGCAGCAGGGCCTGTCCGTCGTCCCAGTGGCCGCCGACGCGTGCACCGACGACGGCATCGCCGCGGTCATCGACCAGGTGCGGCGCACCGACGGCAACCTGTACGGGCTCGTCAACGTCGCAGGCGGCGCGGACCCGTCGACGTGGATGCCGTCCACTCGGGTGACGCGCGACGACTGGCGCGCCTTGTTCACCAAGAACCTGGAGACGGCGTTCTTCATGAGCCAGGCGGTGGCCGGCGAAATCCGCACGCAGGGCAACCCCGGCTCGATCGTGTCGATCTCATCGATCAGCGGCATGAACACAGCGCCCTTTCACATCGCCTATGGAACGGCCAAGGCCGCGGTGGCGGCGATGACCCGCACGATGGCGGTCGAACTGGCCCTTGACAACATCCGCGTCAACGCGGTCGCGCCGGGGGTGACCGAGACGGCCGCGTCGCGCACCTATGTCGACGACGATCCAGACCGCGATCGCCGGGCCATCGCGATGGGCAGGCGCGGACGGCCCGAGGAACAGGCAGGCCCGATCCTGTTCCTGCTTTCGGACCTGTCGAGCTACATCACCGGGCAGACCCTGCTTGTCGACGGCGGGCTGAACCTCAAATGGAGTCACCTCGGCGCCGACAACACGTCCCTGTTCCTCAAGGACGAAAACTTCCGCGCGAACATCAGTCGGCCCTGAAAGGAACAGCGATGACCGACATGGAAGTCCAGGCGGCCGAGGAGCTTTCGGGTCCGGTCACCATCAGTCCACAGGCCTACATCTCCGAAGGCTACGCCCGCGCGGAGCGCGACAAGCTGTGGCGGAAAGTGTGGCAGCAGGTCGGCCGCGTCGAGGAGATCGGTGAGGTGGGCAATTACCTCACCTACGACATCCTCGACGACTCGATCATCGTTGTGCGCACTGACCCAAACGAATTCAATGCGCACCACAACGTGTGCATGCACCGTGGCAGGCGGCTGATCGACACCCCCGACGGCGCCAAGAATGCCTGCGGGCGTGCCCGCAAGTCGTTGGTCTGCGGGTTCCACGGATGGACATACGGGCTCGACGGCGCGTGCACGCACATTCGTGAACAGGACGACTGGCAGGGCGTGTTGACGGCAGAAAACACCCACCTCGCGAGGGTCAACGTCGACACATGGGGCGGCTGGCTGTGGATCAACATGGATCCCGACTGTGAGCCGCTGATGGACTATCTGTTCCCCGCTTCGAAGATCCTCGACCCCTTCGGCCTGGAAAACATGCGCTACAAGTGGCGCAAGTGGCTGAATTTCGATTGCAACTGGAAGGTCGCGATGGAGGCCTTCAATGAGACCTACCACGTGTTCACCACGCATCCGGAGTTCAATAAGTTTGGCGAATTCAAGGGCTGGGCCAAGGCGCAAGGCAGGCACAGCAACATCGGCTACGACGCGCCGAAGGATCTGGAGGAGACCAAGTCCAAGATCCGGCTCGGCATCGGCGATCCGCGGATATCCACCGCCGAAATGCAGGTCTACACAATGGAGGAGACGAACGCGACCACCACGAAAACGTTGGTGGAGGCCGCGAAGCGGTTGGTCGACGAGCTGCCGGAAGGCACGCAGGCCGACAAGGTGCTCGAACACTGGCTGTCCTCAGCGCGGCACGACGATGAAGCACGCGGGGTGATCTGGCCGACCATCCCGGCCGACATCCTCGGGCAGAGCGGCACCGCGTGGCAGATCTTCCCGAACTTCCAGATCGGCCAGGGCCTGACCAGTGCGCTGTGCTACAGCGCCCGCCCGCACCCCAGCTACGACCCGAACAAGTGCATCTTCGAGGTCGCGACCTACGAGCTCTATCCGAAAGGACAAGAGCCGCAGACCGAATGGGTCTATACCCCGGTGGGCGACCCGCGCTGGCTGTCGGTGCTGCCGCAGGACTTCTCGAACATGGCCGCGGTGCAGCAGGGCATGAAGTCGCTTGGCTTCCCCGGCACCAAGCCCAATCCCTACCGCGAGCGCAGCACCGTCAATCTGCACTACCAACTGTCGAAGTACATGGGTACCGGCGAACCCCGAGACCTCTAGTAAGGAGAAGTATCGATGAAAGTCAACCTCGGTACGGGGGCCCAGAACTCCCACGATTGGGACCGCGTGCTGGCAGGCGATTTCAGCACGCCGCCCTCGACTCCGGACTGGGAGTGCGTGCAAGGGGCGCTGGCGCTCGGCGACCTTGCCGAGCCGCTCGGATTCGACGGCATCTGGTTCCCGGAGCATTGCGGGACGCCATATGGCATGACGCCCAACCCGATTCAGGCGCTCACCTATTTCGCCGGGCGGACCGAACGGGTGAGCCTCGGGACGTTCGTTGCGGTTGCTCCCTGGTGGCATCCGGTCCGGTTGGCGCACCAGATTGCCTATCTCGACATCCTCTCCAACGGCCGCTACACCACGATCGGGCTCGGCCGAGGCGTGTCCAAGGGTGAGTTCGACGCCGTCGGCGTGCCACGCGAGGAAAGCAGGCAGCGGTTCAACGAGACCATCGACGTACTGAAGCTGGCGTTTTCGGGCGAGCGGTTCTCCTACGAAGGAGAGATCTTCAAGTTTCCGGAGATGTCGCTGCGGCCAAAACCCCTCAGCAATGACCTGTTCGACCGGATCTACAGCTCGTCGTCGACGCCAGAATCACTGGAGATCCTCGCTCGCCGCGGCATGGTCCCGCTGTTCGTCGGCAACAAGCCGATCTGGGACGCCGGCGAAGAGGTCAAGAAGGTCAACACCTTCCGCGCCGAGGAAGGCATGGAACCGTGTCAGCCGAAGAACGTGATGTTCATGTATTGCGTAGGCCAGGAGGACCAAAAAGACCTAGCCCCCAAGACCGAGGAGTGGATCTACACCGCCAACCGCGACGTCACCGTCCACTACGGGTTCGCCGACGCCTCGAATTTCAAGGGCGTCAAGGGATATGAGGCCTACGCCAACCGGGAGGCCAGCGCGACCGCCGTGCTCGCCGAGTCCGTTCAGGGCGACGGGTCAGGCGGCGCGAAGCCTGCGAAGAGCAAGACTCCCGGCTACCACGCGTCCAACCTGCTGATCGGCACGCCAGAGGAGATCTACAAACGCCTCAAGGCGGCGCAGGAGGCGTGCTCCTTCTCGGAGGTCACCATCGTCCCGCAGTTCGGCACCATGCCCTACGAGGACGCGATGGCGAGCACGAAGCTGTTCGCGCAGGAGGTGCTGCCCGCCGTGCACGAGATGGAGGCACCGCTGCACGCCGCCGCGCTGCCGGAGGGCGCCATCGCATGACCTCGTTCGAAGGTTCCAGGGGGCACCTCCCGCCCGAAGGGCAGGGGGACGACTCGGGGGATAAGCACTGCGGACCCACCGACACCCCCGCCGACATCGACATCGATGCGCTGCGGGAGAAGTACCTGGCCGAGCGCGATAAGCGATTGCGTGCCGAAGGGTCGAAACAATACCTGGAGCTGAAAGGCGAGTACGCGGATTTCTACGAGGTCGACCCGCACACAACGGTGACATCCCGCGACCCGATCACCGAAGACATCCAGGTCGCCGTCCTCGGCGGAGGTATCGCCGGCCTGCTATCGGCGGTGAACCTGAAGAAGGCCGGCGTCGATGATGTCAGGGTCATCGAAATGGGCGGGGACTTCGGCGGCGTTTGGTACTGGAACCGGTTCCCAGGAATCCAATGTGACAACGACGCGTACTGCTACGTCCCGATGCTCGAGGAGCTCAACTTCGTGCCCTCGAAGAAGTTCGCCGACGGCGCCGAGATATTCGAGCACTGCCGGCGCATCGCAAAGCATTTCGGGCTCTACGACGGTGCGATCTTTTCCACCCAGGTGCGGTCGCTGCGCTGGGACGACGCCATCAACCGCTGGCGGATCGAGACGAACCGTTCCGACGATATCCGGGCCCGCTTCGTTGTGATGACGAACGGCTCCTACAACCGGCCGAAGCTGCCAGGCATCCCTGGCATCAAGGATTTCAAGGGGCACAGCTTCCACTCGGCGCGCTGGGACTACGAGTACACCGGGGGAGATGCGAGCGGCGGACTGGACAAGCTGGCGGACAAGCACGTAGCACTCGTCGGCACCGGCGCCACCGGGGTTCAGCTCGTTCCGCACCTCGGCCGGCACGCCAAGCATCTCTATGTCTTCCAGCGCACACCGTCTTCTGTCGACGTACGGGGCAACGAGCCCACCGATCCGCAATGGGCGAGGTCACTGCAGCCCGGCTGGCAGAAGGAGCGGCAGCGAAATTTCCACCGCTGGTCACCGTTCGAAGGTGTGGTGTTCGACGCGCAGGATCTGGTCTGCGACTTCTGGACGGAACTGGGGCGCAACATGACTGCGCGGATCGCCGCCTGCGACGATCCCGCGTCGCTGACGCTGGAGCAGATCATGGCCATCAGGGAAGAAGAGGACTACAAGGTCATGGAGCGGCTGCGGCGCCGCGTCGAGGCCATCGTGGACGACCAGGAGGTCGCGGAGGCGCTCAAGCCGTACTACCGGTTCCTCTGCAAGCGACCCTGCAGCAACGACGAGTATTTACCGACCTTCAATCGCCCGAACGTCACGTTGGTCGACGTGTCGGAATGCAAAGGCGTCGAACGAGGTACCGAGAAGGGACTCGTGGCCAACGGCGTTGAGTACGAGGTCGATTGCATCGTCTATGCGAGTGGCTTCGAGATCTCGACGGAGATCAGCCGCCGGTACGCCATGGCGACGATCGAAGGTCGCGACGGCCTTTCGCTGTTCGACCACTGGCGCGACAGCTACAAGTCGCTTCACGGGATGACGAGCCGTGGTTTCCCGAACCAGTTCTTTACCGGCTTCATCCAGGGCGGCGTCGCGGCGAACACCACCGCGATGTTCGAGCAGCAGGCCGAACACATCGCCTACATCATCTCTGAAGCTGTGGCGCGAGGCGCGACCACCGTCGAACCCAGCGTCACGGGTCAAGACAATTGGGTCAAGACCATCCGGGAAGTGGCGATGGATAGCTCGCAGTTCGAGATGACCTGTACGCCGGGCTATTACAACAACGAAGGCGGCGGTGGCGGAGAAGGTATCCGCTCGTTCCTTGGCGAGCCGTACGCGCCGGGGTTCTACGCATTCGACGACTTGCTGAAGGGCTGGCGCGACAAGGGTGACCTCGATGGCCTCGTGCTCGGAACGTAAATGCCTGACCTGAGGTTCGACGACCGGGTCGCGGTCGTCACCGGTGCGGGCCGCGGGCTGGGACGTGCCTACGCACACCTGCTCGCCTCGAAGGGCGCGAAGGTCGTCGTCAACGATAACGGGGGAACGCTAACGGGCGACAGCGCCAACGCGGGGCCCGCGCAAGATGTGGTCGACGAGATCACGGCGACGGGCGGCGAGGCCGTCGCGTGCACGGAGTCAGTGGCCACGCCCGAGGGCGGGAAGGCGATTGTGCAAGCGGCGCTGAACAGCTATGGCCGCATCGACGTCCTCGTCCAAAATGCAGGAAATGTCCGTCGCGGATCCTTGAAGGAGATGACGTACGAGGACTTCGAGTCCGTCGTGGATGTGCATTTGCGGGGAGCGTTTCACGTCGTCCGGCCCGCGTTCCCGCTGATGTGTGGGGCGGGGTACGGCCGTATCGTGCTGACGTCGTCGATCGGCGGCCTGTACGGCAACAACGGCGTCGCGAATTACGCGGTGTCTAAGGCGGGCATGATCGGCCTGTCCAACGTGGTCGCACTCGAGGGCGCCGACGAGGGTGTGAAGTGCAACGTCATCGTTCCCGGCGCACTGACGAGAATGGCTGAGGGGCTTGACACTTCGGCTTATCCGCCCATGGAGCCCGAGCAGGTGGCGCCCGTGGTGGGCTGGCTCGCCCACGAATCCTGTTCGATTACGGGCGAGATGCTCGTCGCTATCGCCGGCCGGGTTGCGAGGGCCGTCATCGCCGAATCGCCTGGCGTCTACCGGCCGTCATGGTCCATCGAGAAAGTCGGTGAAGAAATGGACGCCATCCGGCACACGGCCGCCCCGTTGATATTTCGGGTGGTGCCCAACGGTCACGCGGACCACATCCGCTACAGCTTCGAAATGGCCTACCGTGGCTAGCGGCCCGCTCGCCGGCGTGCTCGTCGTCGACGTCACCGCGATGGTGATGGGCCCGTACTGCACGCAGATCATGGCCGACATGGGCGCTGACGTCATCAAGATCGAGCCGCCAGAAGGCGACAACACTCGCCACATCTCCGTCGGTCCCGAGCCGGGAATGAGCGGCGTCTTCGTGAACGTCAACCGTGGCAAGCGCAGCGTCGTGCTTGACCTGCGGTCCGAGGAGGGAAGGACCGCGCTGCGCGCACTCACGTTGGAGGCCGACGTCTTCATCCACTCCATGCGCGCCAAGGCCATCGCCAAGCTCGGGTTCGGCTACGAACAGGTCGCGGCGCTCAACCCCCGGATCATCTACACCAACTGCTACGGCTACGGCCGGCGCGGCCCCAACCGGGATCTGCCGGCCTACGACGACACCATCCAGGCCGAGTGCGGCATACCGGCCGTCCAGGAGCAGCTGACGGGTGAGGCCAACTACGTCGGCACGATCATGGCCGACAAGGTCGCCGGGCTGACGGCGCTCTACGCCACGATGATGGCGCTTTTCCACCGCGAACGCACCGGCGAGGGGCAGGAAGTGGAAGTGAGTATGTTCGAAACCATGGCGTCGTTCATGCTGGTCGAGCATGCTAACGGTGCCATGTTCGATCCTCCACTTGGTCCCGCCGTCTATCCGCGGACGGTGGCGCCAAACCGCAGGCCGTACCGCACCAGCGACGGCTACATCGCCGCGCTGATCTACAACGACAAGCACTGGAACGCCTTCATCGGCGCCGTGCAGCCGCCGTGGGCCAGCGATCTGTACGCCACCCTCGAGCGGCGGGCACGTCAGATCGACACCGTCTACTCGCTGGTTGCCGAGACGCTGCTCCAGCGCACCACCGGGGAATGGCTGGCACTGTTCCGCGAACTGGAGATCCCGGCAGCTGCGATCGGAAGCCCCGCCGAGCTCTTCGACAATCCACACCTCAACGCCGTCGGCCTGTTCGAGACCGTGGACACCCCAAACGGCAAGGTGCGTTTTCCCGGTGTGCCGACCTGGTTTTCGCGCACCCCCGGCCGGGTGGCAGGCCCCGCCCCGCGGCTCGGCGCCGACACGACGCACGTGCTCGAAGAGCTCGGCCTTGCCGCGCCTGACGTGGCGCGCGCGCAGGGTTCGAGATAGGGACCGCCGTGGACTTCGAGATGGGACAGAACGCCAAGCAGCTGCGCGGTGAACTCCGGGAGCTGGTGAACGAGCATGTGCCGCACGACTTCCTCGGCGCGTTCACCGACAATCCCGCCGACCTTGAGGTCGCCCAGCGGTTCTGCCGGTTGCTTGCCGACCGCGGCCTGCTGTGCATGGCATGGCCGGAGGAGTTCGGTGGCCGCGGTGCCTCGGTGTGGCAGCAAACCGTCGTGCGTGAGGAGATGTGGGCGCACCACGAGCCTCGCGGTGCCCAGTACATGGGCGTCAACTGGGTCGGCCCGATCATCATGCGGCACGGCACACCCGAACAACAGCGCAAGCACCTGCCGCCCATCGCCCGCGGTGAGGTGATCTGGTGCCAGGGCTTTTCGGAGCCGGAGGCCGGTTCGGACCTCGCGTCGTTGCGGACGGCCGCACGACGCGACGGCGACGGCTGGCGGGTCAGCGGCCAGAAGATCTGGACCTCGTACGCCACCATGGCGCAGTGGTGCTTCCTGCTCGCTCGGACCTCGAAGGTGGGGCAGGGTGCAACACTGAAAAAACAACAGGGTCTGTCGATCTTCCTTGTACCCATGGATGATCCGGCGATCCAGGTCCGGCCCATCCGGGCCATGCTCGGTCCACACCACCTCAACGAGGTGTTCTTCGATGACCTGTTGGTGACCGAAGCCGACGTTCTCGGCCCGGTCGACGGCGGATGGTCGATCGTGCAGGACGTGATGTCCTTCGAGCGGGTCGGCATCGCCCGATATGCGCGGTGCGAGCGGCTGCTTCACGCCGCACCGACGGTGCTCGGCGACGCATGGGACGGCCTGCCAGCGGAACTGCGTGGACGATGGGCGCGGATGCTCACGCACTGCCGCCGCGCTCGACTGCTCGCCTACCGGGTCGTCTCGTTGCAGAGCAGCGGGCGAATCCAGCCGGGTGACGCCGCGGCGTACCGGATCGCAGTCACGAAGCTGGATCAGGACAGCGCCGAAGTGCTGATGGAGATCATCGCGGCGATACCGCGCGACGACGCAGCCGCCCGATACTTCCGCGCGGAGGTCGAAGACCACTGGCGCTACTCTCAGGCATCGACCGTGGCGTCCGGCAGCATCGAAGTGCAGCGCATGCTGCTGTCGCGGGCCATGTTGGCGGCGTCATGATCCTCGACCTGAGCGACGAAGCCAAAGAGTTTGGCTTCGAAGCCCTTCGCGCGTTCCAGGCCGCCGGCGGCGACGAGCTGCTGCAGCAGGCCGAAGCCAAACCCGACACGCGGGAGGCACTGGTGGGCCCGGTCCTGGCCGGCCTTGGCGCGTGGGAGCTCGACGTCCGCACCGACCCCGATTCACTGGAGGCCGCCGCCGCGTTGTGCCGCAGCGCCGGGTATTGGGCACTGCCGTATCCGGTGGCCGAGCGCCTGGCACGTCCGAAAGACCTCGACGTCGACGGCCTGATCGTAGTCGCCGACGGTGCACCCGAGGCGACCGTCGTCGGCCTCGACAACCGTTGGGCAGCTGTCACATTAGACGGCAACCGGAGCTCGGTGATGCGGCTATCTGCAACCGGTCCGGCCTTCACGGCCGCACTCGAGCTGTCGGCCGTCGACAGCAACGGTGCCGCCGACGTTGGGCTCGCGCTGGTGCTGCCCTGCTGGGTGCTGCTGGGAATGCTCGATCGCGCCATCGAACTCACCGTCGCTCACGTCCGGCTGCGCAAGCAATTCGGCCAGCCGCTGTCCACCTTCCAGGGCGTCCAATTCCAGCTCACCGACGCGGAAGTCGAGCGCAGCGGCCTGGACATCCTGGCCAAGCACGCAGTGTGGAGTTCAGGCACTGCCGACGGCCTCGACGATGCACTGGCCCTGCGGCTCGCTGCTATCGAGGCCGCGGAAGTGGTGTTCCGGGTCTGTCATCAGTTGCACGGCGCAGTCGGGTTCTGCGACGAGACCACGCTGTCGTGGCTGTCGCGGTACAGCCAGCCGTTGCGGCGACTTCCATTGGGGCTATCGGCAACTCGTGACGAGTTGACCCGCAGGCTCGGGCGGCGTGGATTGACCGGTCTGTTCTAGTGTGCTACGACCTACCCGACGAGCTGACTGTCGAGGCCGACGGTCCGGTGCGCACGGTCACGATCAACCGCGCCGCGCAGCGCAACTGCGTCAACGAGAACCTGCACTGGGCGATGGCCAACGTGTGGCGGCAGCTCGCAGCGGACACGGCGGCCAGGGTCGTCATCCTCACCGGCGCGGGGCGGGCGTTCTGCGCAGGCGGTGACCTCAACTGGATCGCCACGTTCCTCGACGACCCGGTCGCGCGCGACGAGAGCATCAGAGAGGGTGCCCAGATCATCGAGGAGATGCTGCGGTTCCCGCTGCCGGTCATCGCCGCGGTCAACGGTCCCGCCGTTGGCCTTGGCTGCAGCGCCGCGCTGCTCTGCGACATCCTGCTGATCTCGGAATCGGCGTACCTGGCCGACCCGCACGTCGCCGTCGGGCTGGTGGCAGGCGATGGCGGCGCCGCGCTGTGGCCGCTGCTGAGCCCCATCATGCGTTCGCGCGAATACCTGTACACGGGCGATCGCATCCCCGCGGCGACGGCCGTCGAACTCGGCCTTGCCAGCCGTGCCGTCGCGCCCGGTGAGCTGCTGCCCGAGGCCGCGAAGTTGGCGCAGCGGCTGGCCGCCCAACCGCCCGAGGCGCTGCGTGGCACCAAACGTGTCGTCAACATGTATCTGTCGCAGGTGCTCGGTGGCCCGATGCAGGCCGGCTTCGCGGCGGAAGTCGCCACCATGCAAACGGACGACCACCGCCAGCGACTGCTCGACTTCCAGCAGAAGGCCACCGCGCGTGACGGATGACCTCGACGACTTCCGGGCCACCGTGCGGCAATGGTGCGAAACGCATGTCCCCGCCGACTGGCGCAGGTCCCAAACCGGCGTCGGTGACGACGAATTCGTCCGCTTCCAGAAGGCGTGGTTCGCCGAGTTGCACAGCGCAGGCTACGCCGTCCCGCACTGGCCCAGCGAGTGGGACGGTGGAATGTCGGTCGCCGAGCAGATTGTCCTCTATCAGGAGCTGGCCGCGCACGACGCGCCGCGGCTGGTGCTGGCGTTCGTCGGAATCCACCACGCCGCATCGACATTGCTTGCCGCAGGCACTGACGAGCAGCGGCGCAGGCACCTTCCCGCGATTCTCGACGGCGAGATCTGGGTGCAGGGCTTCTCTGAACCCGAGGCCGGATCCGACCTGGCGAGCCTTCGGACGTCTGCGCGCAGGGATGGTGATTCATACCTTGTCAACGGCCAGAAGCTGTGGGCCAGCGGCGGCATGCAGGCCGACTGGTGCCTGCTGCTCGCCCGCACCGACCCGGAAGCGCCGAAACGAAAAGGTATTTCGTACTTTCTGCTCGACATGACCACACCGGGTATCGACGTGCGTCCCATCCGCAATGCGGTCGGTGAGTCACACTTCTGCGAAATCTTCCTCAACGACGTCGCCATACCTGCCGACAACCTGGTCGGAGCGGAGAACGAAGGATGGCAGGTCGCCCAGGCTACCCTCGGCGCCGAACGTGGCCTGACGATGCTGGAACTCGTCGAGCGGCTGGGCAATGCCGGGTTTCGCTGGTTGGTGCGGGCCTGCCGGCCGATCGACGACCCGGTCGTCGCAGACCGGTTGGCGCAGTTCGAGATCGAGATCAACGGGCTGCGCGGCCTGTGTCGAGAGCTGGTGGAAAACACCGAGGCTGGCCTGGCCGGACCCGCCGACGCCTCGATCGTCAAGCTGTACTACAGCGAACTACTGCAACGGATGACCGATTTCGGCGCCGAGATGAGTGGGCTGGCCGCGCACACCGAACTCGCCAAGCCGCTCTCGAGCGGGTGGGAATCCGGCTCATGGGTTCTTGACTTCATCGGCTCTTGGGAATGGACGATCCCCGGCGGGTCCAGTGAGATCCAGCGCACCATCATCGGCGAACGCGGTCTTGGCCTGCCCCGAGAGCCGAGCGCGGTGTGACTTACTCCGAGGTACACGACGAACTCCGTTCGGTGGCAAGTGATCTGCTGTCCAAGGGCGACACGGCCGTCGACTGGCCGCTGCTCACACAGGCCGGATGGATCGGGCTGGAGGTGCCGGAAGAATCCGGCGGTGCCGGAGTCACGTTCGCCGAGGTGGCGATCATACTCGAGCAGATGGGTCGTGCCGCGACGCGCAGCGCGTACCTCGGCGGCGCGGTGCTTGGCGTCGGAACGCTGACAGCGTTGCAGCCCAGCGCATCACGTGATGGGCTACTAGCGGATGTAGCGAGCGGTGCCGTCAGGACTGCGGTCGTACTCGACGGCCTCCGACTCGCAGGCAATCGGTTGTCCGGGCATGCCACATTCGTGCCCGACGCCGACGGCGCCGACCGCCTGCTGGCGATCGCCGACGACTCCGACGGAATCCCGGTCGTCGTCGCAGCCGACAACGTGACGGTGACACCGCAACCCGTCCTTGACGAAACCCGCAGCCTGGCAGAAGTCACCGCCGAGGACGTGCCGGTCAAGGAAGTCTGGCGATTCGACGGCGCTGCGGCCGACCAGGTCCGCCGTCTGCACGATCGAGCAGCCGTCGCGGTCGCCTGCGACAGCCTCGGGCTCGCAGAGGCCATGCTGACCGCAACCGTCGACTACGCGAAGGTGCGGCAGCAGTTCGGCCGCCCGATCGGATCGTTTCAGGCAGTCAAACATGCCTGCGCCGACATGCTTGTGCAGGTTTCCGTCACGCGCCAACTCGTCAACGCCGCCGTCGAGGCTCTGGCAGACGGCGGGGACGCACGTGTGGCGGCGGCGATGGCGAAGTCCTATGCCTGCGCCGCGGCCGTCGACGTCGTCGGCAAGGCCATGCAGTTACACGGCGGGATCGGCTACACGTGGGAGAGCGGCATCCACGTCTACCTCAAACGTGCGCTGCTCAACCGATCACTGTTCGGCTCTCCTGCCGAACACCGCAGGCAACTCGCGAAACGGTATTCATCTCGCGAAACGCCATTCAGAACTCGGTACGCCGAGGGCACTCACTAAGGAAGGGTTGTCGTTATGCGCGAATACCTGAAGTTCTACATCGACGGTCAGTGGGTCGATCCGGTCGAATCGAAGTCGCTGGACGTCGAGAATCCGACCACCGAACAGATCTCCGGCAAGATCGCGCTCGGCGCTGACGCCGATGTCGACAAGGCCGTGAAGGCGGCGCGAAAGGCCTTCGCCACGTGGTCTCAAACCAGCAGGGAGGAGCGCCTCGATGTGCTGCAGGCGATCCTCGTTGAGTATCAGAAGCGTGCCGCGGACCTCGCCGACGCGGTGACCGAGGAGATGGGCGCACCACCGTCGCTCGCGGCAGGCCCCCAGGTCCACATGGGCCTTGGCCACCTTGCGACGGCCATCGACGTGCTGAAGAACTTCCAGTTCGAAGAACAACACGGCACCACGCTGGTGGTGAAGGAGCCGATCGGCGTATGCGGGCTGATCACCCCGTGGAACTGGCCGATCAACCAGATCGCCTGCAAGGTGTTCCCGGCGCTGGCGACCGGCTGCACGATGATCCTCAAACCGTCCGAGGTCGCGCCGTACTCCGCGCAGATCTTCACCGAAATCATCCATGCCGCAGGCGTTCCTGCGGGTACGTACAACCTCGTCTACGGCGACGGCCCTGGCGTGGGTGTCGCGCTGTCGAGCCATCCCGACATCGACATGGTGTCCTTTACCGGTTCGACGCGCGCCGGCGTTGATGTCGCTCGCAATGCCGCGGCGACGGTGAAGCGCGTGACGCAGGAACTGGGCGGCAAGAGCCCGAACATCGTGCTGGACGACGAGGCCTTCGCACAGAGTGTGGCCGCAGGCACGGCGGTGATGATGCTCAACAGCGGGCAGAGCTGCAACGCGCCTTCGCGCATGCTGGTGCCGAACTCGCGCAACGACGAAGCCGTCGCCGTCGCCAAGGCCACCATCGAGCAGGTGAAGATCGGCGACCCGAACGACACGTCCGCGATTGGACCGGTGGCATCGAAAGCGCAGTTCGACAAGGTCCAGGGGCTGATCCAGAAGGGCATCGACGAGGGCGCCACGGTCGTCGTCGGCGGTCCGGGTCGGCCGGATGGGCTGGACACCGGGTACTACGTCAAGCCGACCGTCTTCGCCGATGTCCGCAACGACATGACGATTGCGCGGGAGGAGATCTTCGGTCCGGTGCTGTGCATCCTCGGCTACGACGACCTCGACCAGGCTGTCGAGATAGCCAACGAGACCGACTACGGTCTGGCGGGTTATGTCTCGGCGGCCGACCTGGAGGCGGCCCGCGCGGTGGCCCGCCGGATCCGCGCGGGCTCGGTTGCGATCAACCACGCATTCGACCTGAACGCACCGTTCGGTGGCTACAAGCGCAGTGGCAACGGCCGCGAGTGGAGCCAGTTTGGCTTCGACGAGTACCTGGAGATCAAGAGTGCTCTCGGGTACACGCCGCAGCCGTCCGGGTAGCAGTTCAATAGCGAAATGGACGTCAGCACAGAGGGATTGACGACGTTACTCGATCGCGAGGAGATTCGCGACTGTATCGCAAGCCTCGCTCGCGGCGAGGATCGTCGTGACGCCGCGCTCATCAGTGGGTCTTTCTGGCCGGACGCGACGATCGATCTCGGGATGTTTGCCGGGTCCTTCGACGAGTATCTCGATTGGGTGGTGCCCGGTTCGCCGGCGATTCCGGTGACCCAGCATGTGTTGGGGCAGAGCGTGGTTGAGTACAGCGGCGGCACCGCCCTGGCTGAAACCCATGTGACCGCCTACCACCGCTTGGCCACAGACGAGGGGGACCGCGACACGGTCATCGGCGGGCGTTACCTCGACAGGTTGGACAAGCGCGGGACCCGTTGGCGAATCGCCCAACGCACGATGCTCTACGACTGGTTCCAGGATCTTGGCCCGTCCGTCGAATGGTCCCATGGCGTGATGGGTATGCCGCTGCGCGACGATTACCGCGGCAAAGCAGTCGGCGACTACAGCGAAGCCTTCTTCGGGAGGTAGTCGCAAATGGCTTCGCTCACAGGAAAAGTCGCGATCGTCACCGGTGCGAGTCGTGGCATCGGCAAGGGAATAGCTCTTGCGCTCGGTGCGGAAAGGGCGACCGTGTATGTCACCGGCCGCACGGTGACGCCCGGCTCGTATGAGCTCTCGGGTACGGTGGGCGAAACCGCTGAGGAAGTCGACCGCCGCGGTGGCAAAGGTGTTCCCGTGCAGGTCGACCATCGCGATGACGACCAGATCGCGCGGTTGTTCGAGCGGGTCGAAAGCGATGAGGGCCGGCTCGACATCCTGGTCAACAATGCGTTCGCGCTGCCAGAGGATCTGACGGAGCCGAAGCCGTTCTGGGAAAAGCCGCTGTCCGATTGGGAGATGGTGGACGTCGGCGTCCGGTCGAACTTCGTCGCCGCCCGGCATGCCGCGAAAATAATGGTGCCGCAACGGTCAGGGATGATCGTCGCCATCTCGGGCTATGTCGGCGCGACCTACACCTACGGCGTGCTCTTCGGTCTTTGCAAGGCAGCCGTCGACCGGATGGCCAGGGACATGGCCGTCGAGCTGCAGCCACACAACGTCGTGTCCCTGTCGCTGTGGCAAGGCCTCACCCTCACCGAACGCGCCCTGCGCAACCTGAAACGCAGCCCCGACATGACGAACAAGACCGTCACCGACCCCGCGGTCGGCTGCTCGCCAGAGTTCCCCGGCCGGGTGATCGCCGCGCTGGCGGGGGACTCGGATGTGGTGAAGCTGTCCGGCGGCACCTTCATCACCGCTGAGCTCGCACAGCGATACGGCGTCACCGACGTCGACGGCAGGGTGATTCCGTCACTGCGCGCCGAACGTGGTGCGCCGATCTGGCGTCCGATCGCCGAGGCGGGCCATGGACGCTGACCACCAATCACGCATCGACCGGCTGCTCGACCGGCAGGACATCCTCGACTGCCTGACCCGCTTCAGCCGTGGCATGGATCGGTTCGACAGGGAGCTATTCCTGTCTGCCTTCCACCCCGACGCCGTCATCGCCGCTGGCGATTTCGTCGGCGGCCCGGCCGATCTCTTTCGGTGGGCGTCGGCGATGCACGAACAGGGGCAGGTGGCGACGCATCACAACCTGCTCAACAACAGCTGCGAGGTCGACGGTGACGCCGCGCACAGTGAGACCTACTACCTGTTCGCCGCCCGCAATCGCGACGAGACGAACTGGATCGCCGGAGGTCGCTACTTCGACCGGCTCCACCGTCGCGACGGCCGGTGGCGGATCGCCGTTCGGACCAACGTCATCGAGTGGTCGGGCATGGTCCCGACTATGCCGCTGCCGTTCGCCGACACGCCCGACATCCATGGCAATGGTGCGCCGTCGCGCACCACGGCCGACCCG
>JAOPVX010000195.1 GCA_025965975.1 Mycobacterium sp. | reverse complement strand
ATGCTCATTGGGTATGATCCAGCTATGGGTCACGGCGTCGAGGGCAGGACTACACCGCCCGCGCAGCTCGATGCCGAGTCCGCGGCATCCGTCGCGGCGACCCTACAAGCGCTGGCGACGCCGAGCCGGCTACGGATTTTGACCCGGCTGCGCCACGGCGCGTGTTCGGTCAACGACCTCTCGGCTGCCGTGGAAATGGAACAGTCCGCCGTCTCCCACCAGCTACGTCTCCTGCGCGCAATGGGATTGGTGACCGGAGCCCGCAGCGGGCGCAGCGTGATCTACACCCTCTACGACAGCCACGTCGCGATGCTCCTCGACGAGGCGGTCTATCACATCGAGCACCTCGGACTGAGCGTCCCTGACGACACCACGGCATCCGCCTGAGCTTCAGAATGGCAGTCTGGCTTTGATCGCGAATTTGGACGTCAGCCGATCGCGAATTTGGACGTCAGCGTAGGCAGGTTTTGAAGATTGCTGATTGCGAAATTTGGCGTCCCCTGGAGGCGCGGCCCCGATTTCCGGGATCGCTGCTTAGGCGAAGCGGATGATGCAGATGGTGCCGGCGAGCAGGCTGTAGATGGCGAACGGGATCAGCGTGCGAGTCTCGAAGTAGCGGGTGAGCCACTTCACCGACAGGTAGGACGCCAGTCCGGCGACGAGGGCGCCGACGAGGACTTGTCCGTGGATGTGAGCCCCGGCCGGCCCGGCTAGGGACGGGAGTTTGAGCACGCCGGCGGCCAGGATGACCGGGGTGGCGAGCAGGAATGAGAACCGGGCAGCGTCGCGGTGGGACAGGCCGCGGGCCAGGCCACCGACCATCGCGATGCCGGAGCGGCTGATCCCGGCGAGCAGGGCGAACGTCTGAAACGACCCGATGATGGCGGCCTCGCCGTAGTGCAGGGTGGCCAGACGGCGTGTCGTCGGCGCCGGGTTGGCCTCGACGGAGCTGCTGGTGGCGGGCGGCGGGTCACCTACCAAGTGGGGCCCGTGGGCCTGGTCAGCGCCGTCCAGATCGTCCGGGTCGTCGGTGTCGGTGGGGGCGCGGCGGCGCAGGGCCTCGCCGGCCAGCAGGATCAGCCCGTTGATGGTGAGGAAGATCGCGGCGGCCAGCGGTTTGGCGAACAGGGTGCGGAAGGTGTGTTCCAGGGCCAGCCCGGTGATGCCGACCGGGATGGTGGCGATGATGAGTAGCCAGGCGAGTCGTTCATCGGCGTCGGTGGTGACGATGCGTCGCGCGGCGATGCTGGGCCGGACGGTGCGGAGAAATCCGCGGATGATCCGGACCCAGTCGGATCGGAAGAAGATGATCAGGGCCAGTGCGTTCGCGACATGTAGGGCGACGATGACGGCCAGATACGGGCTGGTGTCGCTGGTCGAGGTTGCCGATTGGGTGACCAGGGTTTCCCAGCTTCCGCCGAGGAACGCCGGCACGAGCAGGGAGTGCCCGAGGCTGGAGACCGGGAACAGTTCGGTGACACCTTGTAGGAGGCCGATCGCGACGGCCTGAAGGTAGCTAATCATGGGCGCTGCTCTCGGTGGGGCACGCCATGCGGCGGGCGGGACGTCTCGTTGCGGGGAGGTCTGGCGGTCAGGTCGCGTACCCGAGGTGAGGCAAGCTGGCGTGAACAGGAACACTGTAACCGGTGATACATTAGTCCATGTGATGGACGATTCGGTGCGGTGGTTGGTGCTGGTGGTGCGGGTGCCCGCGGACCCGTCGCGGCATCGGGTGGCGGTCTGGCGGGAGTTGCGCCGGGCCGGGGCCGTTTTGTTGGGGCAGGGCGTGTGGGCGGTGCCCGACGCGCCGGTGTTCGCCGACGGGATCGCCCGCACCGTCGCGCTGGCTGAGCGCGGTGAGGGCGAGGTGACGGTGTTGACCGCCGCCGGACGCGACGAACCCGACGCAGCCCGGCTGGAGGCACTGTTCACCGGTGAGCGGGCCGAGGAGTGGGCCGAGTTCATCGCCGACTGCGCCAAATTCGACGCCGAGATCGACAAGGAGATCCGGATCGCCAAGTTCACCATGGCCGAACTCGAAGAAGAAGAGCACAGCCTAGAGCGGCTGCGCCGCTGGCACCGCGAACTGTCGGCGCGCGACGTTTTCGGCGCGTCCGCCGCCGCCGAGGCGGGCCAGCAGCTCAAACACTGCACCGAACGCCTCGCCGAATACACCGAGCGGGTGTTCGCCGCGCTGCACCAGATGTGACGGCGCCATCATGCACACCGGAGGACTTCGAAGTTGATACCCGACCCTGACCCGCGGTGGTTTCTGCGGATCAACGAGTTCGCCCGCGACACACCGTGGCTGCATCCGGTCGTCATCGGCTACGCCGAGTACGCGATCGTGGTGTTCGCCGCGCTGCTGCTGGCTGGCTGGTGGATCGCCCGTCGCTCGGGCGACCTGAACCTGCTGGCGGCCGCGGTGTGGGCGCCGCTGGGCGCTCTGGCAGCCGTCGCGATCAACCAACCGATCGTCTCCGCCATCCACGGGCCGCGCCCCTATGCGGTGCTGCCCGACATTCTGGTGTTGGCTCAGCGCGGCAGCGATCCGTCGTTCCCGTCCGATTACGCAATGCTGGCCGGCGCCGTCATCGCGGGTTTGTCGCTGGTCAGCGGCCGACTCGGGGCCGTGGCCCTGCTCGCGGCCGCGGTGACGGCCTTCGCCGGCGTTTACATCGGCGCCGACTACCCCCTCGACGTGCTGGCCGGGCTCGCAGTCGGCAACGCGGTGAGTGTGATCGGATTCTGGGCGACACGCCCGATTCTGGTGCGGCTGCTGCGCCGAGCCGAAGAGAGCAGGCTGCTACGGCGGGTGCTCACCGTGGACGACACTGCCGAATTGGCGAACCGGTGACCACGCCCGAACCGGCTGCCTCCGTTCGCATTAGCGGCCGGGGACCGTTGTTGCCGTTGTATGCGGCCGGATTTGTCACCGCGTTCGGTGCGCATAGCATCGCCGCCAGCCTGGGCGGCTACATCCACGGCCAGCACGCGTCACTGCTGGCTTTGGGGCTGTTGTTAGCGGTCTATGACGGCGCCGAAGTGGCCCTCAAACCGGTGTTCGGGTCGCTGGCCGACCGTGTCGGTGCTCGCCCGGTCCTGCTCGGCGGGCTGCTCGCGTTCGCCGCCGCATCCGCGGCGTTCGTCATCGCCGGCAATCCCGCCTGGGTGGGGTTGGCCCGGTTCGGCCAAGGCGCCGCGGCGGCCGCGTTCTCCCCGGCGGCCGGGGTGCTGGTGTCGCGGCTGACCCCGCCGGGCGGACAAGGACGCGGCTTCGGCCGCTACGGCGTCTGGAAAGGCCTCGGCTACACCCTCGGCCCGCTGCTGGGCGGGGTGTTGATCGCCGCCGGCGGCTATAACCTGCTGTTCGCGACGCTGGCGGTGCTCGGCGTCGCCGTCGCCGGGTGGGCACTGGTCATGGTGCCGGGTGTGCCGCCGCTGCCGCGGGCCCGCCAAACCGTGGCCGACCTGGCCCGCCGACTGACCAGTCCCGGCTTCGTGCGGCCCACCCTCGCGCTGGCCGCCGCCACCGGAGCCCTGTCGGTCGGGGTGGGGTTCCTGCCCGTCGTCGGCGCCGGACGAGGCCTGGGCCCCTTGGTCACCGGGGCGATCGTCTCGCTACTCGCGCTGGCCGCCGCGCTGGTCCAACCCCGCGCCGGACGCGCCCGAGACGACGGCCGCATCGGCGACCGCACCGGCCTGGCCACCGGCCTCGTGCTGACCGCGGCAGGCTCTGCGGCGGTGCTCATACCGGGCATCGCCGGACTGGTCACCGCCGCCGTCCTGATCGGCATCGGGGTCGGCCTGATCACCCCGATCGGATTCGCCCACCTGGCCGCCACCACCCCAACCGAACGACTCGGCCAAACCATGGGCTCCGCCGAAGTGGGCCGCGAACTCGGCGACGCCGGCGGCCCCCTCCTCGTCGGCGCCCTCGCCACCGCCATCACCCTCACCCCCGCGCTGCTGGGATTCGCCGGAATCCTGACCGCCGCCGCTGCCATCGTCGCCGCACCCTCGAGGCAACCGCAGCATCGAACCGGCGGGGGCTCCGGCGTCTGATCGAACCGTGGATGAGCGGACGACGGAAGGAGCAGCACGTGACCCAGGCCCAATTGCCGGGCGTGTTCGGGCATCTGCAACCCGTCCTGGAGCACTACGGCTACCTCGCGGTCGGCGGATTTGTGCTGCTGGAAGACTTCGGCGTCCCGCTGCCCGGGGAGACCATCCTGATCGCGGCGGCCATCTTCGCCGGTTCGGGACATATGAACATCGTCGCCGTGTTCGTCGTCGCGGTCATCGCCGCCATCATCGGCGACAACATCGGTTTCCTGATCGGCCACTTCGGCGGACGCCCGCTGGTGCACCGCTTCGGCCGCTACATCTTCTTGACCCCCGAGCGGCTCGACCAGGCCGAAGACTACTTCAACCGCCACGGCGGCAAGATCGTCACCATCGCCCGGTTCATCGCCGTGCTGCGCCAGGTCAACGGCATCCTGTCCGGCATCATCGGCATGCACTGGGCCAAGTTCCTGGCGTTCAACGCCCTGGGCGCCGTGTTGTGGGTAGCCACCTGGGCCGGGCTGGGATACCTCGCCGGTCAACACATCGTCGAGATCTACTCTGCGATTGAGCGATACAAGTGGTACGCCTTCGCCGCCGCCGCGGTGATCGCCGCCGCACTCATCACACACCGCGTCCACGCTCGCCGTCGCGACGTCGCCAGGAAGACGACCTGAAGCCCAGATCGCGGATGCCGTCCTCCAAGCTCGGGGTTTTCGATCCCGGCTATCGATGTATCGCCAATGCCTCAGGTCTACCGCACAACCTTCCCTGAGATCGCAACCCTCGTCGTGACGTCATATTTCACGAACAAGAACTTCCCCAACATGTAGGTGCTGGCGAGATTCGCGATCGACTGACGTCAGATTCCGCGACCAGATCCAGCAGTCTTATCGCCAGGCCGCCTGTTCTGGTCACCCGGGGGCCCGGTCACCCTTCCACCCGGGGGGGGCGCCTCACGGCGCCGATGGCCACCGGTGGTGGCCGAAATCCGCAGCCCCTCACCTTCTTAGCCGTCAGCAGGGGTCGCAGCGTAATCGGCCGGGGGCCCGACCGCGCAACCCACGCCCGGCGGGCTCGCCCGTTCTGCGCTCCCGCGCCGCTGACGCGTCGCTTCCGCTGCGCCCGTGCGGCTCCGGCGGCATTTTCGGCCCTACCGAGCTCGTTGCCACTCGCGGGCCGAAATTCCGCCTCCAGCTTTTCCGCCGGCCTCTTCGGGGTTGACCGCGCCACCCCGCCGGTCCCCACAGCCAGCGCTAACCGGCGCACCAAACACGACTCGAACGGAGAACACCATGAGCAACCAACCGAACACGCCTGGCGAAATCCCCGGCGCGCTCGCCGGCGTCATCACGCACACCTTCATCCGGCTCCGCGGCACCCAGCAGTGCGACGGCATCACCGTCTACCACGCCCGCACGAAGACAGCCCGCGTGACGCTCAGCTGGGGCGCCATCCTCATGAGGTTCCTCAACGCCAAAGCCGCGCCGGAGCACACCGTGATGCGCAAACTGGTGAACAAGGTGTTCACACCGGGCGCGGTCGCTGCCCTGGAGCCGATGATTCGCGAGAAGGTTACCGAGGTTGCCAACTCGCTCGGCCGCACCGGGTTTGATGTCGTCGCGGATTTTTCGGCGCTGTTCCCGGTCGAGGTCATCACCACGATGTTGGGTGTTCCCCCCAAACATCGACAGCAGATCCGCGTGTGGTTGGACAAGCAGCTGGAGCGTAACCCCGGAGATTTCCATGTCCCTCCCGAAGGAATGGAGGCCGCGCAGGCGATCGGGATGTTCTACTACGAACTGGTCTGCGAACGTCGGGCCAACCCGCAAGACGACATGATCACCCGGCTAACCCAAGTCGACGTCGTCCGCGGCGACGGTGTCGCGAAACTGACTGACGCCGAGATCGCAGCGTTCGCAATGATGCTCGGCGGCGCAGGCGCCGAGACGGTCACCAAGCTTCTTGGCAATGCCGCGGTCACCTTCGCCCACAACCCCGACCAATGGCGAAAGCTCCGCGAGGACCGGAGCAAGATTCCCGGCGCTTTCGAGGAACTGCTCCGATACGAGGCACCCTCGCAATACCAGCTCCGCTACAGCACACGTGACGTGACCCTGCACGGAACGACCATTCCCGCCGGCAGCATCGTCATGCTGATCAACGGATCAGCGACCCGCGACGAACGCGCATTCGCCGACCCCGATCGGTTCGACATCGACCGGATTCCCACCGGGCACAACATCAACTTCGGGTACGGCATCCACAGCTGCCTCGGTGCCGCTCTCGCACGAATTGAAGGCCAGATCGCTCTCGATGTCATGCTCGACCTGATGCCCGAATACGAGGTCGACACCACCGGCCTTCGGCGCGTTGCGATGGCAAACGTAGCTGGCTGGGCCAACGTCCCGGTCAATGTAGCGGCAAGCCCATCTCACGGCTGAGTCGGGGCGTCGCTCTTGGGATCAAGTTCTACGCGCGACTTGGAATCACCAACCTGCGCAAGCGCTGTTAACTGGCTGAAGCTTCACGGCCCCAGATTGTGGGGCCTCCCGTCGCCGTTTCAGTGGCACGGACGGTGTGCACTAGTACATAAGCCAGCCGTAAAGAAGGGCGGTGCGATCTCGATGACTTTGCAACTGCCGCCCGAGCACATCGCCTCGAAGGCACTCTTGGCTCCCGACGCACGGACGATATGCAGGGCCATGTGCGCACGCGTCTGCCGCCAATGGATGAGATTCCGAATCGCCAGCAGCCCGAATGACGACGCGGTCATCCCAGTACGCCGAGGAAGTGATCAGGCGGACCACCATCGGCAGCCGGAACCAGGCTTCCATCTGCGCCCCTGCTGCTACTGAAACAGCGTTTGGAATAGGAACTCGTATACCATCGCGGCTTCGAAGGCGGCTTGGGCGTTGTTCGAGGCGCCGGCGTGGCCGCCTTCGGTGTTCTCGTAGTAGAGGACGTCATGGCCTGCGGCTTCCAGCGCCGCAGCCATCTTGCGCGCATGGCCGGGATGCACCCGATCATCGTTGGTGGACGTGGTGATCAGCACCGGCGGATAGTGCCGCTGGGCGGAGATGTTGTGGTACGGCGAATACTGCTTGATGAATTCCCAGTCGGCCGGCTCGTCGGGGTTGCCGAACTCGGCCATCCAGGAGGCACCGGGCGGCAGCAGATGGAAGCGGCGCATGTCCAGCAGCGGACTC
>JAOPVX010000093.1 GCA_025965975.1 Mycobacterium sp. | reverse complement strand
AGATGCACCGAAGATTAGCAAGCGGGTACCTGTTGTTTAACAAGGCACCCTCAGTCGGTAGAAGTGCCGGCGTACGCGGGAAAAGGTCCACGGACAAGGGAGATCCTGCAGAACAGCGCAGGAGGCGGCGGCTCTGACGGAGACCGTAATGGCGCTTGCTGGCCACAGCTGGACCCGTTCACTCGTGAACTTATATGTCTGGGGGCAGCTGTTCAGCTATTTAGCTTCGTCATGGTTGCGCCACAACAGGTCTCGGCGTGGTGGCAGTTGTCGGGGCAGGGTAGTTGGTTTCGTAGGTCGGTTTCGTTCGGCAGTGGTTGCAGCGGCTAAATCCCAAACCAATGCGTGAGAACGCCACGCAGTTCGCGCAATTCGTCCGGGTCAGCGCGGTGCAGCGAAGATGCCCAGGCCACATATCCATCGGGACGTACGAGGAGCGCCGTGGCCGCCGGCACGTCGCCGACCGGCCGTCCGGCAGCGACGGTGAGCCGGTCTTCTTTGTCGACCAGCGCAGCTGCCACCTCGCCGCGGTCGGTGAGATCAACAAGCAGCGGCCGTCCGTCGCGGGCGAGCTCCGCGACGCGTCTTGTTCCGCTGGCGTTGGTTACGGCGAAGTGGGGTACCCATCGCCCTACCAATGGATGCGCTTCGGCGCTTGTGACGTAACGGTTTTCGGCACCCGATAACAGGTCACTGAGGCGACGGACGTTTGCGGGGTCGGTGACCAGTTCGGAGAAGAGTTCGCGCAGCGCGGTGACTTCAGGCCCCGGTCGGAAGAGAGCCAGCTGGGCCCGGCTCTGCGTGATGACCCGCTCCGCAGCGGGCCGGCGCTCGGTCTCATAGGTGGCGAGCAGCGTGGGCTCCACGCGCCCACTTAGAACGGCCGCCAGCTTCCAGCCAAGGTTCACCGCGTCCTGCAAGCCAAGATTGAGACCTGGTCCACCGATTGGCGAGTGGACGTGCGCGGCATCGCCGACCAGAATCACCCGGCCGACCTGGTACCGGGACGCGATCCTCGAGTTGATGCCGGAAAACCGACGCAGATCAAGTGGCGCGTCGGGCGACGCCGGCCGCAGCGGCGCGTCCGCGCCACGTACACGCTTGGCGCTGGCCTCCAACTCGGACAGGCTCATGGGCAGCCCATCGGTGGTGTCGTCGCCGCGTTCTTCACGAGCCGAACTGTCCAATTCGTAAGTCATCACCGCTAGCCGGCTCCCCAGCGCACCGCACGCGAAAACACCGCGCTCAATTCGATGGAACCGCAGGGGTGGCAGGCGGCCGAACCCGGGTACGTCGACAGTCCCGCTGGCCGGGTCGACCCATTCGTCCGGCGGCAGTACATCGAACCCCATCCGGACGACCAGGTCATACGACGACTTCCCGGGAAATTCAATGCCGGCGAGGTGGCGTGTCATGCTGGTGCCACCGTCGGCGCCGACAAAGTACTTGGCCGTCAGATCGTAGGCACCATCCGGGCCGGCGACATGTACCGTGACGCCATCGTCGTGCTGGTCGAAACCGGGTCAGGACGTGGCCCCAACGAATGTCCGCGTCGTATCCGCCAGCCCGCTCGGCAAGCACCTCAACAAGCCCCCGCTGTTGAACGGGGACCACGAACAGTTGGGATTCGGGCACCACCGCGAGATCCAATGCAAAGCCCGCGAACATTGAGCGCGGAGCGCGTTGTGGCGGCTCTGCCGTCCCGGTGAGCTGGCTGTACATGCCTCGATGATCAAGAATCCGAACCCCTTGGCCTACAATGCGGTTGACCCGCGGGTGCGGGTTAGGACCGGTCATCGGATCCAACACCACCGGCTGGATCCCAGCCAATCCCAGTTCGCAGGCCAGCATCAGCCCATTCGGCCCGGCTCCCGCGATAACGACGTCAATCATTTAGCCGGCTTTCGGGTGGTGTGCAGGTCTCTGCGCGGGCTGATGAATATCGTCGGCCCGTACCGACGCGACGCCGAGTTCGGCGGCGACGGCGTCGATCGCCTGCTGTGCGATATCGAGGTCGGCCTGACCATCGGGGGTGAAATACGGGGCGATGTAGCGCTCGTAGTGTTGTTGCGCTTCATCACGCGTGAGTCGATTGAGAAACGAGGCGACGTAGTCGACGGCCAGGGCGGGTTTTTCGGCGATCGTCCGCAGGGCGCGCTGGTTGGCCCGCACCAACGCTTGCAGCGCAGGGCTGTCCAGCGGGATGTGGGCGGGGTCCACAGCAACCCCCACGGTGGGGATCTGAAAGTGATCGCCGACCCACGCCAGCAGATGGAACCCTTCTTCCTCGACGACCTGTTCAGGCGAGAGCGTGCTGCCAACGTATGCGGCGTCGATGGAGCCGTCCCGAAGGCGCCGCAGGTCCATCTGGTAGTCACCCGGAGGTCGCGCCACACATTCCAGATCGCGGTCGGGGTCAAGGCCGTGCTTGCGCAGGACGATCCGGGCGAAACACCCGGGGGCGGTGTGGGCGGCGTGGACCGCCAGGCGGCGCCCGCGAAGGTCCGCCATCGATGTCACATCGGCGCTGCCGAGAAACCAGAACAGCGGACGATGGGTGTTGACGCTGAGCACTGTCCAACCAATGCCGTCGGTCAGCCGAGACAACAGAGCCCGGCCCAAGCCGATCGTCGCGCCGCGGCGCACACGCTCTGTTTCCCAGCCGACTCCGTCGTGAATGGCGACGTGGACACCTTCATCCTCGTAGTAGCCCTCCTGATCAGCGACGTACGCGACCAGTTCTTCGTGGTACCCATGTCCGACATAGGACAGGTCGATAGTGTGCATGGCTGGAACCCTTCGTGTTTGGACTGTCCTGACGTTCATGCGGACGGCGCATAGATGAGATCAGCGGCTACAGGCGCTACGCCGAGTTCGGCCGCGACCGCGTCGATCCCTTGCTGCGCGATGTTGAGGTCCACCTGGCCGTCGGGGGGGCAGGCCGAGCCGATGTAGCGCTCGTAGTACTGCTGCGCTTCATCACGCGTCAGTCGATTGAGGAACGAGGCGATGTAGTCCACGGCCAAGTCGGGCTGTTCGGCGATCGTCTGCAGGGCCCGGTTGTTGGCCCGCACCAGCGCCGGCAGTGCGGGGCTGTCCAGCGGGATATGAAAAGGATCGACCGCGATGCCCCCACCGGCACCCTAGCTTTGCGTAGCCGCGCGACGATGGCAGCGCCGACCTCGGCGGTCGCTCCGACGACAACGGCTTGCCCGCTCGGGCTTGCGAGGTCGATCGTGTTCATGGGGACTGCCTTCCTTCCGAATCTGATGCGTCGCTGTCCCGTTCAATCCATGGCAAGGCCGCCGTTGACCGGCAGGTAGTGGCCGGTGGTGAAACCGGACTCCTCACTTGCCAAGAAGGCCACCGTCTTGGCCACCTCGTCGGGGCGCGCAAGGCGCCCCGTGGGGTTGGTTGCGCCGAGGTGACGCACCTGGTCGGTCGTCAACTGCCCGGTCACCTTGGTTTCGTCAACCGTGGCCGGCGCGACGAGGTTCGCGGTGATGCCGTGTGGCGCCAGCTCGAGTGCGATGTACCGGACGAACTGATCCAGTGCCGCCTTGGCGGTGCCCAGCGTGATCATCCCGTCGCGGGGACGGCGCGATAACCCCGTGCTGAGGTACACCAGCCGACCGAAATTACGGGAAATCATCCCCGGCACAACGGCTTTGGTGATCAGAAACGCGGCACGCAGCTCGCGGTCCAGCTTGCCGCCGAGTTGGTCCCAGCTCAGATCGGCGAACGAGGTGACATCAAAAGGAATCAATGCGTTGTGCACGACCACGTCCACGCGACCCCACCGCTGTTCGGTTTCGCCCACCATTGCGGCTACATCGTCGGCCCCGGTGACATCGGCCCGAATCGCGACGGCTTCACCGCCAGCCGCGGTCGCGGCCTGGACCACCTCGTCTGCCTGCTCGGCGCTGGAGCGGTAGTTGACGACAACTCGAAACCCCTGCTCGGCGAGGACTAGAGCGGTCGCCGCACCAATTCCCCGACTCGCTCCGGTTATTAGAGCGACACGACCCATCTTCATCATTCCTCTCATGAGATGACAGGACCGAGCTGGCCATTACCACTGCGGACCGGATGCAGATCGGTCGCGACACCTGCGGGTCGCGTCTTTGCGGTTCTCATCCTGCGAGCCGACTGCGCTGAATTGGCCTGCCCGTCTCGATTCCCATTCGATTCCCACTGTTCTCCCAGACTCCAACCGGAGTCAAATACATGTTTTGGCGGAACTTCCTCAATTAAAGTCGGTTTTATGCGGATGACCTTGCGTCAGATGGAGTACTTCGTCGCCGTCGCCGAGCGGGGCTCGATCGCCGCGGCCGCCGCTGAGCTGCCAATCTCTGAATCAGCGGTATCGGTGGCGATCTCCGAGCTTGAGAACATCGTGGGAGTGCGGTTGCTGCATCGCGTGAGAGCGCGGGGCGTCACGCTCACCGCGGCCGGTACCGCACTGCTCCCGGAGCTACGGTCGCTGGTGGCACGGGCGCGAGAGCTCGAACGCAACGCCGCTAGCGTCGGCAGCGCAGTGGCGGGTGAACTAAAGGTTGCGTTAGACCCTGTGCTCACTCCGGTGCTTCTTCCCGATCTCATGTCGGGCTTCCTAAGCCGTTACCCCGCAGTGAATTTCAGCTTCATGGAGGGCGCAACCAGCGAAGTGCAGGACTGGCTCATTCAAGGTCGATGCGACGTAGTTCTGATGTACGACCTCGGTGTGCGCGGCGGCCTTAGTGCACACCCTCTCTTCACAGTCCGGCCGAAAGTTCTTGTAGCCGAGGGCTACGTCGGCCAGGAAGTTCACAGCATCACGCTGCGTAGCATCGCAAACGAGCCGATGATCCTCATCGATATCTCACCCGGAGAGGTCTTCTATCGCGCGATCCTGTCGGCTGCCGGGGTGACACCTCGGGTCGTACACCAAACCTCGAGCGTGGAAGGCGTGCGCGCGCTCGTCGCGCGTGGATTCGGATGGTCCATGCTCCTGCAACAGTCCCGGACCAACCTCAGCTACGAAGGACGGGCATACCGCGAACTCGACATAACCGACGACGTCCCGGACGTAGCCCTACTCGCCGTGACCCTACGTGGGCGTCTCACGCGCCGGACCGTCGCCTTTCGGGACTACTGCACGAAAGTTTTCTCCGCTAGAAACGAGGCGTTCGATTTCTGAACCGGGAACAGCTTACGCGATCCGCGATGACGGCTCCAAAGACCTTGAATACCAGGTGTTTGTAGAGACAAGGGAGCGATACGGGAAGCGCCACAACCTCATCGTGTCGCTGCTGGAAGGCGATGTCGTCAGGCCACCGCGAAAGTTCGAGAACATCGTCGTGAAGGCAGCCGAGCGGATTGCCGACAACCCGCCGCCAGAGGTCACCGATTCCAACGGTTTGCAGTAGGAATGAGCATGGGCGCGCAACGGTTCTGCTCTTTCGGATCAAGCTTCGTGGACGGCTACAAGTGGATGCGCGATTATGTTGCCGGTAAGCGAGACATATTGGTGCAAATCTCGGATCGGCCCGCTGCCGCGGCGCCACCAGGGGGAACCTCCATTTATCACGGAGAGGCTTCTGCACAAGCCATGCAGCTGAGTTTGACAAGCCGCGGCGACACGCCGAAGTCTTGTCAAAGTAGTCCGGCGAGTCATGTCAATCTCCGCTGCAACTCGACAGAGTTCAGCATCAACACGTCCGAAACTGCTCTCGACAGCCCTCAGGGTGTCGTCCCGACTATGTGCGTAAACCGGCAGCGTGAAAGCCGCGCTCGCGTGTCCCGAGCCACGCCGCAACCCGCCGCCGCAGCCGGTGGCTGCGACGGCGGGACGTAGTACTGCGATCAGCCTGCCATGAACTCGTTGAAGGCCGACGCCAGGTCCGGCGGCAGCACCGATACATTGCACTGCCGCTGGGTGTCGCCGATCGGCGCCAGGATGCCCCGCAGATCGTAGTACTCCTGCGGATTGGCGGTGAAGTAGCCGCGCAGAGTATCGGCGGCCTGCGGACGCGGCTGAGTCGACGCCGCCGCCACCGCCTGATTAGCGCCGGGGTGAGTGTCGAGGTAAGCACGCGCGGAGCCCAGCGTCGTGCTGACGGTGTTGGACACCCCACCGGCGGTGCACACCTCGGGCGCTGCCGCCGCGGTGGGCGCGGCGATGGTTGCTGCGGCCACGCCCCCGAGCAGGCAGCCGGATGCGACGCCGGCGATGCGGCGGCGCGCAGTGATACCAGTGAATTTCATGAGCATTTCTTCTTTCGACTTACGATTCGGTCGCTGATTTCCCCGTCCCGAAATCCAAGGTAGCCGAAGCGAAAACCGAGCGAATTCACCCTGCAGCCGGCCCGAATACCCAGCGCCGGCGTTACAGGTCGGCGGCGTGAGATAGCCCTCAAAATGGGCCGATTCCGGTAAGCCATCGATCAAATCGGCGGGCAGATCTTGAGAACTCTCACGATTTGCCGGCAAGCCTTAATTGATCGTGATCTCCACGGTGATCGAATTGTTATCGAATCCGCGGTAGGGTCGCTAGGTGTGACGCCGCCGCGCCCGCCGATCCGAGTCATCCAGTGGGGCACCGGCGCGCGCTAGGCAACGAGATGATCACCTCGATCATCGGACCGACCTCTATCTGGTCGGGGTCAAGTAGTTCTACGGTGTACTACTGATCGTCAAGAATGAAGTCGGCGGCTCGCCACTCCATCGCCATAGTGGGCCCGTCGACATTACCGGCCAACATCGAGGGCAGTGCTGAGCAGTCGACGGTTCGCAGTTCGTCCACGCGTGGTTGGCTGTCGACGACATTTTCGTGGTCCGGCCCCGACACGGCGACGCCTCCTGTCATCGGCGAACTGTCGCAGAGCTGCGAGGTTTTCTTGCCTAGGTCGGGACCCGTGCGCGGTGGATTCAATCGCTTACACGCGACTGCACCTAGTCTAACGCAGGCAATCGGCGGCTGGCCTCAGCTCGGCACGCATGTTCCTGCTCATCATCTTCAATGCAGCGTCGCCGAGTTCGGGATCTATGTGGGCGACGGCATCGGTTGGCACGACGACGTCGAAATGCCTTACGTAGCCGTCCAGCGCGCTATAGAGAATGCATTGCTCCGTGACTTGGCCGGTCAAGACGATCCGTGTCGTTTCCAGCCGCCCCAACAGGTAATCCAAGGCTGTTGCGTAGAACGCGCTGTGCCGGACTTTCGTGAGAATAAGGCAATCAGACTGTGGGACAACAGGTTCTACAAGATCGGGTCTGGCGCCGTTGCGGGCGGACCGTACGATTTCGGCGAAATCCGCCGTGAAGTCCCCGTAGTTGTCGTTGACGTAGACCACGTCGACGTCCTCGTCGGTGCGCGCCCTCGCGATGAGCTCCGTTAGCGGCTCAATGATGTCGGCAGTGTTGCTCGCCAACCGATCGGCATCCGGATGCCGGTAGGCATTCAGCATGTCAATCACAAGCACGGCTGTGCGGCTCACGCGGAGCAGGCTACCCCCATTTGCCGATGATTAACGGCGCCAGTTCTCGTGTAGGCCGGTGACCGGCCGGGTACTCCTGTGCCCGTGGTGTATTCGCTGGTCGCGGGGTCGGGTCGTGCGCTTGCGGCGTAGCGTGCTCGACCGTCCTGGCATCACGCGAATTCGTCGCGGAAAAGGGTTCTCATATTGCGCCCCGGACGGCGAACCGCTCGTCGATGATGCAGCTCTGTGCAGGATACGGGAGCTGGTGATCCCGCCCGCGTGGAAGAAGGTGTGGATCAGTCCCCATCCGAACGGCCATATCCAGGCCGTTGGGACCGACGTCGCCGGGCGCCGCCAGTATCTGTATCACGGCCAATGGCAGGAAGAGCGTGCTGAGGAGAAGTTTGATCGGGTGCTGGAGTTGTCCAGGCAACTGCCTGCGTGGCGCGCTCATATCGCCGACGACTTGAAAACCACCGGGCTGACGCGGGATCGGATTCTTGCCTTGGCGTTGCACCTGCTTGACCGTGGTTACTTCCGTGCCGGAGGCGAGCAGTATGCGGAGGAGAACGATTCTTACGGCATCGCAACCCTACAGTGCGAACATGTCACGCTGCGGTCGGACGCAGTGGCGTTCGACTATCCGGCCAAGAGCGGGGTTCGCCGAACCCTGGTGGTCCAGCACCCCGACGTGGTGCGCGCAGCGCGATCACTGCTGCGCCGTGACGACCGGTCGGAGCGATTTCTGGTGTGCCGCACCCCGTCCGGCTGGGTCGACGTGCACGCCGACGATCTCAACGCACGGTTCAAAGAGCTGGTCGGCGACGAGTACAGCGTCAAAGACTTAAGAACGTGGCACGGTACGGTGCTGGCCGCTGCGGCATTCGTCGACGCTGACCCGCCGGTTTCAAAGAAGGTGATCAAGAAGGTGGAGTCAGAAGTCATGCAGGAAGTGGCTGAGGAATTGGGTAATACGCCGGCGGTGGCGAGAGGGTCGTATGTGGATCCGCGTCTGGTGACCGCTTACGAGCGGGAGATGACCATTGCCGCCGCCGCACGCCGGGCCGCGCGGATCTCGGACGCCGACCAGGCGCAGGCGGTGTTGGAGAAGGCGACTCGAAGGCTCGTTCAACGGGTGGCGAAGAGCTGAGGTCAGTCGGTGCGCAGGATCGGTGAGTATCGGTGGAACCCGGCACGCAGCCTGACCACCCGAGGCTCGACCGCGCCGACGTCCTGCCACAGCGCCAGGAATGTACCGCGGTGACGCCACCTCAACCACGCCGCTAACGCCATCGGGCGGTTTACCTCTGACCGTTCGTAGCCCAGATATGACGAACGGGTGCGAGGACTGACGATCAGTCCGAATAGTGTTGGCGCCGAGGGGCTGTCGTCGAGGTCTCCGGTCACGTTGAGCCGAACGTCGACAACGGTTCCGACCTCGTGCGATCCGGCGTCGCGCACCGTGGACCCGAGCAGCTCACTCAGCTGCATGCCGACCTCCGGGATTGCGCGCGACCACATGGTCGCAAAGCCAATGCTCGACCCACAGCGCGTCGAACGATATCTCGGTCCGATGAAGTCGTACCACTGTGCCGATGGCGGCGACCAGCCGCCACGGAATCATCTGCAGCTGCGATGGCGGTGGCTTGCCGCCGAAAATGCGGGTCGCCATGACATGGCCAGACACCAGCCCGACGAGTCGGGGCGACCGAACCCCGGCCGCGATGTCGCCGAACGCATCAGCCGACAGCTCCAGGTCATCCACGATTCCGACGGGAACGCCGCGGTCATCGAGCAACTGGCGGTCCAGCAGGTGTAGACGAGCATCCAGCAGCCGCCCCCGCGGTCGCGGCGCATCCGGAAAGGTATTGTCGGATGCGTTCATTGCCCCGCCCCGGTGACGATCATCAAGGGGATGGCGGCCAGCGACGCCGCCAGGATGATGGCGAGGTACACCGTAGCGAGCGCGTTCGTGCCCACACCGTTGACGTTGTCGCCCATGTACCCCGGGTCGTTGGCGACGATCAGTATCGGCAGATATGTCAGCGGCAGTGCGATGGCCGAAAACACCACCGAATATTCCGTCACCAGAATCGGGTCGATCCCGGTGAAGAGCACCGCCGTGCCGACCAGTAATGCCAACATCATCACCACGTGAAAGCGCGCCGCCTCGGCTGGCCGCCGGAACTTGCCCCATGCCCAACCGAGAAACTGGGCGAGCGTGTAACCGGACGACAGCGTGGTTTCCAGCGCAGCGCCGAAGGTCGCGGCGAGGATGCCGACGATGGCGAAAGCAAGCGCGAGCTTGCCGCCCGCCGCGACCACCGGGGTGACCACTTGCGACAACGAGGTCACCCTGATTCCTGCGGGCAGCAGCACAACGGCGGCACCGGCAGCGATTGCGACCGATAGGATCCCGCCGAGCGGGAACCCCACCAGGACATTCAACCGCGAAGTCCCGAGATCCTTGACCGTCCAACGCTCTTCGACCGCCCCCGATGAGAAGAAGAACACTTCGTATGGCGTCATCGCCGCACCGAACAGTGCGATGGCAAAGTACCAGTAAGTGGCCTGCGACTCGGTCTCGGGAACTTCCGGCGCGACTGCCTGATGCGCCAGTATCGCCCAGTTCGGGCCGAGCAGAAAGACGGCGACGGCGAAGATGATCAGGCACAGGCCGACAACGCCGGTCACGTTCTCCATGATCGAGAACCGAACCCGCCAGATCACGATCCACACCCCGAACGCGGCAACCGGCATCCACAGCCGGGGGCCAACGTCGCTCGCGAGCTGAAGCGCCAGCGCCACCCCGCCGATCTCGGCCGTCACCGTCATCAGGTTGATGAAGAACGAGGCGCCCAGGTTGGCTGCCGCCGCGCGTGGACCCAGGCGTTCGCGGATGATTTCGAAGGTGGCCCGGCCGCTGACTGCGGCAACCCGGCCTGCCATGTTCGCGAACAAGCAGATGCCCAGCACGCCGACCGGTACCACCCAGACGAGGGCTAGCCCGAAACGCGAACCGACAACGGAATTGGTGACTAGATCGCCGATGTCAAGAAAGCCTCCGATAGCGGTGAGGATGCCGAGCGCGACGGCGAAGACGTTCTTCATCAGCGGTAGTCCCGTTTCAGCGTGTCGGCGGCGTCCACCAGGCGCTGATGCACCGCGCCAGGGGGTTCATCAACGAGGGACTGCACTACTGCGATCGCGGCGTTGAGTCGGACGATGATCGTTGTCATGGACGCGGTGAGAAACTGCTGCCGTCCGAGGTCGACCGGGTCGTCGGCGGTCAGCGTTGCAATGCCCCTGTAGGCCTTTACTACTTCGTCGCGGGCATCGCCGAGTTGCACACTGGCCAGCTGCTCCGTTGATCGGCCGTCGCGCCACAAATCAACGGCCAAAACCCCTGAGCGACAAGCGGACTCGACCTCCTGTTTCGCCGACGCGAGTTGGCCGGGCATGCCGTCGCGATTGCTCGGACAGCTGGTGAGGATGAGCCCGAGTAGCGCGGCTAGCGCGAAGAGCGCCGCCACCGGCCGGAACGCCGACTTCATCGTGCTCAACGGATTGTGGCTGCCAGCGCTGCGATCGGCGTCTTACCGATCTGCGCGACCAATTGCCGGGTGTTGTCGAACACCGCGGCTGCGCCCTCGACGTCGAGTTCCTGCCGGGAAATGCCACCACTCAGCACACACAAACACGGCACCCCAGCTCGGCTGGCGGCTCGGACATCCCAGATCGTGTCACCCACGAACACCGCTCGATCACAGGGGGTGCCAGCTCGGTCCAGCGCCACCTCCACGATGTCGGGCCGCGGTTTGGCCACGTCGACGTCGTCTGAGGATGTGACGGCCGAAATGATGTCGTCGCGGCCCAGCACTTGTCGCAATATTGACAGTTCGTCCTTGGGCGCTGACGTGGCCAGCACTACCTGCAGCCCGAGCGCGACGACCTTGTCCAAGAGCGCTGTCGCGCCGGGCAGCGGCCGCAGAAACTCAACCGTGTCGCGGTAGTACTGCGAATGCAATTGCCTGAGACGGTCGACGGTGTTATTCGGCGCATCCGTAGCGAGCGAGGTCACCAGGGACGTTCCATCCATGCCGATACTGCGGTGAATCCGCCAGGCTTCGACGCCGAATCCGAGCTGATCGAAGGCCCGTTGCCATGCGTGAACATGCAGGTAGTTGGAGTCGACGAGGGTTCCGTCGATATCGAACAACACCGCCGGTTGCGATGGCGGAGTTGTCGGGATTGGCGACTTCGAGCACGTGTGCATCTGCCTGGAATTCCCCAGCGTGGCGCGCTGAAACGAACTGGCGCGATTTGCCGGCGGCGCGGCGTTTACCTTCGACCCGGTCCGGGAAGCCAACTCGCGGCAAGGAATCCGTGCCCCCGACCCAAGGTTGGCATTGGGAGCGGCAACACCACAGGGAGGAGAAGCTGCATGGCTCAGCGCAATGGAATCGAAGAGGCAATTGAAGGGACCGTCGAGGGCGTGAAGGGCAAGGCCAAGGAGGTCATCGGCAAGGTGACCGGCCGCGACGACTTGCGCAGTGAGGGTGAGGCGCAGCAGGACAAGGCCGACGCTCAGCGCGACGCGGCGAAGAAGGAAGCCGAAGCCGAAAGCGCCCGAGGCGCCGCGAAGGCCAATGAGAAGCGCGAGGCAGCCGAACAGTAACAAGCGCGGAGGCCCGGCTCACAACGGTGGGCCGGGTTCTCTACGCGTATCGCGGGTGTTCGAGACGGCGGGAGCCGACGGTCGTGACCGATGACAACGACGTACCCCGGCTAGTTTCTGAATGTGACGATCAGGACCGCGACGGCGATGGCTAGCAGTCCCCACGCGCACACCGGCACCAGGATTCCCCATCGCTGCCGGGCTGTGAAGAAGGAGACCGCGACGGCCGCTACCGCGACGGCTGGCGCCCCGTATTGGACGAGGACGAAGCCGACGGGTCCTGGGCCGAGGTGAGCACAGCTGCGATCGCTGCATGCCGCGGTGCCGAGTATCTGCACATATTGAAATATCACAACGGCTGCCGAACCAGGAACCGCCAACAGAGCCAGCGCCCAGTTGACCCAGACCGCGGCTCGGGAGGGCGCATCCCCAACAGACCGTTCGTTTGATTGTCGTGCGTTTGCCACAGTCACCGCCAGCGCCTTCCGCCATCGTGAGGTCTACTCCGATGGCGCTTACCCGCGCCGTCATCGGCCCAAACCGTGCCGTGGTGCGTGATAAATCTCCACAGCGGGTAACCGAACGAAGCTGTCCCGGTCTCGAGTCGACCGGTTTGGCTGATCATGAAGGGAGCGTGAAAGGCTATGTCCGTGACCGTATTCCAGGATCTGCCACTAGCCGGTCGTTATCGTGAGTGGGACGGCGCTGCCGCAGAGAATCGAGTTCGCCAGTGGGCGCACGCCACCGACGAACCGAACGAGAACGAGAAGTACCGGGACGCCCACGTCTGGTACGACGGCGGCAAGAAGGATAACTTCACTGCCTACAAGCTGTTGATCGCCGATGTCATCGACGATCGCCTGACGGCTGTTCCGCGGGGTGTGATGGCCGCGGCTGCAGTCATGCAGGGCTCGCGTGGCGGGGTCGACATCGCGCACGATGACATCGAACGCGTCAAGAGTCACCTCGGGAAGTACTACGCGAAGTTGGGCGACGCCCCGCCGTGGCAGCGTGACTAGCTTCGGCTCCAGCGTGAATCGTCGGGCCCGCTCTTCGCGGAGGTCCCGCTCTTCGCGGACGTACTGAATGACCATTGAAGCAGCGGACTTCGAGAGCGCCGCAGTCGAACATCAGTACAGACACTCTGTCAGACAGCGGATAGGGAAACGTCGCCAGGCTCGGTGCGTTTCTGGTCGCGGCTGAGGAGTACGTGGCCGCCCATGTGGCGATTCTGGCTTCGGCGGCGGGTTTTCACTGCCGGTTTCGTGCTGCTTACCCGGTCCGCCAAACGCCGCGGTGGTCTGCTCGACGCCGAACCGACTGCCACCGAACGAGTGATTTATGACGCCGAACACTCGACGCATTTTCGGCTTCCATGGCAGAGCGATCATCTGCGGGCGCTCAGACCGACAATCGCGGTCGCGGACGGCTCGGTGGGAGTCCGTGAGTTAACTCATGAGTGGTCGAGGAGATTCGGCAGTTTGTTTGCAACTGGATACGGGAACTACTTCCAGATCTCATCGCGCCAACCGGAGGATCGCCGCCATGCCCAATTCGTCGATCAAGAACGAAAAGATGTATGAGGACCTGCGCAAGCAAGGGGACTCCAAAGAGAAAGCGGCGCGTATCTCCAACGCCGCTGCCGCCCGAGGCAAGTCCGCTGTGGGACGCAAGGGGGGTAAATCCGGGTCGTACGACGACTGGACCGTCGCGGAGCTAAAGAAGCGGGCCAAGGAACTCGGGGTGTCGGGGTATTCCGGGCTGACCAAGAGCAAGCTGATCTCAAAAATCCGTAATCATTGATTAGATCAACCGTGGATGTCGACGACCCCACGTGCGATCAACCGTGGGACGACAGCGAAGGCTCGGAAAGCGAATTCGAACGGCTGGACCGCCATTGGGCGCGTCCGCTCCAGGAGCTGCGGGTCGTTCAGGCGAGAAAGCAGTCGCTGCACGGCCATTGGGGCGATCAGGCCCAAGCGTCAATTCGATCGCACAGAGGCAACCCGGCGGTCGTGGCGACGACGGCCGCGGTTCGTTGTGCCGTGCGCTACCGCCGGAACCGATCGGTATGCAGGCGGCCCGGTCGGCAGCGGGCAGGTGGCGGGGTGTGGCGGGCGCTGCTTATCCCGTGTCTTCTGATGGCTGCGGGACGATAGTGTCCCCCCGCCTGGCATCGGCGTTGATCCGAAGGTGTGCGGTCAATAGCAGCTTGTCGTAGCCGGACCGTGGTGGGAGCTGATCGCTGCCGGTAAGGGCGACGAAGTCGGCGGCTACCTGTGCGGCAAGGAGCTTCAGCTTGACGTTGGTCTCCTGAGATCGCCATTTGAGCAGTTCGAACGCGGCCGCTTCATCCATCCCGTAGACCAGCATCAACATGCCCTTGGCCTGCTCGATGTCTGCCCTGGCCTCGGCGATTACCGCAACGGCGGCGGTCACCTCGTCCTGGCGTTCCCGTTCCGACGGTGTGACGTCGACGTAGTAGCCGTGCGTCCCTGTCACCGTCCCGTCGACCTCCCGCAGAAGGTCCCCAACGACAACAACGTGATGGACTCGGCCTTGTGTGTCGATGATGCGGTGGCGGCTGCTGAACGCTTGACGGGATTGGCGGATCACATCGAGGGTGTCAGCGATCTGACGGTAATCGTCGGGGTGTTTGTGGGTCAGCACCATTTCGGTGGTCGGGGTGACCGAGCCCGGTAGGTAGCCGTGCATCTTCTCGACCTGGGGCGACCACTCCCAGCGGTCGTCGTCGAAGTAAAAGCGGAACCAGCCGACCCGCTGCGGGCCAGCAGCTAGCGCCTGCTCGACGCCTTCCTTGCCGTCTGCGCCGCTGGATTGCACAACGGCGAACCGATTCTCGTTTCCCGGATGTTGTTGTTGCATCGCAATACCCCTTGTGCGGAATACCCTCTGCCAATTTGTGCGCTCGGCAACCCTCTCGAGAATCAATTCTCGGCGCGAAAACCATTCGCGACCGGGCTTCCCCTCGGAGAGGACCTACGGAGCAGTAAATGTTCTACTCCTACCCCGGCACGCAGGTCAATCCCCATCGTGGGGTTTGTCAGGATTGTCATGGCGCCCCCGGAACGCGGACCATGGCACTCGCATCATCCGGGGTTGCGATCACTGTTGTGGCCTCACTGAGCAACGGCAACCGCAACAACGGCAGCACGTACGTCTAAGTGCTGTACCGGCTCCGATCGGACCAGCCGCTGCGTTAGTCCCGATGGTTCACGATGTTGATTACATTGCCGTCGGGTGCTCGGACGAAGAACCGGCGCACCCCCCATGGCTCGGTGGTTATCGGATGCACGATCTCGTAGCCGAGTTTCTGAGCTTCTGCGTAGGCACCTTCGACGTCATCCGTGTGAACGGAAATGACCGCGTCTTCGGGTGCGTTGGCATCGCGGGTGACGAGCTGGACGTTCGCACCGCTGTCGGCAGAGGTGTAGCGGGCCACCCATCCCATGTTGAACTCCTCGGTGCTCAGCCCGAGGTAGTCGGTGTAGAAGGTCTTTGCCGCATCAACGTCAGCCACTCGAAGGTTCGCCATGATGCGTTTAGCGCGCATGCGGTTCTCCTGCCTGTAACGGAACGAGGATCGGGTCACCGGTCCTCGGCATGGCGGGCGAGAAATTCCACGACTGCCCCGGCGAAGAGGTCGTTGCGATCCCCGGCGACCATATGCCCGGCGCCGCCGACATCGACAAAGTCAATCGCCGGGAAGCGGGAAAGAAACTCGTCGGCTCGCTCCTTAGTGACGAGATCGCTCATCTGGCCTCGCACAAGAAGCATGGGTACGTCGGTGCCGAGAATCGCTTCAACCGCCGCGTGAAGCCGATCGACCTCGGTTACTTCGATGGGAGGGCGCGCCGAGGTGCCATCAATGAACTTCGGATCCCAATGCCAGTACCAGCGACCATCGCGGCGGCGCAGGTTTGTCCGAAGTCCGTCAAGATCGGTGGGGCGGGGCCGATGCGGGTTGTACTCCTGGATCATGTCAGCGACTTCCTCCAGTGAGTCGAATCCTGACATCATGCGGTCATTCATGAAGCTGTGTATGCGGGTTGCCCCGGATGGGTCCATGTTCGGCACGATGTCCACGAGAACGACTGCGCGCACCGTGGCCGGCGAAAGCTCCCCGGCAAGAAGCATCGCCGTGAATCCACCCAGGGAGGCACCGACCAACACCGGTCTCGGCGGCAGCTGACACATCACCTCGATCACATCACCGGCGAAGCTGGTGACGCGATAGTCGCCGTCTTTGGACCAGTCGGACTCGCCGTGGCCGCGCAAGTCGACAGTGATCGCTTGCCACCCCCGCTCGGCCACCGCGGCAGCCGCTCGGCTCCAAGAGCGGCGGGTCTGGCCGCCGCCGTGCAGGAACACCACGGCTGGCGCGAGTGGATCGCCAAGGCGGTCAGCGACGATGCGAACGCCGCCAACGCCGTAGGTGCTGAATGAGTCGGGTGACGTAGTCACGGTGCGGTCCTAGCACCGGCCCGACGCCTTCGCAATGACATCACGCAATCCTCCGACAGCGGGTGAGGCCGGTTAGGGCTTTGCCTAAGCCTCACATCAGTCACTATTAGTCATAGTATGACGGACGGGTCGAGCGTCAGTTCTATTGAGACAATCCGGTTGGCCGACGACTATTACCGCAGGTGATGGTCCAACTTTCGGTCCTGACTCCGGGTTCCCGAGGAGTGGGGCGACTGTCTGCCCGATTGACAGTGTGACCCAAATCATTGTCTACTAGTCACTAAATTCGAGTTCAAGCGCGGTGAGATTCGAGGTGCGAATCGGTGAACAAAGACGACTTGATCCTGATCAGCGTCGACGACCACATCGCCGAGCCCGCGGACATGTTCGACGCCCACGTGCCGGCGAAGTACAAGGAGAACGCACCGCGCGTGGTGTTGGAGCCAGACGGCGTCCAGCAGTGGTACTACGGCGAGATCCGCGGACGGAACATGGGGCTCAACGCCGTGGCAGGCAAGCCGCGGGAGATGTACAACGTCGACGCATCGCGCTACGACGAGATGCGGCCGGGCTGTTTCAACGTCGACGAGCGGGTGCGGGACATGAACGCCGGCGGCCAGCTCGCGGGCTTGAATTTTCCCAATTTCACCGGCTTTTCGGGCCAGGTCCTCAATCAGGGTCCGGACCGTGAGGCCAATTTGGTCATGATCAAGGCCTACAACGACTGGCATGTCGACGAATGGTGCGGTGCCTATCGGGGCCGGTTCATCCCGTGCGGCATCCTGCCGCTGTTCGACGTCACCGAAGCGGCGAAGGAGATCAAGCGACTGGCCGACAAGGGCTGCCACGCGGTGACGTTCTCCGAGAACCCCGAGGCGCTCGACATGCCGAGCATTCACACCAAGCACTGGTACCCGCTGTTCGAGGCGGCGTGCGAGAACAAGACGGTGTTGTGCACCCATGTCGGCTCGTCGTCGAGGTCGCCGATGATGTCGCTGGATGCGCCCCCTAGCGTCGCGATGACTGCCTCGTCGATGATGAGCATGTTCACGTTCGTCGAGCTGCTGTGGGCCGAGTTCTACGTCGATTTCCCCGAGATCAAATTCTCGCTCACCGAGGGAGATGTGGGCTGGATCCCGTACTTCCTCTGGCGAGCGGAACACGTGTACAACCGCCACTCCGGATGGACGCAGGCGAAGTTCCCCGACGGATACAGCGGACCCGTCGATGTCTTCAAGCGACACTTCTACACCTGCTTTATCAGCGACAAGGTCGGTGTGAAGAACATGGACTGGTTCAACGAGGACATGCTGTGCTGGGAGTCGGATTTCCCGCACTCCGACAGCAACTGGCCGTTCGCGCCCGAAGATGTCATCGACACGACGGGACACCTCGACGACGCGGTGATCAACAAGATCACGCATGAGAACGCGATGGCAGCCTACTCGTTCGACCCGTTCAATTACATCCCGAAAGACCATGCGCGCGCTGGATATCTGCGTTCGCAGGCGACCGACGTCGATGTGGTCACACATGTGGGGCACAAGGCCAGTCAGCGCGACCGTGAGGCGTGGACACGCATGACGACGTTCGCGCGGGAGAGGCAGGCCGCGGCGCTCACAGTAGAGGCCGCCGGGATCGCCGACCGTGCTACAGCCCTCGGCAACTGAGCGGGGTCGAACGCGTGGCTGACGGCGGGCAGGCAATCGCGCCGTTCGAGGGTTGGCGGATCGTCGAATTGTCGAGCGGCATCGCCGCGTCCTACTGCGGCAAGATGTTCGCGGACGCAGGCGCTGACGTCGTCAAAATCGAGCCTCCCCAAGGTGATCCGATGCGACAGTGGTCTGCAGGTGGCACTGCGGGCGCGCTGTTCGGCTACCTGGCCGCAGCCAAGAAATCCGTGCTGCGCGGCGATGATGAGGTATCGGCTCTGATTGCGGGCGCCGACCTCGTGCTCACCGACCTGACCGACGGCTGGTCCCTCGACGACCTCACGGCGCGCGTCGGGCAGTCGGCGGTGGTCGCAGCGATATCGCCGTTCGGTACCACCGGCCCATACGTCGACGAGCAGATCGTCGCCAACGAGTTCATTCTCCAGGCTCTCTGCGGCTCGGTCGCGAGCCGCGGCTGGCCGGGCTCGGAACCGTTGCAGGCCGGGGGCCGCATCGGCGAATGGCTGGCAGGGACATTCGCCGCGGTGGTGGCCGCGGCGGCGGTCCGCCACGCGAGCAACGGCGGCGGCGGCGCGGTGATCGATGTGTCGATGTACGAGTCGATGGTTGTCGCCATGGGCAGTCTTTCCGCGATGTCGGCGAGCGTGCTCGGCGACGATTCACTGTTGACCCAGCGCAGTCTGGAGCTGCCGTCGATCGTGCCGACCGCCGACGGGATGATCGGGTTCTGCACCATCACCGCTCAACAGTTTCAAGACTTCCTGGTGCTGATCGACCGGCCGGATCTTCTCGACGACGACGATCTGGCGTCGATGCCCGGACGGGTGCGCCGCCGCGATGAGTTCCTGTCGATGGTGCAGCGCTGGACGGAAACCCGCACCACCGACGAGATCCTGGACCTCGCGGTGGCGTTGCGCATCCCGGTCGCGCCGATTGGCAGTCCCGCTTCGGTGATGACGGTCGACCACTTCGTCGAGCGCGGCGTCTTCGTCGACTCCACGCGCGGCGTGGTCCAGCCGCGAGTGCCCTACCGAAGTTCGGCGATGACCACCCGGGCGCCGGCCTCGCCGCCGGATGTGGGCGGGGACACCCGACGCGTGCACTGGCCGCTGCGGAACTGCGAATCGGGCTCCCGCCGACGGGACGCCCTTCCGCTAGCAGGAATCAGGGTGGCCGACTTCACCGCCTTCTGGGCCGGCCCGGTGGCCACCCAGGTGCTGGCGTCGTTGGGCGCCGACGTCATAAAGATCGAAGGTGTCCGTAGGCCCGATGGCATGCGATTCGCCGGTGGCAGGCCGCCCACGTGGGAGCAGTGGTGGGAGTGGGGCCCCGTTTTCCTGTGCAGCAACACGAATAAGCGCGGCATCAGTATCGAGCTCAGTGAGCCGCGAGGCCGCGCACTCGCGCTAGACCTCATCGCCCGAAGCGACCTCGTCGTCGAGAACTTCTCGCCGCGGGTCATGGCCAACTTCGATCTCGAGTGGGAAGCGGTCAATGCGGCCAATCCGCGAGCGATCATGGTCCGAATGCCCGCGTTCGGGTTGGACGGCCCGTGGCGGGACCGAGTCGGCTTCGCGCAGACCATGGAGCAGGCCACAGGAATGGCCTGGATGACAGGGCATCTCGACGGCCCACCGATCATTCCGCGGGGTGTCTGCGATCCGGTCGCCGGTTTGCATGCGGCGTTCGCGGCGATTGCGGCGCTTGCGGTGCGCGACCGGACTGAGGTGGGCATGCAGATCGAGTCGGCCATGGTGGAGTCGGCACTGAACATCGCCGCCGAGATGGTCCTGGAGTACTCCCAGAACGGTATCGAATTGCACCGGGCCGGGAACCGCGGACCAGGAGTCAGCCCGCAGGGCGTGTACCGGTGTCGCGGAGAAGACGATTGGGTGGCCGTCGCTCTGCTCGACGACGCGGCGTGGCCCGGCCTGGCGACTCTGATCGGTCGACCGGAACTCGGACGCGACCCGGCGTTGATGACGCAGCCCGCCAGGCGTTCTCAAGCCGACCAGATCGACAAGCTACTCAGCGACTGGACCGCCCAGCAGACCGTCTCCGACGCGGTGCGGGCACTCCGCAAGTACGGGGTGGCAGCCTCGGCCGTTTTGGTCCCGCCCGCGCTGCTTGACGACGAACATCTCCTCGCCCGCGGATTCTGGGAGACCGTCGAGCACCCCGTCGTGGGTTCCTACCGTTGCACGGGAATGCCTTTCACCTTCGTCGGCAGACCGCGCCGCTGGGCTCGAACGCCGCCTCCGATTTACAGTCAACACACCAGGGAGGTTCTGACGGACCTACTGGGGCTGACCGACGATGATCTCGCCACCCTGCGGGCAGCCGGGGCGATCAGCGACCGACCGGCAGGCTTGTGACATGGCCGTCACGCTCTGTATTCCGCCGCGCGCCGACGAGTTGTGCGCGCCGGTTCGCTTCCTGTTGCGGACTGATTCGGTGGTGATGGAACTAACTGCACGGCACCGGATCACCGGTGTCGCGTGGGATGGCACCGAACGTGCCGTCGCCATGATGGTCGAGATCACCGACACCGAAACCGCACGACCCGTCGACGTCCGCATCGACGTCGTCGCCACAGGTGCACCTTGTGCGGATCCGCGCACCAAGAAAATCGGCACGATTGTGCGCGACGCCAAGAACTACGACGTGGTGGGCACCTATCTTGGCGTCGTCGCCGACGAAAACTGAAGCCCCGCAGGATCGGAGACCAATTGAGCGCACGGAAACGGACCGCTGCCATCGTCGGTGTGTACAACACACAACAGGGCCGACGGCTCGATGGCGAGACCTCGAGAAGCCTGGCCCTCGAAGCGGTACATGGAGCCCTCGATGATGCGGGAATCGAGTTGGACTCCGTCGACGGCATCACCTCCGGCGAGCTGTCCACGACGTTGATCTACGACCTGCGACTCGGGCCGGCCTGGCAGGGCTTCGGTTTCGGGCTGGGCATGATCACCGAAGCGGCCGCTGCGATCGAGAACGGTCTGGCCGAGGCCGTCGTCCTGGTCGCCGCCCAAGCCGGCGAGTACCGCGAGCACGAAGCCACGGCTCCTTGGACACGGCCCAAGAACGAGTTCGTTGCGTCATGGGGCATGTTCACCGCCGCGGAGTTCGCACTCATCGCGCGCAGGCATATGCATGTTTATGGCACGACCCGCGAACAGCTGTCCATCGTGGCGGCGACGATCCGCAACAACGGGGCGCGCAATCCCGAAGCCGTTTACTACCAACGTGGCCCATTCGTGGCGGATGACATCACCGCCTCCCGGCCCATCGCCGACCCGTTCCATCTGCTCGACTGCGCCACCACGTCGGAGGGCGGATGCGCGTTGGTGGTAGCCAACGTAGAGAAGTTCGACGTCGCCCGGCCGCCGGTCTATGTGCTTGGCAGCGGGTTTGACTTCTACGGACCCTCCTATCAGCACCCGCCGGCCTGGGATCTGACCGGGCGTTCGGGGACCGACCCGAATGGCGTCGTCGGACGACGCGCTTCCGACCTCGCATTCGCCCACGCGGGCGTCGACCGTGACGAGGTGGACGTGCTCGAACTCTACGACCCGTTCTCCTTCGAGATCATCAGGCAACTGGAGGCATTCCGCTTCTGCCCGGACGGCGACGGCGGCCCATTCGTCGCCGACGGGCATATCGCCATCGACGGCAGCCACCCCGTCACGACCGACGGCGGAACCATGTCGTTCAGCCACGCGGGCACGAATCCCCAGATGATGCAGCGCGCGATCCGCGCGGTTCAGCAGCTGCGAGGCAATGCAGGCCCGTTGCAGGTGCCCGACGCCCATATCGCCTTGTGCAGCAACGGCGGAGCGGGCGCGATGTTCACCACTGTGCTTCTGCTTGGAGACCAGCCGAGATGACGTCAGAACACATCCTGCAACCGCAATCCGGTCGTGTGCCACACGCCGAGAGCCCGATTAGCGCACCGTTCTGGGAAGGCTGTGCGAAACACGAGTTACGCTACCAGCGCTGCGCGGATTGTGGCCAGGCCACCTTCCCGCCGTCCGAACACTGCCGGTTCTGTCTGTCGTTTCGACTCGACTGGATGGCGAGCGTCGGCCTCGGTGAGATCTACAGCTGGACGGTGGTTTACCGGCCGGTCACCGCGGAGTTCGCGCCGCCGTATGCGCCGGCGATCGTGGAGTTGCGTGAGGGCTACCAGCTGCTCACCAACATCATCGGAGTGGCCGCCGACGAGCTGAGGGTCGGCCTCCTGGTGCGAGTCGAGTTCTGTTCGGTGAACCCGGATTTGACGCTGCCGTACTTCACCAAGGACTAGCGATGCCCCGCACAGGCGATCTGCCTACCACCGCCTACCTCGTCCTGGGTGTGCTGGCCGCCAACGACGAGCAGCTCACCGCGGGCGAAATCAAACTCCGCGCCGAGTTCTCGGTCGGGTACTTCTATTGGTCGCCGTCGGTGAGTCATGTCCGGCGTGAGCTCGACCGCCTCCTGGCCCGGCAGATGGTCAAGGAAACAGGCGCACAGACCGGAAAGCGCGCCATCACCCTTTACGAGGTGACACCGACCGGCCTTGAGGCCCTCCGCAGGTGGGTGCAGCGCTTCCCCAGCAATGACCCGGTCGTTATCAAACACCCGGTCATCCTGAGGACGTGGCTAGCTCGCGGGGAGGACCCTGAGCGCGTTGCGGACGCACTCGATCGTCACCTCGAGACGACGCGCGCGCGCCTCGACGAGGCGTTATGGAGTCGACAGCGCGCACGTGAGGTCGGCATCACCGAAGATCCCGACCAGCGCATCTCACTGGCGGTGCTCGACTACGCCATCCGCGGCCTGTACGCCGAGTTGTCGAGTATCGAACAGCTTCGCGACGAAATCGCCTCGGGCACGACGCGGGATCCGGTCAAACGCGTGAAGCGCCCCAAAGGGCAGATGAGGCGCCGCACTCTCTAGCACCATTTTTGACATCGCAAATATTACTTAGCCGGATAGATTGACATTGATATCGCAAATTGCGGCATTCTTGCTGTTGCCGGCATGTCGATTCACCGTCAGCGATATAACTGCTGAGTACGTAGCGACGCGTACGCGGGTCGGATTGGCGGGCTGGCCGTCGCATTGGGTGTGGGTTCAGTTTTGTTCACCATCCAGGGGATGGCATGGGCTGCCCCCTCGGGTTCGTCGTCGTCGGCGAGCCCGAACACCGGTACATCCCGCTCTGCCGCATCCTCGACGCCTTCGAAGACGTCGGCTGCCTCTTCGGCGTCAACATCGACCATCACCTCGACATCCACCGGCTCTACGACGACATCAGGTCCCGCAGGCGCGGCAGCGAGTACCGGCGGTGCCCAGATCAGCGCAACGACACCGACCGGCACCCTTACGCCGTCCACGCCAGACTCACGACGCTGAAGGGGTCGAGAAGCGCACCCCCCGCCACGGCAACGCCCGTCATTCGGTCCGGCGGTAAATCGCGGTCAAACACTGCCGTCGCCACGGCCACACAACGGCCCTTGAACTCGACGGTCACATCACTTGCGGTGTCGAATGACTCGTCGTCGGTGACGTCGACGGTTGGCGATACTCCTGTCGCGAAGTATGCGGCCGCCGCGGGCCGACTGCGGCGACGCTGGTTTCGCAACGGGCTCCGGCCGCCGCTGCAGCAGTCGCCGTCGATCCCGTCCGTGTGATCACCGCCGTGGTATCGAATCTGCTGCGAAGTTTCCTCAATCCGTTGGCCGCGAGCAACGCGCCGGGCGCACCGGCCGATACTCCATCGTTGTGGTCGCGTTCGCGCGACGCGAGTTCGAGACCGCGTTCGCATCGCCGTCTCAAACCGACACACCGGTCAACGTTCAGACGACGAGTCAGGCGCTGGCCGCCAACACGCAGCCCTCGGGCCAGCAAGGCGTGCAATCCGAACAGCGCACCTTGGTCCTGACCGCCCTTCCGGCCGAAGTCGACGCCATTCTCGCCCGCACCACGCTGGACCCAAACCCCACCGTGGTCGTCAACGGTCACCACTTCTACCTCGGCTCAATCGACGGCAAGAAGGTCATCGTGGCGATGACCGGCATTGGCATGGTGAACGCCACCCAACCCACCGAAACAGCACTCGACCACTTCACGCCCGCGTCCGGCATCTCCATCGACGCAATGGTTTTCTCGGGCGTCGCCGGTGGCTCCGGCCGCACCGAGATCGGCGATGTTGCTGTACCGGCCCGATGGACCTCCGACGACGGCGCAACATGGCACGCGGTCGATACCAGCATGCTCGCCGCAGCCAACACACTCAACGTCGAACTGGATAGGACCGACAGCATTGGAGATCCGGCTTGTCATTTGTGCGGTCCCCTCGCCCGTTTCCCGCTGATCGACCTCAATCGCGAGCCGCAACTATTCGTCGGCGGCGATGGCTCAACCGCCGACAACAACAACGGTACGGCTTTCCCCGAATCCCCTTTGGCGGGGTTATTTTCGGCCCCCAGCCCTTTGCCGCACCGGATTTCTCACCTCTATTCACTGGCAACTTCCTCCAGGCGCTGGGACCCTTCCTGGCCCAAGGACTCCTCAGCAACATCACGGGGTTCTTTGCGACCGCGAATCCGCCCGTAGATGCGGTCGACCAGGAGACCGCGGCGGCGCAACCGGTTGCCGATGCGCACGGCATCCGGTTCCTAGGCATCCGCGGCATGTCCGACGGGCCCGGCGACCCGCTTCCTCTGCCGGGCTACCCATTCACGTTTTTGGTCTTCAAGCAAATTGCAGCGGACAATGCCGCCATCGTCACCGAGGCCTTCCTAAGTAGCTGGGCCGGCCCCTGACAGCCCGCCTCGGCCGGCGCGACCGTCGACGCGTCAAATAGGGTGGGAACGAATATCGAGAGTTACCAGTAGAACCGGCGCTTTCGATATCTGGTGTGCCCGATTGGCTTCTTGTACTCTCAGCAGCTGCACCAGTAGTTGCTTTGATTTGCACGGCATACGCCGGAACCTCCACGGTTACAGGCCGGGGTCTCGAGTGGACAACCGAAAGAGCCAGACATGAGCGAGGACACCGCCCCGCGCGTCACTGGGATACACCACCTCTCTGTTACGGTGCGCGACATTGAAGCCAGCGTGGTGTGGTACCAGCGACTGTTCGTGGCGGACCGCGTGCCGATGAAATTCCCGCACTATGAACGGGAGGAGACGGGCTACGGTGTTTTGCTCGTGGAGCCGCGCTCGGGTCTGATGATTGGGCTGCACACGAACACTGCCAATGGCGGTGAGCAGTTCGACGAGGCCCGTACCGGCTTGGACCATGTGGGACTCAATGTGGCCGCACGTGCGGACCTTGAGGCATGGACAGCCTGGCTTGACGAGCTTGGCATCAAGCACTCCGGCATCAGAAGCGGGGACGAGCCGTTCGCGTTCGCGACCGTGGTGTTTCGCGACCCTGACAACATCCAGCTCGAGCTCTTCACGGTCTGCTGACGCCGCGACGTTGCCGATCGGGCCACGACAGCAATCAATTTCTCAGTTGATCTGAGGCAAGTTGGGCCAGCGTATGCCTGAAGGCAATAGTGTGCGATCAAACAGGGGGTGTTGATGGAGCTGTTCTCTGCACAACGGGAGTTCACGGCGTACGGCCCATCGCACTGTGCGGCGCTCGGGTTGTTCGTGATCGGGTCCGCCGCGTTGGTCTGGATCGGACGCCGGCAGACCGAATCGCAGGCCCGCCTCCTCGGCCGCGTCCTTGGGGCTCTGATGCTGGCGGTATTCGTCGTGGCCCTGGTTTACAAATTGATCCAGCCCACCATTGACGGTTCGGTGCCGCTGCAGCTATGCGATCTCGCGGAAGTCACGGCGGCTTATGCTTTGTGGTCGCAGCGACATTGGGCCTTCGTGCTCACTTACTACTGGGGCCTCGTCCTAAGCTCACAGGCGTTGATCACACCGGACGTCGGCGCGCCGGATTTTCCCCACCACGGTTTCCTCACGTTCTTTGCGCTTCACCTGCTCGTCGTATGGGCGGCCATCTATCTCACGTGGGGACGTGGGATGCGGCCGCGGTGGCGCAGCTACCGCTTCGCGGTCATCGCGACCCTCGGATGGGCGGCATTCACCTTCACCTTCAACGCGATCGCGGGAACCAACTACGGCTATCTCAACCGGAAACCCCCCACCGCATCACTGCTCGACGTATTGGGCCCGTGGCCGCTGTACCTGCTAACCGAAATCACGATCATCCTCGTCGTGTGGGCCCTGATGACCTGGCCGTGGGAGCGGACACGGCGACACGCCAACGAAGATCCACAGGTGGTCTGATCTTGCCGTGAGCAACGACCATCGCGCACCGGTTGCTTGATGGCAAGCCAGCTTGCTGTAGTAGGCATCAAGGCCCGTTTAGGCCCGGTCAATGCGGTCGTGGGCAACGCGATCGGCTGTGTCCGTGGAGTCGGGAAGGCCAATGTCGAAAGTGTTGGCCCACCGCTGCACTGCTGCCTAGCGATGGTTGAACCGACAGCCTGCCAGTATCCTCCAAGGATTCTCCAGGGTCTTCCGCAAACTAACTACGACCGCCCAACACGCCCGGCACAATCTTGGGATCGGTAGCCATCCGGGCGGCCTGTACTCATCGCACTGGCGACACCAAGCACGGGAAGCGCTCACCAGGGCAAGAGCGGGTTCTTGCGTCGACGGTGACCGTCGGTGCGCTGGCCGCGGCCGGCGCCGCGTTGATGGGTGGGCAGCCCGGCTCGGCAGCCCCGCGCGACTGCGCGGCGTCGGTATCGCTGAGGCCTGACTGACGTGGGCGGCGTGTTGCTGAACGCCGATGCGATTGTCTCGCTTTCGGTTCCAGGATCTGTCAGCACGCCCTATCGTGTGCTCAACCGCAGTTTGGCGGGAGGCTGATGTGGACGGGACGCGGTTCGGCCGTTACCGCTTGATCGAGTTGGTGGGCCGTGGCGCCTTCTGTGAGCTGTGGTTCGCGGGCCCGAACCATGAACTGAGCTGGCCACACTGATGCTCGTCGACTATTACCTGCGGATCCTTCACATCGATCGCCGGATGCCGCTCAACTTCGACCTGGGTCCGCTGCACATCCACCTGTACGCCCGATCTGTGTTCTTCATGTGGGTCACAGTGGTGATCCTGGTGATCGGTGGTATCGCGGTGCTTGCATCGCGCAGGCGGGAGTTGATCCAGAAGTGGACAACATGGGTGCTGATCGCACCGGTAGTCGGCAGCCCGATCTGGATCGGCCGAGGCACCACCGCGGTGCTGGCTGCTGCACTGGCTGTCGTCGCGGTGATGGAATACGCGCGACTGGTCAAACCGAGCAGAGTCGACACCGGCTTGCTGCTGGGCCTGGCTGTGTTGTATCCGCTCGCAGCCTGGCTGCGTCCATCGCTGTTGGCTCTCGCGCCGATCGTCGTGCTCGCCTGTGCGCTGCCCCTCGGTGTTCAGCGGTGACGTCGAACATGGTGGCAGGCGCACCACCTTCACCGCGTTCGGTTCGGTGTGGATCTGCTGGTCCTTGGCGCACCTTGGTGATGTTGTGGGCGGACGCGTATCTGGTGTGCTTCGCCGCCGCTGCCACCGACGTCGCCGCGTGGTGCGGTGGAAACGGATTGCGCCCCTTTTCGCTGGGCTCGCCGGCCGTTGACCCCTTGAGTCCCAACAAGACAATCGGCGGGTTGGTCGGTGCGATCATAGGGGCGTTTCTGGTGCTCACGTTGCTCGGCACCATCTCGATTGGCCTGCTCGTCGCGGTCGCGTTCGGCGGCGTGCTCGGCGACCTCGTCGAGTCGATGGTGAAGAGGCAGGCCCAGGTCAAGGACGCCGGCTCATGGCTGCCCGGCTTCGGAGGTCTGCTTGACCGGATCGATTCGCTCCTACTCGTTCTCCCGCTGGCGTATCTCCTCGGATGAGCGGCGAGATGCTCGCCTGCACATTGCGGCACAACCTGTGGCAGACCGTGTGGTTGTGCTCGCTGCCGCCAAACCCGCACTGGCTCAAGGCCGCACCGTCGTGATCGATCCCCAAGGACCTCGGATGCCTGACCGTAAGACCGGCGAGTTCCGTTGCGGTGCAGTTCATTTTGGCCCGTCACTGGGGCATGGTGGTCACAATGCGTGACGAATACCCCGCGGGGGAGCGCCAATCACGTGTCTGGTCGGCGATCGCCCGACTCGTCACCAGCCCGTACGGCCTGCTGCTGGCGTTCCTATGGGGTTTCGCCGAGGCGCTGAGCTGGTTCATCGTCGTCGAGATGGCGTTGGTAATGCTCGCCGCCGCCGTCCCGCGCCGTGTGATGCCGTGGGCCGCGGCGGTGATCGCCGGCTCGGTGCTCGGCGTGCTCACCAACGCGTGGATGGCGTCGCGCCATGTTTTGTTGCCCGTGGCCTTAACTACCACGCGGATGGCGACGGCCTTCAACCAGCTGGCCGCCGGGCCGAGCGCGATCATGCATCAAGCGTTGTCGGGCATCCCCTGTCAAGGTGTATGCCCGCGCCGCCGGTGAGCACACAATCGGCCTGTGGAACCTGGCCGGCTGGACGCTGCTGGAGCGTGGACTGCGAATCTCGATGGTGGGACTGGGGGTCTGGTTCCTGTCAAAGCTGTTGCATCCCTGGCTGCGACGGTTTTACGGCGTCTACTTGAGTGTCGCGACCGTTCTGTTCACCGCCGCGCTCTCCGCGGTGATCGACGCGTGGTCCTAGTCGCAGACCCCCGGGTAGCAACCGGTGCCGCGGCGGCCACGATGCCGATGACGATGAAACGCGTCTGGTGAAATGTCTTGAATCGCAGCACGATACATGAAGACGCGCAGTCGCCGGGTGCACCGGGGTTGAGTGCGTGAAGCCCGTTCATTGGATATGACTCTTGTCGTCCTCGTGGATTCGCCGGGCGTTCTTTCCGGTCCTTAAGTCATGCGATGAGTCTGCAGCCCCCCTCTGAGGGAATGGAGGTTTTCTGAAGCGGGCGCCGATAGATTGTCGAGATGAGCCGGCCGCTGCCGCCCACGATCATCGTTTACTCCGGTGGTTGGCAGCGCACGTTCGCGCCGGGTCGCGACGTGGTGATTGGGCGCGATGTCCGTGCCGACGTCCGTATCCCGCACCCGGGGGTCTCCCGGGCTCACGTGGTGCTGCGCTACCTCGTCGGTCACTGGGTCGCGATCGACAACCAAAGCTCGAACGGGATATTCGTCGGGCACCAGCGGGTCCCTTCCGTGGACATTCGCGGCGGGGAGACCATCCACATCGGCAGCCCCGATGGCCCGCGGCTGGCGTTCGAACTCGGCTCCGTCCCGCGACCGGACAATCAGCCGACGACGCGGATGAGACAGGAGGCCGGCCGCAGGACAGACGTGGTGAGCATTTCCACCACAGTGAGGCGCTTCCGTCGGACGGGCGCATCCGTTGCGGCACCGCCGGGGTCGACGACCGTCGGCCGCGCCCCCGACAACGACGTCGTCATCCCCGACATGCTGGCCTCGGGCCACCACGCGACGTTGATGCCGATGCCAGAGGGGGTGCAGATCCAGGACGCCCGCAGCGCCAATGGCACATTCGTCAACGGCCAGCGCGTCAAGAACGCGGCGCTGAAGCCGAATGACGTCGTCACGATCGGCAACGTCGACTTTGTCTTCGCGAACGGCAATCTCGTCTGTCGCATCGAACCCGCGAACAAGACCGGTGGCCTCGAGGTGTGCGACATCAGCTTGACCATCGAACGCAGCCGCACGCTGCTGGACCGTGTTTCGTTCTCCGCCAAGCCGGCCACGTTGACAGCAGTGATCGGCCCGTCGGGTTCGGGCAAGACCAGTTTGTTGAAGGTGATGGCGGGCGGCACACGGCCGGACAGCGGTGCAGTGTTGTTCGAGGGGCACGACATCCACGCCGAGTACGCGTCGATGCGCACCCGGATCGGCATGGTTCCGCAAGACGACGTCGTGCACCGTCAGCTCACCATCAACCAGGCGCTGGGTTACGCGGCGGAACTGCGGATGCCGCCGGACACCACCAAGGAAGACCGGCAGCGCACGGTCGCGCAGGTGGTCGAGGAACTTGAGCTGAC
>JAOPVX010000184.1 GCA_025965975.1 Mycobacterium sp. | reverse complement strand
ATCCAGCAGCGACAAGCGCTCGCGCGAGGAGCCATCCAGCAGCGACAAGCGCTCGCGCGAGGAGCCATCCAGCAGCGACAAGCGCTCGCGCGAGGAGCCATCCAGCCGGGCTGCAGCAGATTAGGTCGGCATAATCGCGTGCGTTATGCTGGCACTCCGGTTCTGGCCCCGTCGTCTAGCGGCCTAGGACGCCGCCCTCTCACGGCGGTAGCGTGGGTTCGAATCCCATCGGGGCTACCAAACCGGATTTCATCGCAGAAACCCAGTTCTCTTCGGCCGGTGCCAACCACCGGTTCGGGGTCGGTGCGCAGACAGACTCTTGCCCAGCAGTTCGTGGTAGATGTCACGGAAGTTGGTTGTGGTCTTGAGGTCACCGTCGTCGAGGTCGGTCAGACTCGGTTCGTCGCCGTAGAAGCCGCCCGTGACATGCGCGCCCGCTATGAACACCGGCCCCGAGGTGCCGTGGTCGGTGCCCGCAGACGCGTTCGCCGGCTACCCGGCGTCCGAACTCCGACCACACCATGACGACGACGTTCTTGCCGAAACTGCTGCTCCTCATCTCGTGCAGGAACCGCGTGAGCGCGTCGTCGAGTGCCTTCAGCAGCGACCGGTGTGCCGCTCGTTCATCGGCGTGGGTGTCGAAATCACCCAGCGACACTATGTAAACCTGTGACGGCACGCCGGCCTTGACGCACGTCGCCACCAACTCCAAATCGTCTGGCAACGTCTGCGCGTCGCCGCTGCCCGTCGTTTGGGCGCCGGGCGCGCAGCTCCCTTGACCACCTTTCCGAACACCGGGGTTGTGTTGCTGTTCGCACGGTAGGCCTCGCGCACTGCGCCCATCGCCCGCGTGTCGTGCGGATCGTCGTCACTCAGCGCGTCTAGCTCTAGCGTCTTGGCGATATCGTCCGGCACCGGCGGGACCCAGTCGGAAAGCGCTGCGGCAACGTGCTTTTCCCCAATGCCCAAGGGGGCAAGCACCGCTCCGATGTTGACCGCCCGTAACGGATCGTCGCCGGTGGCGTCGGGCCAGCGGTCGATCCAACCTGTCTTCACGGGCGCGTCGGGCAGGTCCGGGAGAGTCAGCTCGCCGACACCGCCCACCACGCCGACGGGCCGACGCCGGCCTGGCGATCAGAAACTTTCGGCGATTGAATTCAGGCATCGTTGAATCTCATTACGACGTAAGGTATTCGGGCGTGTTCACCGCGGCGGCGACCAATCGGCGGGGGTCATTGGCGATGGGCTTGAGCGCGCCCGCTGTGCGATCTGTGCACGCGCCGATCCCGAGCAAGTAGCCGGCGACGTCGATGTGGTCGCCACGAGCGGTTTGCTCCACTACCGAGACATCGCCCGACTTGGTGAACTTTGTCCGCCGCCCACGCGCGTGCCGAGATGCTGCTGGTCGACAGCCACGCCTGGCCGCTGGGCCAGCCGCCCACGTTCGGCGGATAGAAAGGTCGCTGACCCATCACCGTCAGCGCCACGAGGACGGGCTCCAACATCGCGGGATCGTCGATCGGCGCCTTGAGCACGGACCACGCCGATCAGACACTGACGGGCGTGTTGACCACGGTGCCCGCGCGGTCGGCGGACTCTGGGTCAAGCAGGATCGCCTTGGTCAACGATTTGACGTCCCGTCCAGGACCGTAGGCGGACACCAGGCGTTGCAGCGTCGGTGCCGACGGATCGGTGTCGGACGCCAGCATTCGCCACAGCTTCGAGGCGACGAAGCCGGCCGAGTTCGGTTGGCGGAGCACGATGTCACAGAAATCGGACTCGTCGAGGTCGCCTTTGACGCCCATCACGGTCTTGTCGGTGCTGTCGTGGTGGCCGGGGGCGATCTCGGCCTGGCCCACTGGGCCGATGAACCAACCGGTGAGCGCGCGGGCCCCTTGGCGTACATCTTCTTCCGTGTGGCCGCTTCCGTGTCCGAGCGTGAAGAGCGTCATGAACTCGCGGGACAGATTCTCGTTCGCCGCGCCTGCGCTGTTGTGAACGCCGTCCAGCCAGAACAGCATCGCCGAGTCGGTCAACATCGCGTAGGCGAGCGTGTGGAAATCGCCGAGTTTGAGGGTGCGCAGCTTCTGGTCCTGCTTGCCCATCCATTCCGCGGCGGGCACCTTCTGGGCCAACGTCGCGAAATGGTTGTGCCACAGCAGGGTGGGCTTCTCATGGACCGGCTCGTGCACGGCGGCCATGCGTCGCACCCACCACGAGGTGAGGTCGATCATCTGATCGAACAGCGTACGAGTGAACTCCTGGAGCGCGGCATCGCCTGCACCGTCGGCGGGAACTGCAGGGCTGGCCGGCATCGGACGCGGCGTCGCCAGCGCCCCTGCGTCGGTGTCGGGATCGAGATCGAGCGCCTCGTCGAGGTAGGCCGACCAGTCCTGGTTCACGACCGCGTCGATCTGCGGCCCGGTCGCGCCGAAACCGGCCCGCCGCAGCATGCGGGCGGTAGCCAGCCACCGTGGTAATTGCGACGAAGCGAACCCTGACCCCTATCGAATCTGCTGTTCGCGCGAGCGCGAGGATCGAGGATTGAGTAGCCCCTGGGGAAGCGATAGGCCTTTCTATCGGCTATCACCGGCCGAACGCACCAGCTGTGAATTTGCTAAGAGCCAACCTACAGCCGCCGCGTCAGCGCATCCGCCGCGGCCAACAGGTCCGCGGCCCAGCGGGCGCCCGGTCGGCGTCCCATCCGATCGATCGGCCCCGACACCGACACCGCGGCGATGACCGTGCCCCTGCCGTCGCGCACCGGCGCCGACACGCTGGCCACCCCGGGTTCACGCTCGGCGGCGCTCTGCGCCCAGCCACGCTTGCGCACCTCGGCCAGTGCCCGATCGGTGAACAACGCCGCGGGCAGCACCGCCTGCTGCGTCGCGGCATCCGCGTAGGCCAGCAGCACCTTGGCGCCCGACCCCGCCGTCATCGGCAGCCGGGTGCCCACCGGCACCGTATCGCGAAGCCCGGCAGGCGGTTCCAGCGCCGCGACGCAGATTCGCGACGTGCCCTCGCGGCGGTAGAGCTGCACGCTCTCACCGGTGATCTCGCGCAGCCGCGGCAGCACCACCGCGCCCGCCGCCAGCAGCGGGTCGTTGACCTGCCCGGCCAATTCGGTCAGCCCCGCACCAAGCCGCCACCGGCCGTCGGAGTTGCGGCTCAGCAGCCGATGCACTTCAAGGCCCGCGGCCAACCGATGCGCGGTCGCGCGCGGCAGGCCGGTGCGCTCGCAGAGTTCGGCCAGCCCGCATGGCGAGTCGGCCACCGCGTGCAGCACACCCACCGCTTTGTCCAGCACGCCGATGCCGCTATCCTGTCTCACAAGGAGATACTAACGTCCCAGATTGTGAGATAGTCAAATATGACCGCCGTCGACACGCCGCGCACCATGGCAGAGAAAGTGTGGGCCGACCACGTCGTCGCTCACGGCACGGGCGAAGGCACGGCGCGCCAGCCCGACCTGATCTACATCGACCTGCACCTTGTGCATGAGGTCACCAGCCCGCAGGCCTTCGACGGGCTCCGGCTCAATGGGCGCGCGGTGCGCAGGCCCGACCTCACCATCGCCACCGAGGACCACAACGTGCCGACGATCGACATCGACAAGCCGATCGCTGACCCGATCTCGCGCATCCAGGTCGAGACGCTGCGTCGCAATTGCGAAGAGTTCGGCATCCGGCTGCACCCGATGGGCGACGCCGAGCAAGGCATCGTGCACATCATCGGGCCGCAACTGGGGCTGACGCAGCCCGGCATGACGGTGGTGTGCGGCGACAGCCACACCTCAACCCATGGTGCATTTGGCGCACTCGCGATGGGCATCGGCACATCTGAGGTCGAGCATGTGCTCGCCACGCAGACCCTGCCGCTGCGTCCGTTCAAGACCATGGCGGTCAATGTCGACGGCCAGCTGCCGCCCGGTGTCAGCGCGAAGGACGTCATCCTGGCGGTGATCGCGAAAATCGGCACCGGCGGGGGACAGGGCTACGTCATCGAATACCGCGGCAGCGCCATCGAATCGCTGTCGATGGAGGGCCGGATGACGATCTGCAATATGAGCATCGAGGCCGGGGCCCGCGCCGGCATGGTGGCACCTGACGAAACCACGTTCGAATTCCTGCGCGGGCGCCCGCACGCGCCGAAGGGCGCCGACTGGGATGCGGCGGTCGCGGCGTGGACTCAACTGCGCACTGACTCGGGCGCCGAATTCGACACCGAGGTCCACGTCGACGCCTCGACGCTGAGCCCGTTCGTCACTTGGGGCACCAATCCCGGGCAGGGTGTGCCGCTATCGGGTTCGGTCCCCGACCCCGAGCTGATGTTCGACGACGCCGAGCGGCAGACGGCCGAAAAAGCGTTGGCGTACATGGATCTTCGGCCAGGAACGGCGATGCGTGACATCGCGGTGGACACCGTTTTCGTCGGGTCGTGCACCAACGGAAGGATCGAGGATCTGCGTGTCGTTGCCGACGTGCTGCGCGGCCACAAGGTCGCCGACGGCGTGCGGATGCTGATCGTGCCGGGCTCGATGCGGGTGCGCGCGCAGGCCGAATCCGAAGGTCTCGGCGAGATCTTCACCGCCGCCGGGGCGGAGTGGCGCCAGGCCGGCTGCTCCATGTGCCTCGGCATGAACCCGGACCAACTGTCGCCGGGACAACGGTGCGCATCGACGTCCAACCGTAATTTCGAGGGCAGGCAGGGCAAGGGTGGCCGCACCCATCTGGTGTCGCCTGCGGTCGCCGCCGCCACCGCCGTGCGTGGCACGTTGTCGTCGCCCCCCGACCTGACTCGCTAAGAGGAGACCGTCATGGAAGCCTTCAGCACGCACACAGGTATCGGCGTTCCGTTGCGCCGGTCCAATGTCGACACCGACCAGATCATTCCTGCCGTCTATCTGAAGCGGGTCACCCGAACGGGTTTCGAGGATGGACTGTTCGCGTCCTGGCGCACCGACCCCTCATTCGTTCTGAATCTGCCCCCCTTCGACAAGGGCTCGGTTTTGGTCGCCGGGCCGGATTTCGGCACCGGCTCGTCGCGCGAGCATGCCGTCTGGGCGCTGATGGACTTCGGGTTCAAGGTGGTTATCTCGTCCCGATTCGCCGACATTTTTCGCGGCAACGCGGGTAAGGCTGGGCTCTTGGCGGCCGAAATCGCTCAAGATGATGTTGAATTGTTGTGGAAGCTCATCGAGCAGCATCCCGGCATGGAAATCACTGTGAATCTTCAAGATCGCAATATCGTCGCGGGAACGGTCATGGTGCCGTTCAACATTGACGACTACACCGCCTGGCGGCTGCTCGATGGACTCGACGATATAGGAGTTACGCTGCGGTAACTCGATGATATCGAGTCATACGAAGCAAGCAGGCCGGGCTGGAAACCGCGCACTCTGCCGGTCTGATGAAGCGGCCCCGGCGGGCCGAAATCGCCGCCTTCAACCCGCTTCTCGGGGCCCTCGGCAGGAGGCCAAGGGGGGCAAGCGGATTGCCGAAAAGTTCGCCAGCTGCGCCTGAAATTGCGCGTGGCTCTTGGAAATCAGTGGGCAATGGGTTTACCGTGTCCTCTAGTCGGTCCAAAGAGGACCACTGGTTTCGGAGGTTTTGGATGAACAAAGCGGAGCTCATCGACGTACTCACGGAGAAACTGGGCTCGGATCGTCGGCAAGCAACCGCGGCGGTGGAGAACGTAGTCGACACCATCGTGCGTGCGGTGCATAAGGGTGACAGTGTCACCATTACAGGCTTCGGCGTTTTCGAGCAGCGCCGTCGGGCCGCGCGCGTCGCGCGTAATCCGCGCACCGGCGAGACGGTGAAAGTAAAGCCCACCTCCGTGCCGGCGTTTCGGCCCGGCGCTCAATTCAAAGCGGTTGTCTCTGGGGCACAGCGCCTCCCGGCGGAAGGACCAGCAGTGAAACGTGGCGTAACGGCGGGTACCGCCAGGAAGGCCGTCAAGAAGGCGGCCGCCAAGAAGGTAGTCAGGAAGGCGGCCGCCAAGAAGGCCGTCAAGAAGGCCGCCGCCAAGAAGGCCGTCAAGAAGGCCGCAGTCAAGAAGGCCGTCAAGCAGACCGCTGCCAAGAAGGTAGTCAAGAGGGCCGCAGTCAAGAAGGCCGTCAAGCGGACTGCTGCCAAGAAGGCCGTCAAGAAGGCGCCGGCTCGCAAGGCCGCCGCCAAGAAGACCGCCGCCAAGAAGACCGCGCGCAAGGCTCCGGCCAAGCGCGGCCGCCGGTAGGTTCGACGTCGGGCACGCCGTGGGTCACCGCGACCCGCGGCGTGCCTGCCTGTCGTGAGATCGGACTAGGCCGCTTCGGACTCCACGATCGACGTGGGGTCGACCGTCGGAATCACCCGAGTGTTGCGGAAACCGGTCGCCCCCAACAGATCGGTGTACTCGGCGGCCGTGCGTTCCCTGCCCGCGCCTACGACGAGCATTTCCAAATCAAGGATCGTCGACAAGTGCTCGCGGTCGTCGACGGGCACGACCGCCTCGAGCACCAACAGCTTTGTGTTGGTGGCCATAGCGGCGCGGACGTTGCGCAGTATCTGTTTCACTTTGGATTCATCCCAGTCGTGCACGATGTGCTTGAGCACATACGCATCCCCACCCTGCGGTACCGATTCGAAAAACGACGCCGAGGACAGTGCATCGATCCGCGACGCCTTCCGCTTCAAGTACTGCAGGTGCGCCCACGACAACGGGGTCCATGTCGACGAGTATTCCGCGTGACTGCGCCGTCTTCCGCAAGATAGCGGCAAGCAGCCTGCCGTGGCCGCCACCCACATCGACGACGGTGCCGAAGGCGCAGAAGTCGTAGGCGGCAAGCACCGGCTCGAACTCCATGTCCGACACGCTCGTCATACCGTCGTTGAACACCGTCGCGAATTCCGGGTTGTCGTCCAGCCAGTCGAAGACCGGCTTGCCGCGCAGTGCGTCCACGCTCGGCTGGCCGGTCTGCACCGAGTAGGGCAGATTGCCCCAATGCTGCGGACGCCCCCAGAACAGCACGAGGCCACGCACGGACCCTGGTGCGTCGGTACGTAGCGGGTCGGCCAACGGCGTCAACCCGAACCGGCCGTCCGCCCGCTGGGGTGAAAATCTCACGCCCGGCCAGCATCCGGAGCAATCGGCGCACCGCATCGGGATCGGCGCCGACCCCCGCGCCGATCACCCCCGCCGTCAGCGGGCCGTCGCTCAGCACGTAAGGGATGCCCAAGATGGCTGCCGTGTTTATCGCCCGCGCCACGAACGCTCCGCTCATCAAGTCCAGCACGGCGGTCGGCGGTGGCACCAGCGTTTGCTCGACGCGGCGCAACCGGCGGCGGACCGCGTCGACGGCGCGCGCCGCGCGAACAGGTGCCAACTTGGCCGGTCCATCGGCGGGCATCGAGAACTCGTCCCGGTCCGCCCGGCGGACCGACCGCCGGGGTGTTACTTCTTGGCGGCCAGCGGACTGCCGATGTGGTCGGCGGCGACCACGCGCTCGTTCGCCAACGACATCACCCACGTACTGCCCTTGCGGTTGCGCGACTTGTCAGGGCGCACCCCGTCCCGCTCGCACCACCACGCGATCAGATCGGGAATCACCCTGCCTTGTGTGCAGATCACGGGCGTGCCTCCTGCGGCGGCGATTTCGAGGATGCGGTGCCGGGCGGCCTTGCGGTTCTCGGCGTACGCCTCCTCGGTGAGCAGCGGCTCGTTGTGGATGGTGGCGCCAAGTTCCTCGGCAAGCGGTTCGATCGTCTGATGGCAGCGCGCTCGGTCGGCCGCGTAAAGCACGTCGGCGCCGAATGCGAGCAGCACCCCGACAAGGGATTCGGCCTGTGCGCGCCCGTGCTTGTCCAATGGCCGGTTGCGGTCGTCGCCCTTGTACCGCGACTTGCTGCCCGCCGTCCCATGCCGCACGATCAGCACCGTCTGGGTATCGACGGGTTGTTTGGCGAAGCGGCGCAACACTTTTCGGTCATGCGGGTACTCCAGCTGTTTCATCGCCTCGGCAATGGGCAGCCACTTGAGCTCGTCGACTTCGGCGTTCGGATTGAACTCTCCGTCGACTCTGCGCGCCGCCCAGTACCGCACCTTCTTGACGCCCTGCTCGACCGGATACGTGACGGCGGTGAGTCGCCTGCCGAGGTGCGACGAGTAGCCCGTCTCCTCGTGCACCTCGCGCACGGCGGCGACGGGTTCGGTTTCGCCGGGATCCACCTTGCCCTTGGGCAGCGACCAATCGTCGTAGCGCGGACGGTGGATGACCGCGATCTCCGGCGCGCCGCAGTCGCCGTCGGATCGCCACAGCACCGCGCCTGCGGCGAGGACGGCCTTGCTCACCGGGACCCTCTCCGGCGGGGCCTCCTTCGGCACCTCAAACCCCGCCGGTCATCCGGGCAGCCCGCATCGTCATGGACGGGCTCATGGTGACGTTCCTCCCAAGGGCGCGCCCTGCTCGCCCCGCATCGTCATCGTCACGGATGCCGGTGGCGTGCCATCAACGACACCTGATGATCGCGCACCGTCTCACCCTCTTGCGGCGACGCGGTCCAGTGACCGTCAACGCCCAGCTCCCAGCACCGGGTCGCGGGGTCCATTGCGGACTCGAAGACGTCGTTAAGTTGAGCGGTCAGTCTCGGATCCTTGACTTGAGCCATCACTTCGACCCGGCGGTCGAGATTACGATGCATCATGTCGGCGCTGCCGATCCAGAACTCGCCGATGGCGCCGAAGTGAATAATCCGCGAGTGTTCGAGGAACCGGCCGAGAATCGACCGGACAACGATGTTCTCCGAATAGCCTGGCCCGCCGGGCCGCAGCGCGCAGATACCGCGAACAACCACCTCGACCCGCACCCCGGCCTGCGACGCCCGGTACAGCGCGTCGATCACCTGCTCGTCCACCAACGCGTTGGCCTTCACCCGGATCCGACCCTCTGTGCCCTCCCGGGAGGCCGCGATCTCGCGCTCGATGCGTTCGATGATGCCCCTGCGCACCCCGTACGGCGCCACAAGGAGGTTGCGGTAGGACTCCTTGCGTGAGTACCCGGTCAGCGAGTTGAACAGGTCGGTGAGGTCGGCGCCGATATCCGGATCGGCGGTCAGCAGGCCGACATCTTCGTACAGCCGCGCGGTCTTCGGGTTGTAGTTGCCGGTGCCGATATGGCAGTAGCGCCGGATCATCGAGCCCTCGCGGCGCACCACCAAACACGTCTTGCAGTGCGTCTTGAGCCCGATCAGCCCGTAGACGACGTGCACGCCAGCCTGTTCCAGTGCGCGGGCCCACTTGATGTTGGCCTGTTCGTCGAAGCGCGCCTTGATCTCGACAAGCGCGACGACTTGCTTGCCGGCCTCCGCCGCGTCGATCAGCGCGTTGACGATCGGTGAGTCACCCGAGGTGCGGTACAGCGTCTGCTTGATCGCCAGCACATTTGGATCAGCGGCGGCCTGCTCGATGAATCGCTGCACCGTGGTGGAGAACGAATCGTAGGGATGATGGACGAGCACGTCGCCGTCGCGCAGCGTCGAGAAGATGCTCTTGGGTGTTTCCCGCTCGCCGAACGCCGGCGGCGTGGCAGGCACGAACGGCGGATCCTTCAGCGCCGGCCGGTCGACACCGTAGATCTGCCACAGCGACGTGAGGTCAAGCAGGCCCGGCACCTCGACGACATCACCGGGATCGACGTCGAGTTCACGCAACAGCAGTTCCAGCATGCTCTCGGTCATATCGTCGGAAACTTCCAGACGAACCGGGGAGCCGAAGCGCCGCCGCGCGAGCTCACGCTCCAGCGCCTGCAACAGGTCTTCGTCGCGATCCTCTTCCACCTCGAAATCTGCGTTGCGGGTGATGCGGAACGCGTGATGCTCGACGATCTCCAGCCCGGGGAACAGCACCGGCAGGAAGGCGGCGATCAGCTCCTCCATCGGCAGGAACCGCACCACGTCGGGACTGCCTTCGCGCCGGCTCAGCTCGACGAAGCGGTCCACGTTGTCGGGCACCTTGATTCGGGCGAAGTGCTGGCCGCCGTCGTCGGGATGTTTGACGGTGATCGCAAGGTTCAGGCTCAGTCCGCTGACGAACGGGAACGGGTGCGCCGGGTCGACCGCGAGCGGAGTCAGCACCGGGAACACCTGCTCGTGGAAGTACGCGGACAGCCGCGCGCGTTCGTCCTCGTCGAGCTCGGCCCACGTGACGATCACGATGCCTTCGTCGGCCAGCGCAGGCCGCACCGAGTCGAGGAAAACGTGCGCGTGCCTGCTGGCGATCTGCTGTGTTCGCTCGCTGATGCGGCGCAGCTGTTCGCGCGGCGACAATCCGTCGGCCGAACGCACGGACAAGCCCATCTCGTCGCGGCGCTTCAGGCCCGCGACGCGCACCATATAGAACTCGTCGAGGTTCGACGCGAAGATGGCAAGGAACTTCGCCCGCTCCAGCAGCGGCAGGGACGTGTCGGCGGCAAGGGCGAGCACCCTGGCATTGAACTCCAGCCAGCTCAGCTCGCGGTTGAGGTAGCGATCCTCCGGCAACGCGTTGTCGATCGCCGGCGAGGTTGCCGCAGGCGGCGCCTCAGGGGCGCCGTCGCCTGGCTCTTGCGGCCGAACAGCGCCGGGCACCGACTCCGTTTCGCCGGGTCGGATCTGGGCTTCGGCTTCGGTCATCTCACTGATGATTCCCTATTGACCAGTTGTCCTGCTACCGCGATGGGTCATCCCGTCGCCCGCTGTTCACCCGGGCCGCCCGATGGCCTGCGTCGTCGCGGCGCCAACACCGAGCCGCCGCGCCGCCAATAGATCGTCGGGGGTGTCGACGTCGCACCGCAACCCCGGCCAGGCGCCGGTCAACTCGATCGCCCCCGAATGCCGATGAAGCTCCGCCGAATCAGGGCCGAAAAGCGGGTCGAGCGCGACGCCGAAGGCAAACAACGCCGACGTTCCTGTGCCGTGCCTATCGCCGACGAAGCTGCGCGGGTAGGTCCTGGCCGCCGTGATCGCTTCTGCCAGCTCCTGTGGCTGCAGCGCGGGCAGATCACCCTGCAGCGCGACAATATTGGGCGCCTCCTCACGTATCGCGATTTCGGCGGCGCCGATGGCGTTGTTCAGCGGATTGCGATGGCCCTCCGGGGTCGGGTCGATGAGCACCCGCGCCCCCAACCGGCGGGTGGCGTCCGCGGCAACCTCATCGGGGGTGACCACGGTGACGGAATGCAGCGCGGAGACGGCCGACGCGGCGGTGATCGTGTCGATGAGCATGGCCAGCACCACGCCTTCCCGGGTCGCAGCCGAGAAAACCGGGGCCAGCCTGGTCTTGGCGGCGGTCAGCCGCTTCACCGCGATCACCAGCCCCACATCGGCGGCCTCGACTGTCTTGGTGCCGCTCATGAGCGCCATCCTGCCAGCACCCGCGGCCACGCTAATGTGAAGCGGTGGTCGAGGCGGCGGTGATGGGGGCCGGTGCGTGGGGGACGGCACTGGCCAAGGTCCTGGCGGATGCAGGCAACAACGTCGCGTTATGGGCCCGACGCCAGGAGCTGGCCGACGAGATCAACGACACCCGCCGCAACACCGGGTACCTCGGCGATGCCGAGCTGCCGAAGTCGATCCGCGCCACCAGCGACCCCGCCGAAGCGCTGGCCGGTGCGTGCACGGTGCTGTTCGCGGTGCCGTCGCAGACGATGCGCGCCAACCTCGAGCACTGGACGGACCTCATTGGCGCCGACCTCACGCTGGTCAGCGTCGCGAAGGGCATCGAGCTGGACACATTGATGCGGATGAGCCAGGTCGTTGTGCAGGTGACCGGCGCTGACCCGTCGCGGGTAGCGGTCGTCACTGGTCCGAACCTGGCCAGCGAGATCGCCGACGAACAGCCGACGGCCACCGTTGTCGCGTGCAGCGACTCGGGTCGAGCGGTGGCCCTGCAGCGCGCTCTGGCGACCGCGTACCTCCGCCCGTACACCAATGCCGACGTCATCGGCGCCGAGGTCGGCGGTGCGTGCAAGAACGTCATCGCATTGGCCTGCGGGATGGCCGCCGGCGTCGGGCTGGGGGAAAACACCGCCGCGGCGATCATCACCCGTGGCCTTGCCGAGATCATGCGGCTCGGAATCGCGTTGGGCGCGAAACCCGCGACAATGGCAGGGCTCGCCGGTGTCGGCGATCTGGTAGCGACATGCACGTCGCCGCGCTCGCGCAACCGCTCGTTCGGCGAACGGCTTGGCAGGGGCGGCACGATGGAATCGGCGCTGCGCGCGGCAGGTGGTCACATCGCCGAGGGAGTCACATCGTGTGAGTCGGTGCTCGCGCTCGCCGCGAGTTACGACGTCGAGATGCCGCTCACCGACGCGGTGCAGCGCGTCTGCCACAAGGGTTTATCGGTCGACGAGGCGGTAGCGCTGCTGCTCGGGCGCAGCACCAAATCGGAGTAGGCGGATGCACGGCAAGTACGGCGATTCCACTCGCAGCGTCAAAGCAGTTGGCTCGGAGGCAATTCCGGGTAGGCCCGTGGTGCCGCCACCTGTTCCTGCGTCGACGTATCACCTGTCGCCCGACGAGACTGAACCGCTTGACAGCTACGGCCGCAGCTCCAATCCGACATGGCGCCAACTGGAATCGGCGCTGGCCGCACTCGAAGGTGCGACGACGGCGTTGACGTTCGGTTCCGGCATGGCGGCGATCACGTCGGCGCTCCGTGTGCTCGCCAAACCCGGCACCAAGCTCGTGGTGCCCGCCGACGGCTACTATCAGGTGCGCCGGTACGCGAGGGAATACCTTGCACCGCAAGGGGCCACGGTTGTCGAGGCCACCAGTGCCGACATCTGCGCTGCCGCCTCCGATGCCGATGTGGTGCTGGCCGAAACCCCCGTCAACCCCGGCCTGGACGTCGTCGACCTGCACCATCTGGCGATGACCTGCCGTGGCCGCGGCGCCACTCTGATCGTCGACAACACCACCGCGACACCGCTTGGCCAGCAGCCGCTGTCGCTTGGCGCCGACCTGGTGGTGGCCAGCGCGACCAAAGCGCTGTCGGGGCACAGCGATCTCGTTGCCGGCTACGTCGCCGGCAGCCAGCCGCAACTGATGGAGGCGCTCGAATCCGACCGGCTGCTGACCGGGCCGATTCTCGGCGCGTTCGAGGCGTGGCTGGTGCTGCGCAGCCTCGGCAGCGCCGGCCTGCGGTTCGAACGGCAGTGCCACAACGCTTCGGCGCTGGCCGTGATGCTGCGCGCGCACCCGGCAGTCAAGTCGGTGCGCTATCCGGGACTGCCCGACGATCCCTCACATCGGATCGCCACTATGCAGATGAAGCGCTTCGGCGGCCTGGTCGCGGTGGAGCTTGAGGACGCCGCGGCGGTGCACGCACTGGTGGAGCGCAGCGCGCTGGTCATCGCGTCGACCAGCTTCGGGGGCATCCACACCTCGGTGGATCGTCGCGCCCGCTGGGGCGATCCGGTCAGCGACGGCTTCGCGCGCATCTCACTGGGCATCGAGGACACCGACGACCTGATCGCCGACATCGAACAGGCGCTTGGCTAAAACCCGGGCCGGATCGCTCGATCGGGTGGATTCCGGTCAGGGCGGTAGCCTCTCTAGGTTGTGACTGCCCCTAATGCGCCCGGGTCCGCCGGTCGCGTCCGCGTCGCCGTCGTCTACGGCGGACGCAGCTCCGAGCACGCGATTTCGTGTGTTTCCGCAGGCAGCATCCTGCGCAACCTCGACCCCGAGCGCTTCGAGGTGGTCGCGGTCGGCATCACCCCCGGCGGATCGTGGGTGCTGACCGACGGCAGCCCGGAGACTCTTGCGATCACCAATGGTCGGCTGCCGCAGGTCAGCGCTGAATCGGGCACCGAACTGGCGTTGCCTGCCGACCCGGTACGCGGTGGCCAACTGCTGTCCCTCGGTCAGGGCGGCGAGATGCTTGCCGCAGTCGACGTGGTGTTTCCCGTGCTGCACGGCCCGTATGGGGAGGACGGAACCATCCAGGGGCTGCTCGAGCTTGCCGGGGTGCCGTACGTCGGCGCCGGCGTACTGGCCAGCGCCGCAGGGATGGACAAGGAGTTCACCAAGAAGCTGCTCGTCGCCGAGGGCCTGCCGATCGGCGACCACGTCGTGCTGCGACCGCGCCACAAAACCGTCGAACTCGAGGATCGAGAGCGGCTGGGGCTGCCGGTGTTCGTCAAACCCGCACGCGGCGGCTCGTCCATCGGTGTCAGCCGGTTGACGGCATGGGATCGGCTGCCCGAGGCGATTGCCCTGGCCCGCCGACACGACCCGAAGGTGATCGTCGAGGCGGCCATTCCTGGGCGCGAATTAGAGTGTGGCGTCTTGGAATTCCCCGACGGCCGGGTCGAGGCCAGCACGGTCGGCGAGATCAGGGTCGCGGGGGTGCGGGGCCGCGAGGACGCGTTCTACGACTTCGAGACCAAGTATCTCGACGACGCCGCCGAGCTCGACGTGCCCGCCAAGATTGCCGACGACGTCGCAGATACGGTGCGGCAGTTGGCAATTCGGGCTTTCGACGCCGTCGACTGCCAGGGTCTGGCCCGCGTCGACTTTTTCCTCACCGACAACGGGCCGGTGGTCAACGAAATCAACACCATGCCCGGCTTCACTACGATCTCGATGTATCCACGGATGTGGGCGGCCAGCGGCGTGGACTATCCGACATTGTTGGCCACCATGGTCGAGACGGCGTTGAAGCGCGGTACCGGCCTGCGTTAGGACACCGGAGCCGGGTCGATCTGCCTGGCCGGCAACGACTTTGCGATCACTTCGGAGATGGCTTGGATCGGCGTAGGCCCGGATCCCTGCGGCAACGTCAACGCGACGTAGACCGGCCGGTCGACCGCGAACCACGTGCTGCGGCGCTGATCGGTGGCTGGATCACTGCCCGCCCCTGCTTCGCCCACCCGGAACCATTGCACGGCGTCGACGACCTGGATGGGGGAGCCGACGATGAACTCGGCGGGACGGTCCAGTCCACAGCGCAGGATGACGGGCTCGCCCTCGGCCGTTGCCTTCCACGCCGCCGCACCGGCCGGCGCGGGATCGGCCGCGGCCGCCCGACGGTAGTCGCCCAGCTGTTGCGGAAGTGCGTCGAGGAGCGCGCGGCATTCGGCGCTTTCGGCCTTCGGCGCGGGCACCGTCGCGATCGCAACGGGTCGCTGCTCGGGCGGGCCAGCCCGCAGCGCGGCGAAGACGAGGATGCCGATGATCGCCCCGACCGCGACGACGATCGCGGCGATCAGCAACGCGCGCGGGGGCCCGTCACGGGTCTCGGCATCCACGGCCCAAACTCTAGGGGTGCACTCCGTTGGCGATCGGGCAGGTCAGGGTGCGGGTGATGCCGGTGACCTGTTGCACGCTCGCAACGACGTTGGCCTGCAAGTCGGCCAGATTGTCGGCGCCGATGCGCACCACGACGTCGTACGGGCCGGTGACGTACTCCGACGACAACACGCCGGCCAGCGCGGCGAGCTGCTTGGAAACGACCTCGGCGCGGCCCACCTCGGTCTGGATCAGCATGAAAGCCTCGACCACCCGCTATCCCTCCGTCTCGCTGCATAGACTCCACGCCGCAGGCACCAAACGTACCGCAGGTCCGGCCGGTGTTCAGGCCACGACGGCACTCGAGGTGAGGTGACATGGCGACCGACGAGCAACCCGAGACTTTGGCCGGAGTGGGTGAATTCGCCGTGATCGACCGCCTGGTGGCGGGCCGCGATCAGCCGGCGAGGGTCGCGTTGGGACCCGGTGACGACGCCGCAGTGGTCGTCACCGGTGACGGCAGGACGGTGGTGTCGACCGACATGCTCGTGGCAGGACGGCACTTCCGGCTGGACTGGTCCACCCCGCATGACGTGGGCCGCAAGGCCATCGCACAAAACGCCGCCGACATCGAGGCGATGGGTGCGCAGGCCACCGCGTTTGTCGTCGCATTCGGGGCGCCCCCGGACACTGCTACCTCGCAGGCGCTCGAGTTGGCCGACGGCATGTGGCACGAGGCCCGGCTACTCGGCGCCGGAATCGTCGGTGGTGATCTGGTCAGCGCCCCGCAATGGGTGATCTCGGTGACGGTGCTTGGCGAGCTCGGCGGTCGTCAACCCGTACTCCGCACCGGCGCGAGGCCGGGCGACACGGTGGCGGTCGCAGGCGAGCTGGGCCGATCCGCTGCCGGATATACGTTGTGGCACAACGATATTCGTCAGCTCGAGGATATTCGTCAGTTCGAGATGCTGCGTCGTCGGCACCTGGTTCCCGAACCGCCATACGGACAGGGCCGGGTCGCCGCCGATGCAGGAGCCACCGCGATGACCGACGTGTCCGACGGGTTGATCGCAGACCTCGGCCACATCGCCACGGCATCGGGTGTCGGCATCGACCTGTCGAGGAGCGCACTTTCCACGGATCGAGACGCCGTTGCCGACGCGGCCGCGGCGGCCGGGGCCGACGCATGGGAATGGGTGCTCGGCGGCGGCGAAGACCACGCGCTGGTCGCAACGTTCCCCGCCACTCTGCCTGCCGGTTGGCGCGCGATCGGCCGGGTGCTCGACGGACCCGCTCGGGTTCTCGTGGACGGCGCAAAATGGGACGGAAATCCGGGTTGGCAGTCGTTCTGACCGACCGCGCCCGCTAGGTTGGGCTTTCGTGACCGCACGCCCCCTTGATGAACTCGTCGAAGTCGGCTGGGCCAACGCATTGGAACCCGTCGGCCCCCAGGTCGCTCAGATGGGCGAGTTTCTACGTGCCGAGCTCGCGGCGGGTCACCGTTATCTGCCTGCCGGCCCGAATGTGTTGCGCGCCTTCACGTTCCCGTTCGATCAAGTGCGGGTGCTGATCGTCGGGCAGGATCCCTACCCGACGCCGGGTCACGCGGTGGGCTTGAGCTTCTCGGTGGCCGCCGACGTGCGGCCGCTGCCGCGCAGCCTTGAGAACATCTTCGCCGAGTACGGCAAGGACCTGAGCTACCCACCGCCGGCCAGCGGCGACCTGACGCCGTGGGCCGAGCGCGGCGTGATGCTACTGAACAGGGTGCTCACTGTGCGGCCGGGCAATCCGGCGTCACACCGGGGCAAGGGCTGGGAAGCGGTGACCGAATGTGCGATCCGTGCACTCGTTGCCCGGGAGCAGCCGCTGGTGGCGGTGTTGTGGGGCCGCGACGCCTCGACGCTGAAACCGATGCTCGACGGCGGCGACTTCATGGCGATCGAATCGCCTCATCCCTCGCCGCTGTCGGCCTCGCGCGGTTTCTTCGGCTCGCGGCCGTTCAGCCGCGCAAACGAGCTGCTGGCGAAGGTCGGCGCCGACCCGATCGACTGGCGCCTGCCATGAGGTGCGGCGGGCGTCGCGGCGTGCAGGGCCAGCGACTGAACGGTCAGAAGCAGTCGCAGTGTGCCGACGGATCACGGTCAGCCGTGTTGGCGCTGGTAGGTGTAGCGGCCATCGAGGACGATGGTGTCGGGGTCGACGGCGCTGATCGATTTGGTTAAGGTCGACTCCCCCGGAGGGCAGCCTGGGTCTCCGCATTCGTCCATCGAAAGCTGCAGTACACCTCCGTCGGCATGTAGTTCATAGCGTCCGTCGATCATGACTGTCCCGCAGTTCTCATAGACGGCCAGGTAGCGGTAGGCGCCGTTCGGGGAGAACGCGAATACCCCCGGCGCGGTCCCGCACTCACCGGTATCTCCGATTGTGGCGGGACCCGACCACGCCCCCACCAGTGTCTGCGCGTCGACGGCGGCAGCGAGTGGAGCTCCGGTGAGGCCGATCGCTAGTACCGCCGCCGCGGCGGCAAGCGTTGCGTGGGAGACAATTTTGACCGCATGCCCGAACATGGACGCGACCTTTCCGCTCGAAGCTTTGTGCAAGCCGGCGCCAAGATAGGGTACTGGGCTAACGAGCTCTAATAGCGGTTGACTGCGTTCGCCGTCTGCCCGAACGATGACCGCCGCCGCGACACACTCGGCGCTGGCCGTCAGTCGCGGGGGCCAAGGGCGACGGGATAGCCGGTGGCGACGGGATCTACTCCGCGACCGCCGAGCTAAACCAATCGGGTACTAACCCCTGGAGACCTTGCCGGCCTTGATGCACGACGTGCACACGTTGATGCGCTTCTTGTTGCCGCCGGGGCGGGTCACGGTGCGCACGGTCTGGATGTTGGGATCCCACCGACGGCTGGTCCGGCGATGGGAGTGCGACACCGACTTGCCGAAGCCGGGGCCCTTCCCGCAGATCTCGCAGACGGCAGCCATATGTAGAACTCCTCGGATCAGTACTTGGGGGTCTGGGTCGCTTGGCCGCGACCGGCCGCGGCTAGACCCGACAACCTGGCCAGGATACCGGCAGCAGAAGGTATCGCCAAAATGTGCTCAAAGGGGCGTGCTCGGCAGGCGCCGACGTTGTCAGCAGGGTTGTCGCCGCGGATGGATAGGCTGGCGCCCACGGCGGCATGACGGGTGGGAGGTTTTCGATGTCGGCTCGGCGGCTCGACGCCTCCGCAATGCGGGACTGGGCACACACCGCCGTCGGCGACCTCATTTCTCACACCGACGAGATCAATCGGCTCAACGTGTTCCCGGTCGCCGATGCCGATACCGGGACAAACATGCTGTTCACGATGCGTTCGGCGTGGGCGCAGGCCGACACGCACCCCGACAGCGACGACGTGACACAGGTCGCCGCGGCGCTGGCCGCCGGCGCGTTGCACGGCGCAAGGGGCAACTCCGGCGTCATCCTGTCGCAGATCCTGCGCGGCCTTGCCGACGTGGTCTCGTCGGCCGCCGCGGACCGCGGCGGAGCGCTGGCCGACGTCGATGGCTCCGTTTTCGCGGCGGCACTGCGCCACGCGGTCGGTCTTGTCGTTGCGTCGATGGGCGAGCCGGTGCCGGGCACCATCGTCTCGGTGCTGCAGGACGCGGCTGGGGCCGCCGAGCACGCGGGCGCCGACGGCGCCGACCTCGCCGAGGTGGTGTCTGCGGCCGCCGACGCTGCGGCCGTCGCTCTCGACAAGACCACCGGGCAACTCGACGTGCTGGCCGAGGCCGGCGTGGTGGACGCCGGTGGCCGTGGCCTGCTGGTACTGCTGGACGCGATGAGCACCACGCTGACCGGGCGTGCGCCACATCGGCAGGAGTACCTGCCGTCCCCGCCGCACGCCGACACCACCGCGACCGCCGTCGCCGGGCCGCAGTTCGAGGTGATGTACCTGCTGACCGGTTGCGACGCCGGCGGCGTTGAGACGCTCCGCGAGCGCCTGGACCAACTGGGCGAATCGGTGGCCATTGCGGCGGCGGCCGACGGAGCCGGCCACTACTCGGTGCACGTCCATTCCGACGATGCCGGCGCTGCCGTTGAGGCGGCCCTGTCCGTCGGCACGCCGAGCCGGATCCAGATCACCTCGCTGTCGGGCGGCGGCGCGCGGCCCGCGGGCGGTTGGAGCCGCGAACGCGCGGTCCTTGCGGTGGTCGACGGCGACGGCGCGGTAGAACTCTTCGCCGGCGAGGGCGCGCACGTGCTGCGGCCCGAAGCCGACGCGCCGGTGAGCGCGAAGCAACTACTGCACGGGCTCGTCAACACAGGTGCAGCGCAGATCATGGTGCTGCCGAACGGCTACGTCGCCGCTGAGGAACTCGTCGCGGGCTGCACCGCGGCGAACGGCTGGGGCATCGACGTCGTGCCGGTGCCCGCCGGTTCCATGGTTGCGGGTCTGGCCGCGCTGGCGGTGCACGACGCCGAGCGGCAGGCCGTCGACGATGGCTACACCATGGCCCGCGCGGCTGCGGGCGCCAGGCACGGCTCGGTCCGCGTGGCCACCGAGGAGGCGCTGACGTGGGCGGGGACCTGCAAACCAGGCGACGGGCTGGCGATCGCCGGTGATGAGGTGCTGATCGTGGGCAACGACGTCACCGAGGCCGCCGCGGGCCTCATCGACCTGCTGCTGGCCGCGGGCGGTGAGCTCGTGACGGTGCTGACGGGCGCCGGGGTCGACGGCAGCGTCGGTGACGCGCTGCAGCAGCATGTTCACACGCGGCATCTCGGTGCCGAGTTGGTGACCTATCACACCGACCACCGCGGCGACGCGTTGCTGATCGGGGTGGAGTAGCCGTGGCCGTGCTGACCGACCGGCTGGACTACGTCCTCGGCAAGAAAGCCGCCGGCCCGCTCGACGAACACTTCGGCATCCGCACCGTCAACGATCTGCTACGGCATTACCCCCGCAAGTACAGCGACGGGATGACGGTGCTCGATGAGGGCGAGGAACTCGAGGAAGGTGAACACGTCACATTCGTCGATGTCATCACCAAGGCTGAAGTCAGGTGGACGAGCCGGCCGCCAAAGCGGGAGTACCTCGTCGTCACGCTCGGCAATCGACGACCCAAGGTGACGGCGACCTTCTTCAACGCGAAGTATCTCAAGAAGGGATTGGTCGAGGGCACCCGCCTCATGCTGTCCGGGGAAGTCGGATACTTCAAGGGCACAATGCAATTGACACACCCGGCGTTTCTGGTGCTCGAGTCGCCGAGCGGCAAATCATTCGGCACCAAATCGCTGAAAACAATTGCCGCGACATCGGGGGCGACCGGTGACGAGCTGCTGGCTGTGTTCGAGCGGGACTTCTTCCCGATCTACCCGGCCAACAAGAAGGTACAGAGCTGGGACATCTACGCGTGTGTGCGTCAGGTACTCGATGTGCTCGACCCGATCGACGAACCGCTGCCGGAACCCATTCTGCAGCAGCGGAATCTGATAACAGAAGACGAAGCGTTACGAGCGATCCACCTCGCCGAGAACACAACCGAGCGCGAGCGCGCCCAGGCCCGACTGACATTCGACGAGGCGGTCGGACTGCAATGGGCCTTGGTGGGACGGCGACATGGCGAACTGAGCGAATCCGGTCCCGCCGCTCGGCCCGAAAACAACGGTCTCCTGGCAGCCATGCGCGAGCAATTGCCATTCGAATTGACCAATGGTCAAAAGGAAGTGATCGACGTGCTGTCGGCCGAACTGGCCGCGAGCCGGCCGATGAACCGGATGCTGCAGGGTGAGGTGGGCTCGGGCAAGACCATCGTCTCCGTGCTGGCGATGCTGCAGATGGTCGACGCCGGATACCAATGCGCACTGCTTGCGCCGACGGAAGTCCTTGCCGCCCAACATGCTCGCTCCATCCGGGTCGTGCTCGGGCCGCTGGCGATGGCGGGTCAGCTGGGCGGCGCCGAGGCCGCGACGCGTGTCGCGCTGCTGACCGGGTCCATGTCGCCTCAACAGAAGCGGGAGGTGCGCGACGAAGTCGCGACCGGCGATGCGGGCATCGTCGTCGGCACACATGCGCTGTTGCAGGACGCGGTGGAGTTCGGCCAGCTCGGCATGGTCGTCGTCGATGAGCAACACCGGTTCGGTGTCGAGCAGCGAGACCGGTTGCGCGCCAAGGCTCCCGAGGGGCTAACGCCGCATCTGCTGGTGATGACGGCGACGCCGATTCCGCGCACCGTGGCGCTGACTGTCTACGGCGATCTGGAAACCTCCACGCTGCGAGAATTGCCGCGCGGCCGCCAACCCATCACCACCAACACGATCTTCACCAAGGAAAAGCCGGCATGGCTCGACCGGGCCTGGCAGCGCATCGTCGAAGAGGTCGGCGCCGGCCGCCAGGCCTATGTCGTAGCTTCCCGCATCGACGAGCACGACAAACCCGGGAACGACGACAGCGGTCCGCCCGCCACCACGGTGGTCGAGCTGTTCGACCGCCTGCGGCGCGCCTCGCTGGCCGGGCTGCGGCTCGGGCTCATGCACGGCCGGCTAGGAGCCGACGAGAAGGACGCGGTGATGGCCGCATTCCGGGCAGGCCACATCGATGTCCTGGTGTGTACCACCGTCATCGAGGTCGGCGTCGACGTGCCCAATGCGACGGTGATGGTCGTGATCGACGCCGACCGGTTCGGCATCAGCCAGCTGCACCAGTTGCGCGGCCGCATCGGCCGCGGCCAACACCCCAGCCTCTGCCTGCTCGTCACGAAGCTGCCCGAGGGATCCAAGGCGGGGCAGCGGCTCAAGGCGGTCGCAGGCACGCTCGACGGATTCAAACTCGCCGACCTCGATCTGCAGGAACGCAAAGAGGGAGATGTGCTTGGGCTCAACCAATCCGGCCGGCGCATCACACTGCGATTCCTATCGCTCTCCGAGCACCTCGACATCATCCTCGCCGCCCGTGAGTTCTGCGAAGGGCTCTACGAGCAGGATCCCGCGAATCCGGGAATGGCTGTGCTGGCAGCGCAATTCATCGATACCGACCGCGTCGAGTACCTGGACAAGGCATGAGCCACAAGCGGCTGGTTAAGTGCCGGTGTAGTCGTCGGGATTCGGCCGGAAGCGAGTGCCGTTGTCGAGCCCGTTGAGCGTGGCCATCTCGTCGTCGGTCAGCCCGAAGTCGAATACGTCGAGGTTCGACCTGACGCGGTCCGGTGTCGCCGAGCGCGCGATGACGACGTTTCCCAGCTGAATGCTCCACCGGATCAGCACCTGCGCAGGCGTCTTGCCGTGTGCTTGCGCCACGGTGGCGATCGCCGGGTTGTCCAGCAGCCTGCCGACACCCAGCGGGCCATACGCCTCGGTGACGATGCCGTATTCGGCGTTGGTCGCCCGCAGTTCGGCCTGATTCAGCAGCGGGTGCAGCTCGATCTGGTTGATCGCGGGCGTGAAGTACGACAGGTCGATGACCGTCGACAGGTGCTCGGGGTTGAAGTTGGCCACACCGATGGATCTGGTGTCGCCGTCCTCCTTACGTTTCATCAGGCCGCCCCAACTGTGGACGTACTTGCCGGCGTCGCCACCGGGCCAGTGGATGAGATAGAGGTCCACGTAGTCCAAACCGAGCCGCTCCAGGCTGGCCCTCATGGCATCCTGCGAGGACTGGAAACCATGGTCATCGGTGGCCAGCTTGGTGGTGACAAACAGCTCCGAGCGGGGTACACCCGACGCGGCGATGGCCCGCCCGACCGCTTCCTCGTTGCCATAGGCGGCCGCGGTGTCGATCAATCGGTAACCGGCCTCCAGTGCCGTCGAAACGGCCTGCTCGGTCTCGGAATCCGACAGCTCACCAACGCCGAGGCCGAGCACCGGGATCGTGTTCTCGTCGTTGAGAGTGACGGAGGGAATCGCAGCCGCCTCCCTGCCCGATGGGGTCATGTCACCTATCCTGTGAAGTTGAAGGTTCGTGGGTCAGGACCCAGTCGTGTCTCGTCGCCGAGCGACGAGATGGACGCCATGTCCTGCTCGCTCAGCTCGAAATCGAACACGTCGAAGTTACTCACAATTCGCTCGGGGGTCACCGACTTCGGGATGACGATATTACCGAGTTGGATATGCCACCTAATCAGTACCTGCGCAGGGGTTTTTCCGCGCGCATCTGCGACGGCGGTAACCGCGGGATCGCTCAGCAGTGAGCCCTGGCCCAGCGGACTCCACGCCTCGATGGCGATGCCCAGTTGAGCGTGCACTTCTCGCAGCTCCCGTTGCTGCAGCAGCGGATGCAACTCAATCTGATTGACGGCCGGGACAATTCCGGTGCCGTCCACCAGGATTCGCAAGTGTTCCGGTTCGAAGTTGCTGACACCGATCGACCTGATGCGGCCTTGGTCGCGTAGGTGTGCGAACGCGTTGAACGTGTCGACGAACGCGTTTTTCGCCGGCATCGGCCAGTGAATGAGGTAGAGGTCGAGGTAGTCATCCGATCCAGATAGGCCGAGGCGGTCCAAGCTGGCGTCGAACGCCGCGAGCGTGCTGCCGTAGCCGTGGTCTGCGTTCCACAGCTTGGTGACCAGATAGACGTCTTCACGGGGCAACCCGGACTTGGCGACCGCGCTGCCCACCTCACGCTCGTTGCCGTACGCTGCGGCCGTATCGATATGTCGGTAACCGGCGTCCAGCGCGGTCGCCACCGCACGCTCGGTGTCCTCCTGCGGTGTCTGCCAAACACCAAGTCCGACCTGAGGTATCGAATTACCGTCATTGAGCGTGAGCAAGGGAGCTGCCATGACTCAGAGTCTGCCAGGCCAAGCGCCACCGGCCGGACCGCCGACGCCCGCCGCAACGCCGACGCCCGCCGCAAAGCCGGCACCGCCGGCACCGCCGGCACCGCCGGCACCGAGCACTCGCAAGGAAGCGATCGTCAACGCCACCTCAGGCATCACCTTGCGAGCCCTTCCTCACATCCCCGACAGCGTCAAGCGCCTGCTGCTGGGGTTCCGTTCGATCACCGTCGACGGCAACACGCTCGACACCACGCTGCAGCTGATGTTGGCCGCGCAGCACGTCGCCGGCATCGAGAGCGGCCTTGTCGCGAACGACGACATCGCCGCCGCGAGGGCTCGGCTGGACTTCCTCGCCGCCAGCTTCAAACAGAACATCCCGGTGGCGAGGGTGACCAATCTCTCGATCCACGGGCCCGCAGGCCCGATCCCGGCACGGCACTACCTGCCGGCAGAAGACGTCGCGCCACTGCTGGTCTTCTACCACGGTGGCGGCCAGGCCATCGGCAGCCTCGACACCCACGACGACCTGTGCAGGAAGATCTGCCGCGACGGCGCCCTGCACGTGTTATCGGTCGATTACCGGCTGGCCCCTGAGCACAAGGCTCCCGCCGGATCCGACGACGCGTTCGCTGCCTACAAGTGGGCTCTCGACCACGCCGCCGAGTTCGGCGCCAAACCCGACCTGGTTGCCGTCGGCGGCGACAGCGCCGGCGGCAACCTCGCCGCGGTGGTAGCGCAGCGTGCACGCAACGAAGGAGTGCCGCCGCCGGCCATGCAGCTCCTCCTCTATCCCGTCACCAATTACCGCGACGAGACCCGTTCGCAGACGCTGTTCGCCGAGGGCTACTTCCTCACCAAACGCGATCTGCACTGGTTCCGCGATAAGTTCCTCGATGGCGCCCAACTCGACGCATCCGACCCGCGAGTGTCGCCGCTGCTGGCCGACGATCTGACCGGATTGCCGCCCGCGCTCGTGCTCACCGGTGGTTTCGACCCGTTACGCGACGAGGGCCAGCAGTACGCCGACGCGATGCGGGCCGCAGGCGTCTCCGTCGACCATCGCCAATTCGGATCGCTGGTGCACGGGTTCGCCAACTTCTTTCCGCTCGGCGGCGGCAGTGCCACCGCCACCACGGAGATGATTTCCGCGCTGCGCGCCCATCTCGCCCGCGCTTGAGAAGCCGCCGGTGGGCCGCCGGTACTCTTAACCCGTGGCGACCAAACCGAAACGAGCCAGCTACGACCTGAAGGCAGCCGACCGCAAACGCAACCTGGCGATCCAGATCGGGCTGACCGCGATCGTGGTGATCTTCGCCGTCGCGCTGGTGCTCTACATCGTGATGTCCAGCGACAAGAAGCCGCAATCCGGCGAGGCCAAGTCGATCCGGGTCGCGTCGAGCAACGTCATCAAGAAGGAGGGCAGCTCCGACCCGAAGGTGGTGTTGTCGCTCTACGAGGACTTCCTTTGCCCGCACTGCGGTCTGTTCGAGCAGCAGTTCGGGCCGACGGTGAGCAAGCTCATCGACACCGGTGCCGTCGCCACCGACTTCTACATGGTCGGCATCCTGGACCGGCCACAGAACCAGAACTACTCGTCGCGCGCCGGCGGCGCCGCATACTGCGTTGCCGACCAATCGATCGACGCGTTCCGGCGTTTCCACGCAGCGCTCTACGCACAGCAGCCCTCCGAGACCGCGGTCGTATTTCCCGACAATGCGCGGCTGGTAGAGGTCGCGCGTCAGGCTGGTGCCGGGGGCGGCGTCCCTGACTGCATCAACAAGGACCGATACACCGCGATGGTGCAGGGGCTGGCCGCGGCCACCGGCATTCAGGCGACGCCGACCATCCGCATCAACGGCCAGGACTACCAAACCAGCACACCCGACGCGTTGGTCGCCAAGATCAAGGAGATCGTCGGCAACGTTCCCGGGCTAAACGGCGCCGCCCCTCCGGCACAGGCGCCGGCACCGCCGCAATGACCGTGGCCGCGCCAAGCGACGTCCAGCCGAGCGAACCCGCGGTGGACGCGTCGAACGGCGTGCCGGTCCGGACGGCCAGCGCGGTATGGATTCTGATCGCCGGGATCGTCGGGCTCGCCGCTGCGCTCACGCTGACCGTCGAGAAGATCGAGATTCTGATCAACCCGAACTACGTGCCGTCCTGCAGCATCAACCCGGTGCTGTCGTGCGGTTCGGTGATGGTCACCCCGCAGGCGTCGGCGTTCGGCTTCCCCAACCCGCTGATCGGCATCGTGTCGTTCACCGTCGTGGTGGTGACGGGTGTGCTCGCACTGGCCAAGGTCAGGCTGCCGCGGTGGTACTGGGCTGCATTGGCGACCGGCACGCTGCTGGGCGTCGCGTTCATTCACTGGCTGATCTTCCAGAGCCTGTACCGGATCGGAGCGCTGTGCCCCTACTGCATGGCGGTGTGGGCGGTCACCGTCCCGCTGTTGGTCGTGGTCGCCTCCATCGCGGTGCAGCCGCTGCAGTCGAACGTGGCAGCGCGGGTGCTCTACACCTGGCGGTGGTCGCTGGTGGCGCTGTGGTTCACCGCGCTGATTCTGCTGATCCTCGTGCGCTTTTGGAACTACTGGTCCACCCTCATTTAGACACCGCAGCGTTATCGGGGGTTAAGGTCAGCGCGTGATTTCCAAAGTCTTGGTGGCCAACCGCGGGGAGATCGCGATCCGCGCCTTCCGGGCGGCCTACGAGATGGGAATCGCAACGGTCGCGGTCTACCCATACGAGGACCGCAACTCCCTGCATCGGCTCAAGGCCGACGAGTCCTATCAGATCGGCGACAAAGGCCACCCGGTCCGCGCGTACCTGTCGGTCGACGAGATCGTCCGCGTCGCGCAACACGCAGGCGCCGACGCCGTGTATCCCGGCTACGGCTTCCTGTCGGAAAACCCTGACCTCGCCGCAGCCTGCGCGGAAGCGGGCATCACGTTCGTCGGTCCCAGCGCGGAAACCCTTGAGCTGGCGGGCAATAAGTCGCGCGCGATAGCGGCGGCCGGCGCCGCCGGGTTGCCGGTGCTCAACTCGTCGGCGCCGTCGTCGTCGGCCGATGAACTCATGGCCGCCGCCGCGACGATGCACTTCCCGTTGTTCGTCAAGGCGGTGTCCGGCGGCGGCGGGCGGGGTATGCGCCGCGTCACCGACCTCGCCGCGCTGCCCGACGCGATCGACGCCGCAGGCCGCGAGGCCGAGTCCGCATTCGGTGACCCGACGCTGTACCTCGAGCAGGCGGTGCTCAATCCGCGCCACATCGAGGTGCAGATCCTTGCCGACACCCACGCCAACGTGATGCACCTGTTCGAACGTGACTGCAGCCTGCAGCGTCGGCACCAGAAGGTGATCGAACTGGCCCCGGCGCCGAACCTGCCCGACGAACTGAGGCAGAAGATCTGTGCCGACGCGGTGGCCTTCGCCCGCCAGATCAACTACGCGTACGCGGGCACCGTCGAATTCCTGCTCGACGAGCGCGGCAACTACGTGTTCATCGAAATGAATCCGCGCATCCAGGTTGAGCACACCGTCACCGAGGAGATCACCGACGTCGACCTCGTCGCCAGCCAGATGCGCATCGCCGACGGGGAGACGCTGGAGGATCTTGGGCTGAGCCAGGATTCGCTGCAAGTGCATGGCGCGGCGATGCAGTGCCGGATCACCACCGAGGACCCAGCCAACGGCTTCCGCCCCGATACCGGCCGCATTACCGGCTACCGGACGCCGGGCGGTGCAGGCATCCGGCTCGACGGCGGCTCGCATCTGGGCGCCGAGATCAGCGCCCACTTCGACTCGATGTTGGTCAAGCTGACCTGTCGCGGGCGCGACTTCGGCGCGGCGGTGGCCAGGGCCCGGCGCGCGCTGGCCGAGTTCCGGATCCGGGGTGTTTCGACGAACATCCCGTTCCTGCAGGCGGTGGTCAACGATCCCGACTTTCGCGCAGGACGCGTCACGACGTCATTCATCGACGAGCGCCCGTACCTGCTGACCGCGCGCACCCCGGCCGATCGTGGCACCAAGATCCTCAACTACCTCGCCGACGTCACCGTCAATCAACCCCACGGGTCCCGAACGTCGACGGTTTACCCGCAGGACAAACTGCCCGGGATCGACCTCGAAGCGGCGCCGGTTCGCGGCAGCAAACACCTGCTGACCGAGGTGGGGCCCGAGGGATTCGCTCGGTGGCTGCGCGAATCCAGGTCCGTCGGTGTCACCGACACGACGTTCCGCGATGCACATCAGTCGTTGCTGGCCACCCGCGTCCGGACCACCGGCCTGCTGATGGTGGCGCCCTACATCGCGCGGATGACGCCGCAGCTGCTTTCCATCGAATGCTGGGGCGGCGCGACTTACGATGTGGCGCTTCGGTTCTTGAAGGAAGACCCGTGGGAGCGGCTGGCCGCGCTGCGCGAGGCGATACCCAACATCTGCCTGCAGATGCTGCTGCGGGGCCGCAACACCGTCGGCTACACGCCGTATCCGGAATCCGTCACGCACGCGTTCGTGCAAGAGGCGACGGCGACCGGCATCGACATCTACCGCATCTTCGACGCGCTCAACAACGTCGAGTCGATGCGGCCCGCGATCGACGCTGTGCGCGAAACCGGAACGGCGGTGGCCGAAGTCGCGATGAGCTACACCGGCGATTTGTCCGACCCGAACGAAAACCTGTACACGCTGGACTACTACCTCAAGCTCGCCGAGCAGATCGTCGACGCCGGCGCGCACGTGCTTGCGATCAAGGACATGGCGGGACTGCTGCGGCCCCAGGCCGCTCATCAGTTGATCAGCGCGCTGCGCAGCCGATTCGACCTGCCGGTGCATGTGCACACCCACGACACGCCTGGCGGGCAGCTGGCCACCTATCTGACGGCCTGGCAGGCCGGCGCCAACGCCGTCGACGGTGCCGCGGCGCCGCTGGCGGGCACCACCAGCCAGCCCGCACTGAGCTCGATCGTGGCCGCCGCGGCGCACACCGAGTACGACACAGGACTGTCGCTGTCGGCGGTGTGCGATCTGGAACCGTACTGGGAGGCGCTGCGAAAGGTGTACGCGCCGTTCGAATCCGGGCTGCCTGCGCCGACGGGGCGGGTGTATCACCACGAAATCCCCGGCGGCCAGTTGTCCAACCTGCGTCAGCAGGCGATCGCGCTTGGTCTTGGTGACCGGTTCGAGGAGATCGAGGCGAACTACGCGGCCGCGGACCGGGTGCTTGGCCGGCTGGTGAAGGTCACCCCGTCGAGCAAGGTAGTTGGCGATCTGGCGCTGGCCCTGGTCGGGGCGGGTGTCAGCGCCGACGAATTCGCGTCGGATCCAGCGAAATTCGACATTCCCGATTCGGTGATCGGCTTCTTGCGCGGTGAGCTCGGCGACCCGCCGGGCGGCTGGCCCGAACCGTTGCGTACCAAGGCGCTGGCCGGGCGGCCACCCGCCAAGCCGCAGCAGGAACTGCGCCCCGAGGACCAGACGGTGTTGGCACAGGCGGGGCCGAAGCGGCAGGCCGCGCTGAACCGGCTGCTATTCCCGGCTCCCACAAAGGAATTCGATGTCCACCGGGAACAATACGGCGACACCTCCAGCCTGTCGGCCAACCAGTTCTTCTACGGGCTGCGGCACGGCGAAGAACACCGGGTCAGGCTGGAACGCGGCGTCGAGCTGCTGATCGGGCTGGAAGCGATCTCCGAACCCGACGAGCGCGGCATGCGCACGGTGATGTGCATCCTCAACGGCCAGCTGCGGCCGGTGGTCGTGCGCGATCGAAGCATCGCCAGCGACGTACCGACCGCCGAGAAGGCCGACCGGTCGAACCCCGACCACATCGCGGCGCCGTTCGCCGGCGTGGTCACCGTCAACGTCGAAGTCGGCGACCAGGCCGACGCCGGACAGACCATCGCCACCATCGAGGCGATGAAGATGGAGGCCGCGATCACCGCACCCAAGGCCGGCAAGGTCAGCCGCGTCGCAGTCTCGGCCACCGCCCAGGTGGAAGGCGGCGACCTGCTGGTGGTGGTCAGCTGACCCGCATCGTCGCCGGCGCGTTCGGCGGGCGGCGAATCGCGGTGCCGCGCACCGGAACCCGGCCGACCACCGATCGGGTGCGCGAATCGCTGTTCAATGTGCTCGCATCGCGCATCGACTTCGCCGGAGCCTCGGTGCTCGACCTGTATGCGGGCTCGGGGGCCCTTGGCCTCGAGGCGCTGTCAAGGGGCGCCACCTCGGCGGTGTTCGTCGAATCCGACCACCGGGCCGCGGTCGTCATCGCGAAAAACATCGACTCCCTTGGCGCACAAGGGGCGACGCTGCGGCGTGGCTCGGTCGCCGCGGTCCTGGCCGGCGGCGCTGACCGGCCGGTGGATCTGGTCCTTGCCGACGCGCCCTACGACGTCGACGACACCGAGATCGCGCAGATGCTCACCGCGCTGGTCGACGGCGGCTGGGTGGCCGCGGGCACGGTGGTGGTTGTCGAGCGCGCGACGTCAGGCCCGCCGCTGAGTTGGCCCGATGGCTGGCAGGCCTGGCAGGCCCGCCGCTACGGCGACACCCGGCTGGAGCTGGCCGAGCGGACTGACCTGCCCTGATAGCGTCGTTACCCATGAGCGGCGCGGTATGCCCTGGATCCTTCGACCCGGTGACCCTCGGCCATGTCGACATCTTGGAGCGCGCCGCCGCCCAATTCGATGAAGTCGTTGTCGCGGTGTTGGTCAACGCGAGCAAGAAGGGCATGTTCAGCCTCGACGAGCGCATCGCGATGATCGAAGAGTCCACGACGCACCTGCCGAACCTGCGCGTCGAATCCGGCGAGGGTCTTGTCGTCGACTTCGTGAAGGCCCGCGGACTGACCGCGATCATCAAGGGGCTGCGCACCGGCACCGACTTCGAATACGAGCTGCAGATGGCGCAGATGAACAAGCACATCGCGGGCGTCGACACCTTTTTCGTCGCGACCACCCCGCGGTATTCGTTTGTGTCGTCGTCGCTGGCCAAAGAGGTGGCGACACTGGGAGGCGACGTTTCCGAGCTGCTGCCCGAGGCCGTCAACCTGCGATTGCAGGCCAAGCTGACGGCTTAGGCACGGTCCTCGGCGCTGCGCTGCGATGAATTTTGCTGGCGGGCCATTCGCTGCGATGTTCGAGCGGGCCCGTGACGCTCTCAAACAGCCAACCGCGAAGCGGCAGTCGATGTGCTGAGCTGACGCAAAAATGGCTGTCACGTCGACTTTTCGGTTTATTTTGAATTTGCCCGTCACCGTGGGCGGGCCGCCGCGCTTGGGTGTTGACATAATGTGCGCGAAGCAATTCAGACGGGAGTAGCGGCCTGGAGTCACGCTGGGGAAGGCCAAAGGACGACACACCGGCCCCGGAAGCTGAGTCACAGAGGTAACACCAGGCACACTGGTAACTGTCAACTACGCCTGGAGGGTGTTTGCCGTGTACCGAGTCTTTGAAGCGCTCGACGAGTTGGGCGCGATTGTGGAAGAAGCCCGCGGCGTGCCGATGACCGCAGGCTGCGTGGTGCCCCGCGGCGATGTCCTCGAGCTGATCGACGACATCAAGGATGCGATACCGGGCGAGCTTGACGACGCCCAGGACGTCCTCGACGCGCGCGACTCGTTGCTGCGCGAATCCAAGGAACACTCCCAGTCGATGGTGTCGACGGCCACCGCCGAGGCCGATTCGCTGATCAACCACTCGCGCGCCGAGGCCGACCGGCTGCTGGCCGACGCCAAGGCGCAGGCCGACCGGATGGTGGCCGAGGCCCGCCAGCACAGCGAGCGGATGGTCGGCGAGGCCCGCGAGGAGGCCAACCGCATCGGGTCCGCCGCCAAGCGTGAATACGAGGCCAGTGCGGGCCGTGCCAAGACCGAGGCCGACCGGCTCATCGAGAACGGCAACCTGACCTACGAGAAGGCCGTGCAGGAAGGCATCAAGGAGCAGCAGCGGCTGGTGTCGCAGACCGAGATCGTGCAGACCGCGACCGGCGAGTCGACCCGGCTGATCGACTCGGCGCACGCTGAGGCCGACCGCCTGCGCGGTGAGTGCGACATCTACGTCGACAGCAAACTCGCGGAATTCGAGGACTTCCTGAACGGAACCCTTCGTTCGGTGGGCCGCGGCCGTCATCAACTGCGCACCGCCGCAGGAACCCACGACTACGCGGCACGCTAGCCGCTGCGGGCGTCGCCGTAGGATTGACACTTATGGCGACGCATGCAAACGCGGCGGCGCGCCGCCGCTCACGATCGCCGCTCGTGATCAACATTTCCCGGCTCGGCCGGCGGCCCGGGTCGATGCTGACCTTCTCGGAAACGGTGCGCAGCCCGTTGCGCATCGGGCTGGACCTGATCGGGATCGACGAAGGCGCGCCGCTGGAGCTGGATCTGCGGATCGAATCCGTGTCGGAGGGCGTGCTGGTCACCGGAACGGTGTTCGCGCCGACGTCGGGGGAGTGCGTGCGCTGCCTCACCCCGATCACCGGTGAGGTCGAGATCGACCTCACCGAGTTGTTCGCCTATCCCAATAGCGCGACCGACGAGACCACCGAGTCGGATGAGATAGGACGCGTCGGCGCCAGTGGTCAGCCTGACACCGTCGACCTAGAGCAGCCGATCATCGACGCGATCGGGCTGGCGCTGCCGTTCGCACCGCTGTGCGGGCCGGATTGTGCGGGCCTGTGCCCGCAGTGCGGTGTGTCGCTGGCCACCGCCGAGCCCGGCCATCGCCACGAGCAGATCGATCCGCGGTGGGCCAAGCTCGCCGGCTTCACGGATCGGGAGGACAAGTGAGCGTCGACCGGGCGCCCCTGCTCAAGGCGTTGGGTGTCGACCTGCCCAAGGAACTGCTGACCATGGCGCTGACGCACCGCAGCTATTCCTACGAGAACGGCGGGCTGCCCACCAACGAGCGCCTGGAGTTCCTCGGCGATGCCGTGCTAGGGCTGACCATCACCGAGGAGCTCTACCACCGCCACCCCGACAGCTCCGAGGGCGACCTGGCCAAACTGCGCGCCAGCATCGTCAACACCCAGGCGCTGGCCGAGGTGGGGCGCCATCTGTCCGACGACGGCCTTGGCGTCCACCTGTTACTGGGTAAGGGCGAGGAGCACTCCGGCGGCGCCGACAAGTCGAGCATCCTGGCCGACGGGGTCGAATCCTTGTTGGGCGCAATCTATTTGGAGCACGGAAGTGTGGTGGCCCGTGAGGTGATCCTGCGCCTGTTCGGCGCGCTGCTCGACACCGCGCCGACGCTGGGTGCGGGGCTGGACTGGAAGAGCAGCCTGCAGGAGCTGACCGCCTCGCGCGGCATGGGAGCGCCGTCATATGTGGTGACCTCAACCGGCCCCGACCACGACAAGGAATTCACCGCGACGGTCGTCGTCACCGACGTCGAGTACGGCAACGGTATCGGCAGGACGAAGAAGGAGGCCGAACTCAGGGCCGCCGCCGCGGCGTGGAATGCGCTTGCCGCCCCCGCTGTCGATGCCTGAGCTTCCCGAAGTCGAGGTCGTCCGGCGCGGGCTGGCGGCTCACGTGACCGGTCGAACCATCAGCGCCGTGCGGGTGCACCACCCGCGCGCGGTCCGCCGTCATGAAGCGGGGCCCGCCGACCTGACCGGGCGCCTGCTCGGTGCGCAGGTCACCGGCACCGGCCGCCGCGGCAAGTACCTGTGGCTGACGCTGGACGATGGGTCGGCCCTTGTTGTGCATCTGGGCATGAGCGGTCAGATGTTGCTGGGTGAGCTGCCGAACGAGAACCACTTGCGCATCGCGGCGCTGCTCGACGACGGCACGGCCCTGAGCTTCGTCGATCAGCGCACGTTCGGTGGCTGGATGCTCGCCGACCTGGTCACGGTCGACGGCACCGAGGTGCCCGTGCCCGTCGCGCATCTGGCCCGCGACCCGCTTGATCCGAAGTTCAATCGCGACGGCGTCGTTACAGTGTTGCGGCGCAAGCACTCTGAGATCAAGCGCCAGCTGCTGGACCAGACGGTGGTGTCGGGAATCGGCAATATCTACGCCGACGAGGCGCTGTGGCGGGCCAAGATCAACGGCGCGCGGCTGGCGTCGTCGTTGACCCGCGCGAAGTTGGGCGAGCTTCTCGACGCCGCCGCCGATGTGATGACCGACGCGCTTGGGCACGGCGGCACGTCGTTCGACTCGCTGTACGTCAACGTCAACGGCGAGTCCGGCTACTTCGATCGGTCGCTGGACGCCTATGGCCGCGAGGGCGAGCCGTGCCGAAGGTGCGGCGCGGTGATGCGGCGGGAGAAGTTCATGAACCGCTCGTCGTTCTATTGCCCGAAATGCCAACCGCGCCCGCGGGTGCGGCGTAATTGATCGCGCCTGCCACGGCCGCGGAATGGAATTCCCGGTCGCTAGTGAGCGCTCTTAACGACGGGGAATTCCATTTCGGTGCAAGGTAGAAATAGGCCATGACGGAACTGTGGGTTGAGCGCACCGATGTGCGCCGCTACACCGGGCGCAGCTCACGCGGAGCGGAGGTGCTCGTCGGCTCCGAAGACGTCGAGGGCGTCTTCACTCCGGGCGAGCTGATGAAGATCGCCCTTGCCGCATGCAGCGGGATGAGCAGCGACGCGCCGCTGCGACGGCGGCTTGGCGACGACTACAAGACGACGATCAGGGTGTCCGGTCCCGCGGACCGCGAGCAGGAGCGCTACCCGCTGCTTGAGGAAAAGCTCGAGGTCGACTTGTCCGTGCTCTCCGACGACGAGGTCGCGCGGCTGCTGTCGGTCGTCGAGCGTGCCGTCGAACAGGTCTGCACCGTCGGCAGGACACTCAAATCCGGTACCAAAGTGACGTTTGAGGTCAATGATGCAGGAGTTAGCTGACGTCCAACTCACGGCGTGGGTGCACGGCTACGTCCAGGGCGTGGGATTCCGCTGGTGGACGCGCTCGCGCGCGCTGGAGCTCGGGCTGACCGGCTTTGCCTCCAACCGGCCCGACGGCCGTGTCCAGGTGGTCGCCCAGGGTCCACGCGACGCCTGCCTGCGGTTGCTTGACCTGCTACAAGGCGGCAACACCCCCGGACACGTCGACAAAGTCATCGCCGAATGGTCAGAACCCGGCGACGCGCTCCCTGGGTTCACCGAGCGTTAGCCCGCGCGACGGTAGTGTGGCACGTCGTGCACCTCAAGAGTCTGACCCTGAAGGGCTTCAAGTCCTTTGCTTCACCGACGACTCTTCGCTTCGAACCCGGCATCACCTGCGTGGTCGGTCCCAACGGGTCGGGCAAGTCGAACGTGGTCGACGCGCTCACCTGGGTGATGGGTGAGCACAGCGCAAAAAGCCTGCGCGGCGGCAAGATGGAAGACGTCATCTTCGCCGGTACGTCCTCGCGGGCCCCGCTCGGGCGCGCCGAGGTCACCGTCACGATCGACAACTCCGACAACGCGCTGCCGATTGAATACTCCGAGGTGTCGATCACCCGCAGGATGTTCCGTGACGGCGCCAGCGAGTACGAAATCAACGGCAGCAGTTGCCGTCTGATGGATGTGCAGGAGTTGCTCTCCGACTCGGGCATCGGCCGCGAGATGCACGTCATCGTCGGCCAGGGCAAGCTCGCCGAGATCCTTGAGTCGCGGCCGGAGGACCGGCGCGCGTTCATCGAGGAGGCCGCAGGGGTGCTCAAGCACCGCAAACGCAAGGAAAAGGCGGTCCGCAAGCTCGACGCGATGTCGGCCAACCTGGCCCGGCTCACCGACCTGACCACCGAGTTGCGCCGCCAGCTCAAGCCGCTGGGCCGCCAGGCCGAGATGGCCCGTCGCGCCCAGACCATCCAGGCCGACCTGCGCGACGCGCGGCTGCGGCTGGCCGCCGACGATCTGGTCATCCGCACGGCCGAGTTCGACAACACCGACCAGGCCGAGACGACGCTGCGGCGCGAACACGACGACGCCGCCACCCGGCTCGAAGCGAAAACCGTCGAACTGAATGCGCACGAAGCAGCGGTCAACACCCTCAGCGAGCGCGCCGAGGCGGCCCAGCAGACCTGGTTCCGGCTATCGGCGCTGGCCGAACGGGTCAGCGCGACCGTGCGCATCGCCAGTGAGCGCGCCCAGCATCTGGACACGGAGCCCGAAAGGTCCAGCGGTCCGGACCCCGAAGCCCTCGATGCCCAGGCCGAAGAAGTCGCCACCCAGGAGCGGCAGCTGCTCGACGAGCTGGGCCAGTCCCGCACTCGGTTGGAGGCGGCCCGCACCGAACTCTCCGAGTGTGAACGCGTCGCCGCCGAAGCCGAACGCGCCCACCTGGCCGCCGCCCGCGCCGAGGCCGACCGCCGCGAGGGCCTGGCGCGCCTGGCCGGGCAGGTCGACACCATGCGGACCCGCGTCGAGTCGATCGACGAGACCGTGGCCCGCCTGTCGGTCGGCATCGAGGACGCGGCGGCCAAGGCCCAGCAGACGCAGGCCGAATTCGAGATCGTCCAGAGCCGCGTCGGTCAGCTCGACGCCGGCGAGGTCGGCCTCGACGAGCACCACGACCGCACGGTGACCGCGCTGCGGCTGGCCGACGAACGCGTCGCCGAGCTGCAGGCGGCCGAGCGGGGCGCCGAACGGCAAGTGGCCTCGCTGCGGGCACGCATCGAGGCGTTGTCGGTCGGGCTCGATCGCAAGGACGGCGCGGCGTGGCTGCAGAGAAACCACCCTGGCGCAGGGCTTTTCGGCTCGATCGCGAATCTTCTGAAGGTGCGACCCGGCTACGAGGTGGCCGTCGCCACGGTGCTCGGCGCGGCCGCAGACGCCATCGCGGCGGAGAATTTCGGCGCCGCCCGGTCGGCCGTCGCTGCGCTGAAGGAATCCGACGGCGGCCGTGCGGCCATCGTGTTGGGCGACTGGCCCCACCACACGGCGCCGCTTGGGGACCCCCCCGGCGGCGCGGCTTGGGCGGTGCACCTGGTCGAGGCGCCGTCGCGGCTGCAAGGCGCGATCACGGCCATGCTGTCCGGCGTCGCGGTGGTGCGAGACCTGACCGCCGCGCTGGATCTCGTCGCGGCACAACCGCACCTGCGTGCGGTCACCACCGACGGTGACCTCGTCGGCGCGGGCTGGGTCAGCGGCGGCTCGGATCGCAAGCCCAGCACGCTGGAGATCACCTCGGAGGTCGAGAAGGCCCGTGCCGAGCTGGCCGACTCCGAGAAGCAGGAAGGCGAGCTGTCGGCCGCGTTGTCCGGCGCGCTGGCCGAACAGGTGTCCCGCCAGGACGCCGCCGAGCAGGCACTCGCCGCGCTCAACGAATCGGACGCGGCGATCTCGGCGATCTACGAGCAACTCGGCAGGCTCGGGCAGGACGCCCGCACGGCCGACGACGAGTGGCAGCGGCTCATCCAGCAGCGCAACGAGCTGGAAATCGGCCGCACCCATACCGTCGAGGAACTCGCCCAACTCGAGCAGCGGCTGCACAACGCCCAACAGGAGCCGACGTTCGAAGCCGAACCAGTCGATCGCCAGGCGTCGATGGCAGCGGCAGAACAGGCTCGCGCCGCCGAGGTGGAGGCGCGGCTGACCGTGCGCACCGCCGAAGAACGCGCGAACGCCGTTCGCGGACGGGCGGATTCGCTGCGACGAGCGGCGGCCGCCGAACGTGAGGCCCGACTGCGCGCACAGCGTGCGCGCGAGGCGCGCGAGCTCGCCGCGGCGGTCGCGGCCGCGGTGGCACAGTCCGGTCGCCTTGTCGCGCAACGGCTGAGCGGAGCGGTGTCCGTCGCATCCCGCGCCCGCGACGAGGTCGCCGCCGAACGCCAGCACCGGGCAGGCGCGCTGGCGAAGGCGCGTGAAGAAGTCAACGAACTCAGCGCCAAGATCACCGCACTCACCGATGCGCTGCACCGCGACGAAGTCGCCAAAGCCCAAGCGGCCCTGCGTATTGAGCAGCTCGAACAACACGCACTCGAACAGTTCGGGATGGCGGCCGCCGACCTCATCGCCGAATACGGGCCCGACGTCGCGCTGCCGCCGTCGGAGCTGGAGATGGCCGAGTACGAACAAGCGCGCGAACGCGGCGAGCAGGTGATCGCGCCTGCACCGATGCCGTTCGACCGGACCACCCAGGAACGTCGCGCCAAAAAGGCCGAGCGTGAGCTCAACGAGTTGGGCCGCGTCAATCCGCTTGCGTTGGAAGAGTTCGCGGCCCTCGAGGAGCGCTACAACTTCCTGTCGACCCAGCTGGAGGACGTCAAGGCGGCCCGCAAGGACCTGCTCGACGTCATCGCCGACGTCGACGACCGCATCCTGCAGGTGTTCGCCGAGGCTTACGCCGACGTGGAACGTGAGTTCCGCGATGTGTTTTCGGCACTGTTCCCCGGCGGGGAGGGCAGGCTGCTGCTCACCGACCCCGACGACATGCTTACCACCGGCATCGAGGTCGAGGCCCGCCCACCGGGCAAGAAGATCAAGCGGCTATCACTGTTGTCCGGTGGTGAGAAAGCGCTGACCGCGGTGGCCATGCTGGTGGCGATCTTCCGGGCACGGCCGTCGCCGTTCTACGTGATGGACGAGGTGGAGGCCGCCCTCGACGACGTGAACCTGCGTCGGCTGCTGGGGTTGTTCGAACAACTGCGCAGCCAGTCGCAGCTCATCGTCATCACGCACCAGAAGCCGACGATGGAGGTCGCCGATGCCCTCTACGGCGTCACGATGCGTGATGACGGCATCACCGCGGTGATCTCGCAGCGCATGCGCGGCCAGGAACTCGTCGGCGCCACCAACTGATTCGTCTGCACACGCCTAACTGATCTTGGTCACGCCGCGGCGCCGCAACGCGGCCAGATCACCTGCGCCGCAACCGTGCAGGCAAACCAGCAGTTCATCGATGAACCGCTGCAGCCAATCCACAACGGCGGCAGGCGATTCGATCGCTGGCGCCAGCAGTGGCCGGGCCACCGCAACCGCGTCGGCGCCCATCGCCAACACCTTGGCGGCGTCCATACCGGAGCGGATGCCGCCCGACGCGACGATCGGCAGGTCGGGCAGCGTGCGCCGCACTTCCAGCAGTGCCTCCGCGGTCGGGATGCCCCACTCGGCGAGTGCCGGGTAGCGGATCTCGCCGTACCGCACGAACTGCTCGACCCGCGCCCACGACGTGCCACCCGCCCCTGCAACGTCGACGGCCGCGATCGGGCAGTCCACCAACTCCGCTGCGCCCGCCGCACCGATGCCGTGGCCGACCTCTTTCAATATCACCGGATAGCCGATCGATCCTGCGATATCGCGCAACCGAGAGATGGAGCCCGAGAAGTCCGTGTCACCCCCGTGCTGGATCGCTTCCTGCAACGGATTGGTATGCACCGCAAGGGCATTGGCGCCGACACGGTCGAGCGCCTTGACCAGGTCGGACACCACGAGCCCGTCGAGTTGAGCCAGCCCGATGTTCCCGATCAGCAGCACGTCGGGCGCCACGTCGCGGACGCTGAACGAGGTCGAGGCGGCGCCGTTGTCGAGCATGATGCGCTGCGAGCCGAGCATCATGCCGACGCCGAGCTGTTGGGCCGCCACGGCCAGATTGCGGTTGATGGTTCCCGACAGCTCCGCGCCACCGGTCATCGAGCCGATCAGCACCGGCGCGCGTAACCGTGCGCCCAGGAAATCGGTGGACAGGTCGACGCTGCGCAGATCGGTTTGGGTGAGCGCGTTGTAGGGTAGCCGGTAGCTCTCCAGCCCGGTGCTGACCGTCTGATAGTCGACCGCCTCCGACAGGCACACATCGATGTGGCGCCGTTTGCGTGTCTCCATACCGCCGGGGTCGAGCGTCACCGGCTATCCACCCTGAGACAATGGCGTGGTGACAGGAACTGTCGGGGTCGGGCTGTGGATCGCAATCGCGGTCATTGCCATTCTGGTCGTGGTTGCGCTTGTCGTCGGGCTGGTGGCCTACCGGCGTCGACGGATCAGCTTGTCGTCTACAGACACTGCCACGCCCATCGACCGGTCCGGCGGATATACCGCGTCCTCGGGGATCACTTTCACTCAGGCAGCGCCTGCCGAGCCGGTCGGGCGCATTGATACCAGCGGGCTGCCCGCCGTCGGCGACGATGCCAGCATTCCGCGTGACGCGCCGAAGCGCCCCATCGCCGACGTCCGGCTGCCCGAACCGCGGGTCGAGCCCGCCGAACCCCCGGCGCCCCCTTTCGAGGCGGAAGCGCCGCCTGATATCGGCGCCATTGCGCCGGAGGTGCCTGATATCGGCGCCATTGCGCCGATAGACGGCCGGCTGGACCGGCTACGCGGGCGGCTGGCCAAGTCGCAGAACACGCTGGGCCGCGGCATGCTCGGCCTGCTCGGCGGCGGCGACCTCGACGAGGCCTCCTGGGAGGCCGTCGAGGACACCCTGCTGATCGCCGACCTTGGGCCCGTCGTCACCGAATCGGTCGTGTCCTCGTTGCGGTCGCGGATGGCCAGCAGCCGCGTACGCACCGAGACCGACGCCCGCGCCGTGCTGCGCGAGGTGCTGATCTCGGAGCTGCGGCCCGACCTTGACCGTTCGATCAAGGCGCTGCCACACGACAGCAAGCCTTCCGTCCTGCTGGTCGTCGGCGTCAACGGCACCGGCAAGACGACGACGGTCGGCAAGCTGGCGCGCGTGCTTGTCGCCGACGGCCGCCGCGTCGTGCTTGGCGCCGCCGACACGTTCCGCGCTGCCGCGGCCCACCAGCTGGAGACCTGGGCCTCTAAGGTGGGCGCGCAGGTGGTGAGCGGCGCCGAGGGCGCCGACCCGGCGTCGGTCGCGTTCGACGCCGTCGACAAGGGCATCGACTGCGGCGCCGACGTCGTGGTCATCGACACCGCAGGACGGCTGCATACCAAGACCGGTCTGATGGACGAACTCGGCAAGGTCAAGCGGGTGGTGAGCCGGCGCGCGGAGGTCGACGAGGTGCTGCTGGTGCTCGACGCCACGATCGGGCAGAACGGCCTGCCTCAGGCAAGGGTGTTTGCCGAAGTCGTCGACATCACCGGCGTGGTGCTGACCAAACTCGACGGCACGGCAAAAGGCGGAATCGTCTTCCGCGTGCAGCAGGAATTGGGTGTTCCGGTGAAGCTCGTCGGTCTTGGTGAAGGCCCTGACGATCTCGCTCCGTTCGAGCCCGCAGCATTCGTCGATGCGCTCCTCGGGTAACAAACGGCTGTCAAGAAACGCGTGATGTAACACCGCCGAAACGTCGGTGGCCTATCCGTTCACACGAGCGAAACACCGCAGCGTCTTAAACGAAACAACCACTCAGCATTGTCTTGGACCAGGTCAACGGTCGTAAACCCTTGCAGCCGTGGCATGTCGAAGGAGGAAACTGCGAGTGGACCAATTCCCGATAATGGGTGCGCCGGACACCGGCGACACTGCGTGGATGCTGGCAAGCTCCGCGCTCGTGCTGTTGATGACGCCCGGCCTAGCGTTCTTCTACGGCGGCATGGTTCGCGCCAAGGGCGTGCTCAACATGTTGATGATGAGCATCAGCGCCATGGGCGTGGTGACGGTGTTGTGGGTGCTCTACGGCTACTCGATGTCCTTCGGCAACGACGTCGCCAACTGGATCGGAAACCCGACGCAGTATTGGGGCCTGAAGGGCCTCATCCACGGGAACGCTGTCGTCGCCGACCCGAGCAAGGGTGTCGCCGCGGTCGATCTCCCATTGGCAGGCACCATCCCGCAGCTGGTATTCGTGATGTTCCAACTGATGTTCGCGATCATCACCGTGGCCCTGGTCTCGGGTGCCGTCGCCGACAGGTTGAAGTTCGGAAGCTGGTTGGTATTCGCCGGCCTGTGGGCGACCTTCGTCTACTTCCCCGTCGCCCACTGGGTCTTCGCCTTCGACGGGTTCACCGGAGAGCACGGTGGATGGATTGCCAACAAACTCAAGGCCATCGACTTCGCTGGTGGCACCGCGGTCCACATCAACTCGGGTGTCGCCGGTCTGGCATTGTGCCTCGTCCTTGGTAGGCGCAAGGACTGGCCGGGCTCGCCGATGCGGCCGCACAACCTGCCGTTCGTAATGCTCGGTGCGGGACTACTGTGGTTCGGTTGGTACGGCTTCAACGCCGGTTCGGCACTCAACTCCGGTGGTACAGCGGCGTCGACGTTCGTGACCACCACGGTCGCCACCGGAACCGCGATGCTGGCCTGGCTGCTCGTCGAACGGATCCGCGACGGCAAGCCCACCACCCTTGGTGCAGCGTCGGGAATCGTGGCGGGGCTGGTGGCCATCACGCCGTCCTGTTCGTCGGTCAACGTCGTGGGCGCGCTGGTGGTTGGGTTCCTCGGCGGCGCGATCTGCGCGCTGGCGGTCGGCCTGAAATTCAAGCTCGGCTTCGACGACGCGCTCGACGTGGTCGGTGTGCATATGATCGGCGGCCTGACGGGGACCCTGCTCATCGGTTTCCTGGCCGCTCCTGAGGCTCCGGCGGCCGTCAAGGGCCTGTTCTACGGCGGTGGTTTCGATCAGCTGTGGCGCCAGGCGGTCGGTGCCTTCGCGGTTCTCGGATACTCGTTCACCGTTACGACTATCTTGGCGTTGATCCTGAAGTACACCATCGGCCTGCGTCTAAGCGAAGAAGATGAGTTGGGCGGCATCGACGAGGCCGAACACGCCGAGACTGGCTACGATTTCGTGCCAGTCGGCAGTAGCTCGGTCCTGGCCCGTCACGGCGCGGAGGAATGAGGAATATGAAACTGATTACTGCGATCGTCAAACCGTTCACGCTCGAAGACGTCAAGACCGGCCTCGAACAGACGGGCATTCTCGGAATGACCGTCAGCGAGGTTCAGGGGTACGGCCGCCAGAAGGGTCACACCGAGGTGTACCGCGGCGCCGAGTATTCCGTCGACTTCGTGCCGAAGGTGCGGGTAGAGGTCGTGGTCGATGATTCCGCCGTCGACAAGGTGGTGGATGTCATCGTCCAGGCCGCGCGTACCGGAAAGATCGGTGACGGCAAGGTGTGGGTCAGCCCCGTCGACACCGTGGTCCGGGTTCGCACCGGGGAGCGGGGGACCGACGCCCTTTGAGGCTTGTGAAATGAGACGCCGCCTCCCGGCCGTGCGCCGTGAGCGTTTATGGGTAAATGCCGGGGGAGGACTCGAAATGACAGAGCAGACACCAGATCCCGCCGCCGGGGCCTCTCGATGGGAGGCCTCGGCGGCGGGCTCGTTACGCCCCGCGACCGACTTGGCGGCCGCATCCCAACAGCTACTCGCCGGCGGATCCCGTCAACTGGATTCGGCCGCGCTCCGCGACGCGCTGCTTGACTTGCATGACTTCTGGCTCACCACAAAGGCCACCGAGATCGGCGTCACGGCCACAAGTGGGTTCGCGATCGTTGCCACCGGCGGCCTTGGGCGGGGAGAGCTGCTGCCGTACTCGGACCTCGACTTGACGCTGCTGCACGACAACATGCCCAACGACGTCGTCGGTCAGGTTGCAGAATCACTGTGGTACCCGTTGTGGGATGCGAATATTCGCATCGACCACAGCGTGCGCACCGTGCCGGAGGCGCTGAAGGTCGCAGGCGAGGACACCTCCGCGGGCCTGGCCATGCTGGAGGCGCGCCACATTGCGGGCGACTCCGACCTGTCGTCGTTGTTGATCGGCGGAGCCCGTAGGCAGTGGCGCACCGGAATCGCTTCGCGTTTCGACGAACTCGTGGAGCACACTCGGGCGCGGTGGCAGCGCAGCGGTCAGATCGCGCACCGCGCCGAGCCCGACCTGAAATGCGGGCGGGGCGGCCTGCGCGACGTGCAACTGCTCAACGCCCTTGCCATCGCGCAACTCGCCGACGTCTATCCGAGCCGTTCGTTGGCCTCGCCGACCGGCACGCTGGGCGAGGCGCATCTGGCACTGCTCAACGTGCGCACCGAACTGCACCGGGTGTCCGGCCGCGGGCGGGAACTGCTGCTGGCCCAGCACGCAGATGAGATCGGCGCAGCGCTGCACATCGGTGACCGATTCGACTTGGCGCGCATGCTTTCTGACGCTGCCCGAACGGTCAGCTACTACGTCGACGCCGGGCTGCGCACCGCGGCCAACGCGCTGCCCCGGCGCGGGTTGGCCGCCTTCAAGCGCCCCGTGCGCCGTCCACTTGACGAAGGTGTCATCGAGTTCGCGGGCGAGGTGATCCTGGCTCGTGACGCCCGCCCCGAACGCGACCCCGGCCTGATCCTGCGGGTGGCCGCCGCCTCGGCCACCACCGGGCTGCCGATGGCGGTATCGACCCTTGCCCGGCTCACCGAGGCGGCGCCGGAGTTGCGCACGCCGTGGCCGCGCCAGGCGCTCAAGGATCTGTTGGTGATGCTCGCCGCGGGTCCGTCGGCGGTGGCGACCATCGAGGCGCTGGACCGAACCGGGTTGTGGGGCAGGCTGTTCCCGGAATGGGGCGCTGTGCGCGACCTACCTCCGCGCGACGTGGTGCACATCTGGACCGTCGACCGACACCTTGTCGAAACCGTCTCGCGGGCCAGTGCGTTCACCACCCGGGTATCCCGGCCCGACCTGCTGGTGCTTGGAGCCCTGTGCCACGACATCGGCAAGGGCCGCGGCGGGGACCACAGCGTCATCGGCGCCGAACTGGCCACCCAGATCGGCACCCGGCTGGGTCTGTGGCCGTCGGACGTCGAACTGCTGTCGAAGATCGTGCGCCATCACCTGCTGTTGCCGCACACCGCGACGCGACGCGATCTGCAGGACCCCAAGACCATCGCGGCGGTGGTCGACGCGCTCGACGGCGACGCGGTGCTGCTGGAGCTGCTGCAGGTGCTGGCCGAGGCGGACTCGCTTGCCACCGGTCCCGGTGTGTGGGGCGACTGGAAGGCCTCGCTGATCGGCGATCTGGTGCGGCGCTGCCGGTTGGTGATGGCGGGCGAGCCGCTGCCGAAGCCCGATCCCATTGACCCGCGCTATCTTTCGTTGGCTTCCGATGTCGGCGTGCACGTCGAGATGACCCCTGGCGACAGCCCCCACATCTACAACGTGACGATGATCGCGCCGGACCGTCGGGGCCTGCTGTCCAAGGCCGCCGGTGTGCTTGCGCTCAATTCGCTGCGCGTGCACTCGGCATCGGTGAACGGTCACGAAGGCTCGGCCATCAACACCTTCGTGGTGTCACCGCATTTCGGCGCACCGCCCGCCGCCGAGCTGTTGCGACAGCAGTTCATCCTTGCCCTTGAGGGTGAACTCGACGTGTTGGCATCGCTGGACAAGCGCGACCGCGACGCGGCGCAGCACGGCACCACCCGGGCCGGCGAAGTGCCCGACGGGGTGCCGATCAACCACGCGCCGGCACCGCCGAAGATCCTGTGGTCGGAGGGGCCCGAGCCGGGTGAACTCGTGGTGCAGATCCGCGCCACCGACCGCGCAGGCCTGTTGACGAGGCTGACGGCGGTGTTCGAACGTGACGGCGTTGACATCGCATGGGCTAAGGTCACCACGCTGGGATCGTCTGTCGTCGACGTGTTCAGCATCACCGCCGTCGGAGACGGCGATTCGGGCGGAGCGCCGACTTCGGCCACCCGTTCGATCCGCGACGAGCTCGAGCATGACCTCTACGCCGTGCTACCCGCGCCCGCGAAGCCGGTTTCCGAAGCCAGCTAGGCTGAACGGCGTGTTTGAATCGCTGTCCGACCGGTTGACCGGCGCCCTGCAGGGGTTGCGCGGCAAGGGGCGGCTGACCGACGCCGATATCGATGCGACCACTCGCGAGATCCGGCTGGCGCTGCTGGAAGCCGACGTCTCGCTGCCCGTGGTGCGCGAGTTCGTCGCCCGCATCAAGGACCGGGCCACGGGCACCGAGGTCTCCGGTGCGCTCAACCCCGCCCAGCAGGTTGTCAAGATCGTCAACGACGAACTCGTCGGCATCCTCGGCGGCCAGACCCGCCAGCTGGCCTTCGCCAAGACCCCGCCGACGGTGATCATGCTCGCCGGTCTGCAGGGCTCCGGTAAGACCACGCTCGCCGGAAAGCTCGCGAAATGGCTTCGGGACCAAGGACATACGCCTCTGCTGGTCGCGTGCGACTTGCAGCGTCCAGGAGCGGTCAACCAGCTACAGATCGTTGGCGAACGCGCCGGCGTGCAGGTGTTCGCGCCGCACCCTGGTGTGTCGACCGAAGGTTCCGGGCGGGCGGGCCACGGCGACCCGGTCGCGGTCGCATCCGCGGGCCTGGCCGAGGCCAAGGCCAAGCACTACGACGTCGTCATCGTCGACACCGCCGGCCGCCTCGGCATCGACGACGAGCTGATGAGCCAGGCCGCGGCGATCCGCGAGGCCGTCGACCCCGACGAGGTGATCTTCGTCCTTGACGCCATGATCGGCCAGGACGCCGTCACCACGGCCGAGGCGTTCCGTGAGGGCGTCGGATTCACCGGCGTGGTGCTGACCAAGCTTGACGGCGACGCCCGCGGCGGCGCGGCGCTGTCGGTGCGCGAGGTCACCGGTGTGCCGATTCTCTTCGCATCCGCGGGTGAGAAGCTCGAGGACTTCGACGTCTTCCACCCCGACCGGATGGCCAGCCGCATCCTGGGCATGGGCGACGTGCTCACGCTCATCGAGCAGGCCGAGCAGGTCTTCGATGCCGAACAGGCCGAAGCCGCCGCCGCCAAGATCGGGTCGGGTGAGCTGACCCTTGAGGACTTCCTCGAACAGATGCTGGCCATCCGCAAGATGGGCCCGATCGGCAACCTGCTCGGCATGCTGCCCGGCGCGGGGCAGATGAAGGAGGCGCTGGCCGCCGTCGACGACAGTCAACTGGACCGTGTCCAGGCGATCATCCGGGGCATGACGCCGGACGAACGTGCCGATCCCAAGATCATCAACGGCTCGCGCCGGCTGCGGATCGCCAACGGCTCGGGTGTCTCGGTGGGCGAGGTCAACCAGCTCGTCGACCGCTTCTTCGACGCGCGCAAGATGATGTCGCAGATGGCCGGGCAAATGGGAATGCCGTTCGGTCGCAAGGGTTCTTCCCGCAAGTCCGCCAAGAACAAGAAGAAGGGCAAGAAGGGCGCACGCGGGCCGACGCCGCCCAAGACGCGTGGGCCCTTTGGGCCAGGAACGAACCCGGCCATGCCCCCCGGATTCCCGGACCTGTCCAACATGCCGAAGGGCCTCGACGAGCTGCCGCCCGGGCTGGCCGATATCGACCTCTCGAAGCTGAAGTTCCCAGGGAACAATTAGCTTTGCGCGAAGAGCAGATGACGTTGTTCGTTCGCGGGCGTGGGTTGCCTGATGGCGAGCCGGTCGAGTGGTGGATCGTCGACGGCACGCTGAGCGCCGAACCGGTCAACGACGCCGAGACGGTATTCGACGGTGGCTGGATCGTGTCCGGCCTTGTCGACGCGCACTGCCACGTCGGCCTGGGGCAGCACGGCGCCATCGAACTCGACGAGGCGATCGCGCAGGCTGAGACCGAGCGTGACGTCGGCGCGCTGCTGCTGCGCGACGCAGGCTCACCGACGGACACCCGCAGCTTCGACGACCACGTTGACCTGCCCCGCATCATCCGCGCCGGCCGGCATCTGGCCAGGCCGAAGCGTTACCAGCGCGGGTTCGCCATCGAGCTGGAGGATGAGTCGCAGCTGCCCGACGCGGTGGCCGAGCAGGCCAGCCGGGGTGACGGTTGGATCAAGCTGGTCGGCGACTGGATCGACCGCGATGTCGGCGACCTGGCGCCGCTGTGGTCCGACGAGATCCTCAAACAGGCGATCGACGCCGCCCACGACAACGGCGTGCGGGTGACCGCGCACGTGTTCAGCGAGGACGCCCTGCCCGGCCTCATCATGGCCGGCATCGACTGTATCGAGCACGGCAGCGGGCTGACCGACGACACCATCGAGCTGATGGTCGAGCACGGCACCGCGCTGGTGCCGACGCTGATCAACATCGAAAACTTCCCCGGCATCGCCGACGCGGCGGAAAAGTATCCGATGTACGCACGGCACATGAGGGACCTCTACGCCACGTGCTATCCCCGGATGGGCGCCGCTCGCGAAGCCGGCATACCGATCTACGCGGGCACAGACGCGGGTAGCACGGTCGCGCACGGTCGAATCGCCGACGAGATCGAGGCGCTCAAGGGCATCGGCATGAGCGCGACCGAGGCGCTTGGCGCGGCCAGCTGGACCGCGCGGGCGTGGCTGGGCCGGCCCGGTCTGGAGCACGGGGCGTCGGCCGACCTCGTCTGCTACGCCGAGGATCCGCGCTCGGGTGTCGATGCGCTGAACCACCCGAATGTGGTGATCCTGCGCGGCCGCGCCTTTTAGCGCGAAAATGGGCACATGCCAAAGGTGTTGTTATTGACCGGCGACGCGGCCGAGGACCTGGAAGTGATGTACCCCTACCAGCGCCTGCTTGAGGAGGGATACGACGTCGACGTCGCCGCACCGACCGTGAAGACCTTGCAGTTCGTCGTCCATGACTTCGTTGACGGCTTCGATACGTACACCGAGAAGCCGGGCCGTTCGTGGCCGGCCGATGTCGCGTTCGCCGACGTGAACCCGGCCGATTATGTTGCGGTGGTGGTGCCAGGCGGGCGGGCACCCGAGTACCTCCGCAACGATCCCGACGTGCGTCGGATCCTCAAGCACTTCTTCGATGCCGGTGCCCCGGTGGCGGCGCTGTGTCACGGACCACTGATGCTCGCGGCCGCTGGTCTGCTGCAGGGCCGTCGCAGCTCGGCGTACCCGGCACTTGCCATCGACGTCGAGAGGGCGGGTGGAACGTTCGTCGACGGACCTGATGTCGTCGACGGAAACCTGGTGACGGGGCGGGCATGGCCCGACCATCCGCAGTGGTTTCGGCAGTTCATGGAACAGCTCCGCAGGACCGCGCCGGTCGGCTGACATCGGCTCGGGGAGCCCCACCTTTCACATCAGCACCGCCCAGCCGGTCATGAGGTGAGTCGAAAACGTGATAGCGCGGCACGGAAGATCGGCCGTGACGCTGACCAGACCGAGCAACGACGCGGTCGATCGTGTTCGTCACAGGCTCGCCGACGAGGTCCGCAACCTGCGGGGCTCGAACGCGGTGGCGGTCATCGCCAAGCTCAACCCGCTCATCCGGGGATGGGCTGCCTACTACCGAGGAGCGGCATCCAGCCGGACATTCGCCGCGCTGGATCACCACGTGTGGATGCTCACCTACCGGTGGGCATGCCGCAGCCACCCACGCAAATCCCGGCGTTGGATCGTGGACCGCTACTTCGGTCGGTTCCACAAGTTCAGAAATGACAAATGGGTGTTCGACGATCCCGACCACCCGATCGGCGAGAACGGTGACATCATCCGCCATCTCGTCAAATTCTCCCGGACCAACATCGTCCGGCATACCCTCGTCACGGGCTGGGCATCTCCGGATGACCCCGGCCTGCAAGAGTATTGGGCCAAACGGCGACGAAAGATCAAACCGGCACTCGACAACTACAACACCGGCCTGCTCGCCAAGCAGAACGGACGTTGCCCGCTGTGTCAGGACCACCTGCTCACCCCCGACCAGCCGCCGCAATCCCCGCATGACTGGGAACGATGGTGGCTCGGCACGGTCCGGCGAGCAATTTCCGCCGACTACCTCACCCATCACGAGAAATCCGGCCCACCGGACGGGAACAAAACACAACTTGTGCACGCCTCCTGCCACGGCAACCTTCGGGCGCGCCAACGCAGCAGGAACCGGCAACCCGCAACGCCATCAAGGCTTGCTTGAGCCGTGTGCGGTGCCAAGCCGCACGCACGGTGCTGAGGGGGCGGGGACGCAGCAATGCGTCCCCGCTACCCGACGACAGCAGGGACGATGTTCAAGTCACGACCCACGGAACAGCAGTGCGTGAGATGTCCACCGGTGCAGGCGGTGCTGCCAACGAAAGAGGGGCACCCGCATTGGGGTGCCCCTTGGTGTGGGTGTGTGGTTACCGGTGCGGGACGTTGGCATGCGGCTGGATGTCAACGACCCACCCGTGGTGGCCGAAGTCGGTCGGGATGTTGATCGCCGAGGCCACGATGACCGGCGTTTTGACGGCCGTGTCGGCTTGGGCGGGGGCGGCGAGGCCGAGGATGGCGGCTGTGAGCCCGCTAGCGACGACGGCGGCAAATCCGAACTTGTTCATTGTGGTGCCTTCTTCTTTCTGTATTCTGTTGTACTCGAGCCGTGGCGAGAAGTCGCGGTTCGGAGGCAGTCTCGGCCGGTGATGATGGCTCCGTTGGGCCGAACCCAACGTGTGCAACACGCAGGTCAGGGCATTAATTCCCCGGTGACAGAATCTGATCGCTGGTTGGCCCAGCCGAGCAGGCGCCACTTGCGATCGTGCGGCTCTTCGAATTGTTCGAGGATGTTGCCTTTCCGCTGGGCGGACCCAGCTTCCTTGCGTCCGGTGGGGCCCGCGCGAGCGGCGACCGTGAGATCCGCGCCCTGACCCAGCGGTCTGCGCACCCTCGTGGATCGCGGACCCGACGCGGCAGAGAAGAAGAAGCTGAAGCTTTCGGTGTGCCCGACACCGGACGTATCCGCGACCATTTCACAAGGAGGATTTCATGATCATCGCCATCGGCCTTTATCGAGGATTCACAGCCGTGGACGCGATCGGCCCCTATGAAGTGCTCACCTATCTGCACGACGCGCAGGTCGTCATCTGCGCCGAGCACACGGGTGTAGTCGACGACCAGTACGACCTGCTGCACCTGCGCGTCGACACGACCTTCGCCGATGTGCCCCGCCCGGATGTGCTGCTCGTGCCCGGCGGTCCCGCCGCCTCCCAATACGCCGCAGACGGGCACCCAATCGTGGACTGGATCCGCCAGGCCTACCCGCATACCGCGTGGACAGCCTCGGTATGCACAGGCTCACTACTGCTCGGCGCCGCGGGGCTGCTTAACGGAGTGCCCGCCACCACACACTGGCACTTCTACGACGCCCTCGCCTCCTACGGCGCCCAACCCACCGAGCAACGCCTGGTGACCTCCGGGCGAATCCTGACCGGCGCCGGCGTCTCCGCCGGCATAGACCTTGCCCTCACTCTCGCCGCGAAAATCGCCGGACCCGAAGTGGCCCAAAGCATTCAGCTGGCCATCGAGTACGACCCTCAGCCCCCATTCGACGCAGGTTCCCCGGCCGAAGGCGCCCAAAGCGATCTATGCCATGGCGGCCTCGGCCCTCGGCGATCGATAGCCGGGTACGACACCAGCTGACAGGGCCGGCGCGTCCGCCGCTGTCGAAGCTCAGCGCTTGGGCGAGCGGGTGGGTTGGCCGGCGGCGGATCATGTCGGTCAGCTCTTGCCAGTTGGCGTGGGGTGGATCCCGTTGAACCCGCAGCAGGTAGTCGGCTGCGGCGCTTGCTTCCCGGCCGTAGCGGAACGATTCATCTGATGCATCATTGCCGAGGTTTTTCTGTTCATGCCACGACTTGAAACCCTCTGGGGCAGTGCATAAGTCATTCATCGTCAAATTATCGGCAAATTTGCTAACATCGAACTGCTATGCAGTACAATATGATAGCGAATACGGCAACTTTCTCGATAGATATCGAATGTTACCGGTACCAGCAGTGCATGTCGCGCCGTTTCACCGGAGAGATTCCGCATGGACATGCGGGGTACCCAGCGACCATCAAAGCCATAGTGGACAGTGACAATGCCGCGTTACTCGACGTCGCGAATCCTGTAGTGTGACACAGTGCTCGCTGCAGCAGGGGCATGACGACCCGCGAAGTGGGGCGGCACCGTCTTCGCCAGCCGACCTTCGTAGAAGCGTGTAACTGCTGACGCGATATCGCAGCACCGCATAACCTGCGTGCCCAACGCCAGCGTGCCCCCGCAAGTCTCATACAGTCACACGCCGCTCGGCGCGGATCTCACGGTGCAGCTTTGGGGACTGGTCTCGTGGATCGGCCACCACACCAACGACATTCTTGAGGCGCAGGTCCGCCACGACACTGCCGCGATCCACGCCCGGCACCACATATCCAGAGGTCAATCGGATCGGCCAGGCCACCATTCACGATTCGGTGACCCAGCTCGGCAACGGCGACCTCGAGGTGCCCGGGCTGGGCAGGATCCGTGCGGGTTTCACACGAACAGACCGCATCGGTCCCAGTTCCAGCCTCGAGTTGAGGATGCCGCAGGCGCTGCTGCACCGGGCCTCATCGCTGGCGCCCGACCTGATCCCACTGAACTACCTGATCGCCGCCACTCCTAAGTCAATGCTGTTGCGGCTCGGGCATTTGCGCAGCGACAGCAGACGCTACCGCAAGCAGCGAATCGGTCTACGAGAGATGCTGCAGCCGGACGAGCATCTTGCCCGTGTTGTTCCCGCGCAGCATGTCGATGAAGGCGTCCGGGACGCGCTCGATACCGTCGAGAATTGTCTCCCGATACTTCAGCGTGCCCGCCCGGATCCATCCGACGAGCGGCGAGAAGCCGGTGCGGCTGATCAGTCCGGTGGTGACGCGAAGCCCGAACAGGTTGTTGAACGACGCGGGGATGCGGATCGAGCCGCCGGTGTCCTCGCCGACGCCGACGAGCCCGAGA
>JAOPVX010000135.1 GCA_025965975.1 Mycobacterium sp. | reverse complement strand
TCATCCGGCGCCGGCGGAGCATCCGTAAGACCCCGCCCACGCGGGGCCGGACGCGGTGAGGCCAAAACCTCAACCCCGCAAGGGGACGCCGCATGAGTGCAACTCAAACACACTCAACGGCAACGGTCAACGACCCGTTTTGGACGTCGCCGCGGCCGCATACCGTGTTTTGCAGCACGAGATACCCGCCAACGCGAAAGGAGCCGGGTCATGGCGCACTGTCGGTATTGCAATCGATTCCGGTTGACTCGCTTGGCCGGTCGCGGTGCCTGGCTTTTGGAATGCGGTCACACATTTCTGCCGCTGCCTAAGCGAGGCGCGGACCTGGGCTGCCTACACACGGGCCGGCGTCGCCGGACTGCCTGATCGGTCCAGGGTCGCCGCAGTCATCCAGTCGCCGCAGTCATCCGGTCGCCGCACTCATCCGGGGGTGTCAGGGCGGTGCGCCCACTTCAACGCCCCACCCATGTCAACGCACTGGACCGGGACGCCGTCGGAGCCCTGTCCTGACAGGTTCAGCCCAGCGCAGGGAAGCGCCACGTTGTACACACCGATCAGCGGGCCGACCGGAGCCCAAACGCCTGCCGTGTTGCACACATAGGTGGCGCCGCCCGCATCGAATCCGAAGTCAAACGCCTTGCGCGGCGCGCACGGCGCGTCCTGCGCCACATTCCTTGCGACGTTGGGGACGCAGTCTGCTGCATCGCAGTAGGCAGAAGCGGTGCCGGCGAGCGGGATCGACGCCGCAACGAGTCCACTGGCAATCATCGCCACTGTGATCGCTTTCATCGCGACACCCTCCACGCAGGGGCGTGACCTCAAGTTCGGTTGAGAACGCACGATAGAGCTATGACTACCACCATGAGACAGATAAGACATGGTCTTTGGCGGACTCGCGCGCCGCCCCAAGCGTCTTGCGGCGGCCGTTGGTCGTGTCGTCGGGGTCTTCTCGCCGAACCACCGTTACGGCGTTCCTACCGCGTAATCGTCGTGCCAGCTCCACCACTGAAACGCCGGGCTCTGCGGGTAGCCCTTCGGCGAGTCTTCCCACTCCTCTTGACGCCCAAGCGCGGTCATGTCGAGGTAACTCCACGTGGTCACGAAGGCCTCGTCGCCGCGGTTGTTGATGAAGTAGGTGCGGAAAACCCGGTCGCCAGCCGGATCGGACACGCGGATGAACGCGGTCGTGCCATGCCACTCGTCGACGCCGAAGTCCTTGTCGAAGTCGTCGGTGATGGTGTACCACGGGATCCGCTGCCAGCCCATCAGCGACTTCACCCGCTCGATGTCGGGCTGCGCCGCGCGCGAGGCGTAGACGAAGGTGGTGTCGCGCGCGTTGAGATGGGCGAGGTTGGGAACGTGGTCGGCCATCAAGGAGCAGCCGACGCAGGCATGGTCGGGCCACCCGTGCACGCCGGGTTCGAGGAACGCGCGGTAGAGAATCAGCTGACGCCGACCGTCGAAGAGATCGAGCAGACTCGCCGTGCCGCCGGGCCCGTCGAACGCGTACTCCTTGTCCACGGCCATCCATGGCATCCGTCGGCGCTCGGCGGCCAGCGCGTCTCGGGCGCGGGTGAGTTCCTTTTCTTTCACCAGCATTTTCTGGTAGGCGGCCTCCCACTCCTGTGCCGATACGACCGGCGGCATCTGCTTCATCTTCCCTGTCTCCCTTCGACTTTTGATGATCAGCTGAGCTTGTCGGAGCGTCCGGCGTCCAGTCGTGACCACTGGGCGATCGGACGTCCGTTCGTGCGCGTGTTGGAACCGTCGACTTGAAACCGTTGTGGCCAGTCCGACGGTGAGCGCTCCCACGGCTCCTGGCGTCCGTACACGGTGAGGTCCATCAGCGACAGGCTGTAGTCCATCGCCTCGACACCACGACGCGTGGTCCAGTAGGTTTCGAAAACCCTTTCGTCGCGCCGTAGGTAGCTCACCACGTGCATCAGGCCGATTTGGCGCCCGACCAGCAGAGTGTCGAGCGAGTCTTGTGCCGAATACCACGGCATGTCCCAGCCCATGAAGTCGCGGTAGCGGAAGCTTTCGTCGGATGGCCCCTGACAGAAGACCGCGTAGGTGATGTCGCGTGAATGAAGGTAGGACAGCTCCGCGACCTGAGTGGTGCACCACGTGCAGCCCTCGCACTGCTCGGCGGCGGTGTGTCCGGCATGCCACATGAAGTAGTAGGCGATCAGTTGGGTACGGCCCTCGAACGCGTCGAGCAACGTGACGGGGCCCGTCTGGCCGATCAGTGTGGTGGCGGAGTCCACCTCGACCATCGGCAACCGACGGCGGGCCGCGGCGATCGCATCTCCTTGGCGCGTGTGGGCCTTCTCGCGAACCCGCAGCGCATCAAGTTCGCTCTGGAAGGCGGCCCTGTCGACCAGCCGAGGCATGCCAACGTCCGCGCTCATGATTGTTCGAGGGCGCTCTTGAGGTTCGAGAGCTTCCATGGCCAGCCGCCGGAGATCAGCCCGAGCACCGTGCTGCCCGGCTCGAAGTCGTCGTGGATGACGGTCAGCTTGACCATGTCGCCGTCGGGTTCGATGTCGAAGGACACCTTTGACCGCCTTTCGGCTGCGCAGGTGGCGACGGTCTTCTCGTCGAGTTTTTCGACGGCCGTTGCGAGTTCGGGAACGAATGTGTGGAAGGTGAACGCGAGCCGGCGATACGGGTCAGACTCGAGGATGACCTGCTCGGGATGCTCGATCTTCAGCTCATGATCTTCCCACGCGTAGGTGGACCCCTTCTTCCAATCGGACACCATCGCGTGGCCCATATACCGGTGGGAGAACGCGGGGTCGGTTATTGCTTGCCACAGCTTCTCCGGCGTGGTCCGGATATATGTGGTGTAGACGAATTCCCCACTGCTGCTCATTGATTCGGTCTCCAATGCTGTTTTCAAGTCGGCGAGCGTCTGCACCCGCGCACGGTCGTATTGATTGATCCAGCGGTCGGCGATGGCGTTGATCGGCTCGGCGTTGAGGTAGTGCAGTTTTTCCCGCCCCCGCCACACGGTCGTGACCAGGTTGGCCGCTTCCAGCACTGCCAGATGCTTGCTGACCGACTGCCGCGCCATCGAAAGGCCCGCGCACAACTCGTGCAGGTTCTGCCCGTTGCGCGCGTTGAGGCTGTCGAGCAGCAGACGTCGGCTCGGATCCGCCAACGCCCTGAACACCTCGTCCATCTCTGTCATATCCCTAACATGCAGCTGTCCGGCTGCATGTTGAACTATAGGCAGCCCAAAGGTTGCATGTCAACAGGTCTTCAGTAAAGCGGTGACCAGGCGGAGGTCCGCAGCAGCCGGCTCCGCCACTGGTCGCGATAGGCCAGCGCATCGAACATGTAGGTGCCCGGCCCGCGGTGTTCGGGCGGTATGTCGGTGGTCAGCAGTCGAACGAGCGTGGCGTAGTCGTTGACGGACGAGATCTTCTGCCACAGCATCGCCTCTCGCCGCTTGTAGCTGCCGTGAGCCACCTGGAAGCACGCCTGAATGTCAAGAATCTGCGATGTCACCGACAGCGGTCGGTAGTAGATCTCGTCCCACGAGCGGATGTAGTCGTCCAGTGGGGCGTCCGGCCAGCCCGTGTCCTCCATGAACAGGCTCAACGGATGCGTCGCACCATCGGTCGGCACGGTCGCGAGATCCACTTCCTGCAACGGCGACCACGCGACCGGAAGCAGAATCTTGCCTGTCACCTCGTGGCGCAGGTTGTCCAGCTCGCGCATCCATCCCCGCAGATCCCCGGTTTGGGCGCGGTGGGCGAGGCTCTCCCACGCCGCTCCGTCCGCGACGCCCGTGATCGTGACGACGGTGTAGGACGCCCCAGAACCGTGAGCGAGGTTGGTGTACCAAAGAAGTCGAGCGTTGTCGTCGGTGCCGAGCGTGGGCATCCAGCCCTCGCGGTAGGCCGCCTCGAACTCGTCCTCGCGCGCGCCGACCACCTTGTGGGTCTCGTGAAGGAACAGCACAGTGCCTCCTCTTGCAGGCTCAGGTCCGGTCCGCAATCAGCGTGCCGAGCTGACGGCGGTTGACCTTGCCGGTGGCGCTGTAGGGGATCTGGTCGACGATGATCAGGTGCTCTGGAAGCTTGAAATAAGCGATCAGCTCGCGACAGTGCGATCGCAGATCCTCGAGTGTGACCGGAGTGCGGGCCACCACCGCGGCGCCCACCCGTTGGCCCATCTCCTCGTCGGCGACTCCAGCGACGGCCACGTCACTGACGGCCGGGTGGGCACGCAGGGCTTCCTCGACCTCGATCGGCCCGAACTTCTCTCCCCCGCGGTTGATGGTGTCCTTGAGCCGACCGCTCGGGTAGATGTAGCCATCGCCATCTTGGCGGGCGAGGTCACCGGTATGCAGCCAGCCGGCACCGACGTACGCACTGGTGTTGACCCACAATTCGCCGACCGATCCGTTCTCCACGTCGATCCCCGTGTCCGGGTCAACAATCCTGACCTCAACACCTGGAAGCGGCAGGCCGACGGACCCGACGCGGTTGGGATCACGGTGGTCGTCGGGCACCAGAGTCGTGTAGGCGCCAAGGGTTTCGGTCTGCCCGAACACGTTGGCGAACGCCACATGTGGCATGGCGGCCATCGCGCTTAACACCAACGTGATCGGCGCGGCGGCCGCCCCGTACGCGATGGCCGCCAGCGCCGATAGGTCGGTGTTGCCGAAATCGGGATGGTCAAGGATCCGCTGCAGCATCGTCGGCACCAGAAACGTCGACGTCACTCGGTGCTTCTGCACCAGATGCAACCATTCTCCTGCGTCGAACCGATTCTGTACCACGTAGGTGTTGCCCGAATACAGGCTGCCGAGTGTGCCGATAGCACCGCCGACATGGAAGAACGGGACGGTCATCATGGTCACCGATGGCGCCGTGTCTGCCTTGAATGGCGTGGTGACCCCCATGATTCGCGCGCTGAGTTGCCTGTGAGTGATGCCGATCGCCTTCGGTAGCCCGGTCGTGCCACTCGTGAACAGGACCAGGCCGTCGCGGTCGTCGACATCCAGCTCCGTCGGTGGCGCGGCATGCCGGCCGTTGCTCAACAGGTCGGTCGCCGTAAGCGCCTTGGCCGCGCCGGCTTGCAAGAGTCGTCGGGCATACGCCTCCCCGGCAACACCGACGTCGGCGCACTCGGCGCCCGCGAGAAGGCCCGCAATCTCCTGCGGTGTCAGTGCTGGGTTCATCAGCGCCGCCGCGGCGCCGATCCGCGCGGCACCGAGCATGGTCGCGATCGACAGCAGGCTTCCGACGTCGACGACCGCGACGCGCTTGCCGGACACCCCGCAGGCAGACAGCCGGTCGGCGCATCGTTCGACGGCGCCCGCCAGCTCGCCGTAGGTGATCGTCCGCCCATCGGTGATCAGCGCGGCGCGGTCGGGATCGCCTTCCGCGGCGGCGTCGATGATTGTGCAGATGTTCACGCGCCGCCGTTCAGTGCAGAGGTGACCACGACGACGTCCGTAGCAGCCGGCTGGTCCAGTCGTCGCGCAGCTCAAGCGCGTCGTGCATCCAGGTCCCCGGCCGGCGGCACTCGGGAGGAATCTCGGTCTGAAGGAGTTTGAGCAGCGCGCCCGAGTCGTGGATGCGCTGCATCAGCGTCACCTCGCGGCGGAGGTGGCTGCCCAGGGCGGGCTGAAACGCAGCCTCGATCGTCAGCAGCGGGTTCGGGCGGTCCAGGCTCTTGGAGTACACCTCGCCGCATCGGTCGATGTACTCGCCGAACTTGTCTTCGTAGGGCCACACGGTGTCTTCCATATAGAGGGTCAGCTCGCGCTCGCGCCCGTCGACCGGCACCTCGTTGAAGTCCACATCTTGCAGCGGCGACCATCCAAGCGGCACGAGCAGCTTGGCCTCGACGTCGTGGCGGAGCTCATCCAGCTCGCGCACCCATCGCCGCAGATCGCCCTTCTGGATCCGAACCGCGAGGCGCTCCCACGCAGGTCCGTCCCGCACCGCGGTCACTGTGACGACGGTGTAGGCGGGGCCGCTGCCGTGGGCCTGGTTGGCATACCACAGCAACCGGGCCTCGTCGCCGGCGCCGAGCGTGGGCATCCAGCCCTCTCGAAAGGCGGCTTCGAACGCGGCTTCGGCGCGGCCGCGCACCTTGTGCACCTCATGGAGGAACAGCACCCCGAGACCTCCCACGCGCAGGCGCTGCATCTGGACAGCGACGCCGAGAATCTGGTTTCCTCACAAGGGTATCGGTCCTCTCGTGGAGGAAGATGGCGCATGGCAAGGCTCGAGGTACCAAACGGTCCTGGTGGCGAGGCCGCAATGATCTGGACGTTGCGGCCGGAGCTCGGCGGCATGGTCGAGCGGATGATCCGCGGCGCCTACCAGGAAAGCATCCTGCCCGCCGAAGAGCGCGAGCTGGCAAGGATGCGCATCGCCCAGATCAACGACTGCATCGCATGCGCGGACTTCCGGGCGCCCTCGGTCCTCGACGCGGGCATCGCTGCAGAGCTCTACGAGAACGTCGCTGCGTATGCCACATACCCTGGCTATACGGCGCGGCAGCGTCTTGCGATCGAGTTCGCCGAACGCTTCGCCGACGACCCCGCGACCATGGACGACGCGTTCTTCGGGCGGCTGCGCGGGCCGTTCACCGACCAGGAGATCCTCGACCTCACGCTGTGCGTCGCCGTTTTTCTCGGCCTCGGGCGGACACTGGCCGTGCTCGGCGTCGACCAATCCTGCGCGATCGAAATTTGAGTGGCGGGTGGACCTCTCCGCGGTCGACGAACTGCTCACCACCACGCGGGCGGTGCGCCATCGCCTTGACCTGACGCGGCCCGTTGACCGTGAGGTAATTCTCGAGTGTGTGCGGCTCGCCACACAGGCACCGACCGCGAGCAATGCACAGGACTGGCGCTGGATGGTGATCACCGATGGCGACAAGCGGGCCGCCATCGCCGAGATCTACCGCAGCATCGGTGCCGACTACCTCGCGCACGCGGCCGCGAGCACGACCGACCCGCAGACCCGGCGGGTCTATCAGAGTGCCCTCGGTCTCACCGAAACACTGGCCAAGGTTCCCGTACACGTAATCCCTTGTCTCGAAGGCCGTTTCGACGGCAGTGACCAGTTGGCCGCCGCTTCGGCCTGGGCATCGATCATTCCGGCAGGCTGGAGTTTCTTGCTCGCCCTTCGGTCCCGCGGTCTTGGATCGGTATGGACGACGATGCATCTGGCGAAGGCGCAGGAAGTGGCGAAGCTGCTGGGAATCCCCAGCACCGTCACTCAGGCCGCGCTGTTCCCCGTGGCGTACACCATCGGCACCGACTTTCGCCCGGCCGTTCGGCCACCGGCGGAGACCATCACCTTCTGGAACACCTGGGGAGAAAACTGATGCAGACCTACACCGTGCGATTCCACGTCGATGCGCCTCCTCGGAAGGTGTGGCGGGTACTGCATCCGCCGGTGCCACCCAACTCCCCTAGGCCACGGGTCCTCAAATGGCCGACAGGGAGCATGGAGATCTTGAACGAGGGTGACGACGCCGGTGAGGGTCTGGTCCGCACGTGCGTGTTCGAGGTGCCGAAGTATCTGCTGTCGGGCGGTAAGGGGCGGTCGTGGGAGACGGTCACGGAGGCGAAAATCGACAAGATTTCGCGGTATGTGGCGGTGGGCAAGCCGCTGTGGTCGCGCGCCGAGGGATATCACGAACTCGACGAGCAGCCCGACGGCACCACCGTGCTGACGTTCCACGAGACGTACCACGCCTACAACCCGGTGCTGCGTTTCCTCTTCGAACGTCCCGTTCACGCAGCGATCTCCCGTGACAACCTCGAGACGTACGCGCACGCGCTCGGTTTCGCCGGCAACGTCACCCGACTGACCTAGACCGTGAGTCCTTGAGTCGCGTGCAGCTCGTGCGCGCAAGGTCGATTGGGCTCGCCGGGTGAACCTGCCGATTCCGGATCCGGACACTGGCCACCTCGCCGACGTGGTCCCGTCGGTGCTCGCCGCGATGGGCGTGGCGGGCTTCGACCGTCGAATCCCTCTTCCGCGCGATATCGCAGGGGCGTGCGTGTTGCTCGTCGACGGGCTTGGCGCCGAACTCCTCGACACCTACGCCGGAGATGCCCCCGTGCTGGCCGAACTTCGCGGCCAGACGCTGCAGGTCGGGTTTCCGTCCACCACCGTGGCTGGAATCGCCGCTATCGGTACCGGCTGTCGTTCCGGCGAGCACGGCCTGGTGGGCTACTCCTTTCGGGTGCCGGGCGCCGGTGTGATCAATGCGCTCCGTTGGCGCCCGCACCCATGGGGCGCCGATCTCCGCAAGGAGCTCCCGCCCGAGCAGGTGCAACCCATGCCGACGACATTCGAGCGGGCCGCGTCGGCGGGTGCAGCCGTGAGTGTCATCTCGGGCGCCGAATTCGCAGGCTCGGGGCTGACCCGCGCGGTGTTGCGCGGCGGCCGCTACGTCGGCGTGCAGGCCCTTGGGGATCTGGCCGCGTCGGTGCAGGCTGCGGTGGCCGGCCGCGGCTTCTGCTACGCGTACCACAGCGAGCTCGATCTCCTCGGACACGTTTATGGCCCGGGGTCGCCGGCGTGGCGGATGCAGTTGCGCCAGATCGACCGGCTGGTGGAGTCGGTCGTGGAGGGACTCCCGCCCGGCGGGATGCTCGCCGTGGTGGCCGACCACGGCATGGTCGCCGTCGCGGCCCAAGACATTGTGGACATCGACGACTGCGAGCAGTTGCTGGACGGTGTGCAAGAGATCGGCGGTGAGGCGCGCGCCCGGCACGTCTACGTTGCCGACGGTGCGGTGGACAGCGTGCTGGCGGCCTGGCGGGAGACCCTGGCCGACCGGGCGTGGGTGGTGTCACGCGAACAGGCGATCGCGGCAGGGTGGTTCGGCGAACGGGTCGGTGACGACGTGTTGCCGCGCATCGGTGACGTCGTCGCGGCGGCTCGCGGCGCGGCGGCCTTGGTCCGGCGCAGGGTGGAGCCGTTGGAGTCATCACTGATCGGACATCACGGGTCGATGAGCACCGCCGAGCAGCTGGTCCCATTGCGTCTCGCGTACGGCTGACTCACGTTTGAGTCATCGTGTGAAATATGCTCAGGCCCAAAGCTTTCCACGCTTGCCACGATATCCAGCGTCAGAGGTAAGAGCGCAATCCGTCTCGTCCCTTGCGCAATCCAGTTGCACCAGAACGTTATTGGCCATTCGAAGCTGGCGGGGCGTTGTAGATGGCGGCTCCGCCAGGTGCGACGATGTCGACGAGGCAACGCATGTCCGGTGTCGACGGTGTCATTCGTCCAGCGACAGCTCCGTTGCAGCCAGGACGCCAGACGTCGGCAGGGGTAGAAGCCCGGCGCCGACCTGGCCATTTTCGTCTGGTGATCGCAGTGACGTGCGTCACACTCGGTGATCTTGAAATGTGACAACTGCCACTCCTTGCCGACTTCAGCGAGCGGTATGTGGGCTGTGCTGAACACGAACTCGCAACGTTTCCATGTCTATATAACGTTCGTCGTTGACTGGTTGCGCAGGCAAGTACCCGCGGCTACCAGCAAGAAATGGTGAAATACAAAGCGGCGGTGCTGGATTAATTCCTTACGCAACAACACCGTCTTACGTGAAATAGGTAATACGTTGGACGAGTTGTGAAGGGCGTCACAGATTTTGGCGCGTTACAAACCCCTCTAGTAACGTCCGGCCGCATGTTTGCTACCGTAACGCTGCTTACGCTCGTGAGTTCGGTTTCGGGCACGCCGTACATCTCCGGTGGGGATTCCCCAAGGGGCACGGACTGCTCGGGTCTGGTGTCATGGGTGACCAACGCGGCAACCGGCAGGCCGATCTATGGCGATCGGTTCAACACCGGCAATATCGAAAGGGCTCTGCTCACACGCGGCTTCCGGTACGGATCAGAGCCCGGTGCCCTCAACATCGGCTGGAACGGCGGTCACACCGCGGCGACGCTGCCCGATGGAACTCCCGTCTCCTCCGGTGAAGGCGGTGGGGTGCGCATCGGTGGCGGTGGCGCCTACCAGGGGCAGTTCAGCCACCACATGTTCCTTCCGATGCCGGCCGACGAGGCGGTAACGCCCGACGGGCCCGACGCACCCGAGGCACCGGTGGTGCTGATGGCAGGCGAGGCGCCGATGGCGCCGCCTGCGGCTCCTGACCCGTTCATGGCACCCCCGCCCGCCCCCGAACCGCCGATGGCGCCGCCGCCTCCGGCGGATCCGGTTGCGCCGCCGCCTCCGCCTGCGGATCCGTTCGCGCCGCCCGCACCGGCCTGACCCGGCACGGATCGCTGGCCGTTCACACGCTGGGCTAGCGTCTCGACCGTGATCGTGCTGCTGCCGCCGTCGGAGACCAAGCACGTCGGCGGCGAAGGGCCGCCGCTGCGCGTGGAGGCACTGAGCTCCCCGGAGCTCGGCCCATTGCGCGACGCGCTGATCGGCGAACTCGTGGAGCTGGCCGGCGACCATTCGGCCTGCAGGCGCGCACTGGGAATCTCGGCGTCACAGCACGCCGAGATCGAGCGCAACGCCGCCCTGCGCAGCGCAGCGACGCTGCCTGCGATCAGCCGCTACACCGGCGTGCTGTACGACGCGCTCGATATCGGATCGCTGCGCGGTGCATCCGCCGCGCGTGCCCGAGCCAGGCTTGCCGTCGGCTCCGCCCTATTCGGGCTGCTGCGCGCGGACGATCCGGTGCCCGCGTACCGGCTCTCCGCGACGTCGAAGCTTCCCGGACAACCCACCCTGGCTGCGCGATGGCGGCCGCTGCTCGAACCGGTGCTGGCGCAGATCGCCTCTAGTGAACTGGTCGTCGATCTGCGATCCGGTTCCTACGCGGCGCTCGGACGGCTGTCCGGCGCGGTCAAGGTTGAGGTGCTGGCCGAGCATTCCGATTCTCGCCGCACCGTGGTGAGCCATTTCAACAAGGCCCACAAGGGTCGGTTGGCTCGCGCCCTCGCCACGACAAGGTCCGAGCCCGCCGACGCCGCACAGGTGGCGGGAGTCGCAAGGCGCGCAGGCATGCGGGTGGAACGTCGGGGCACCGAACTTACGGTCGTTGTGCCTGCCTGACGCGATCGACTCACGTTCGGTTGGGCCGTGCCACACCGTCGTAAGGGCAGCGCGCATGGAACCAGTTGTGCCGCAACGTCCGTGTTCCAGCCGTCCGCCGGGAAGGCCATTACGGGGCATTCCGCGACAGCGCGGCCACCAGCGATACCACGGTGTCGGCGCCTGCCCGGCGGTCCTCTGAAATCCGCTGATAGTCAGGAGATTCCGCCCATTCGCGAAACGCGAGCTCGTCGGGAACACGACCTTGTCTCGGTCCCACTGCCCCTCGAGGACCTGCGGCGCTTCATCGGCTGCCAGCAGCGTCCCCGAGTACCGCACGAAGACCTCCATGAAAGCCGCCGCCTACCGCGTGTATGCGTCGCGATCGGTGAACTTCAGCGCAGCGATGGCATAGACAGTCACCCCGTTCACCGTAGTCGCATCCCGCTGCGCCGCGAAGTAGCTGGCAAATCACCCAGTGAATCAACATGATTCGGACCGTCTCGGCTGATCCCCTGCCATGGGTTTTCGTGCCGATCCTGTCGTGCAGAATGATCAAGCGCGCGCAGGAATCGTTTCGCACAACCAGTGCACGAAGTTGCATGACGGGAGCGACCTTGGTTACCAGCTCGGGGTATGTGACCCAGCCATCCCGAACCCGCGGCCGACATCGAAAGCAGCCTCCCCCACGCCGACTTCTCCTGCGCCGGCGCCTGGCCCTCGGCGGCTCGGCGGTCCTCCTGGCGGCACTGGTCGTCTCCGTCGGCACGTTCGTGAAGTGGGCTACCCACCAGCCCGTTTCGCTGCCGAACGCTCGTCCGTCGACGCCGGTCGCTGCAGGCCCATCACCGAGCCCATCACCGCCTGCGGATGAACCACTGCGCCCACCGGTGGCCGCCTCCGCGGGCGCCTTCGCGGTCGATGAAAGGGGCTTCGTCAACTCCGACGCGCGATGCGAAGGAACCCAGACGGCCGTTGCAATCGGCCGAACACCGGCATCACTGGTGGTGATCTGCGGGGACCGCAGCGGTCGGTACGGCTACCTTGGCGTTCGGCTCAGTGACGACGCGGTACTCAAGACGGCGGCCCGCACCACGCCCAGGCATGCGTTCATTGCGCAGAACGCGAGCGTCACCTACTCGATCTCACCCGCCGAGCTCGTTGTGACCGCAGGCGGCGCGGTGCTCAAGCAGGAGCCGATGATCGACTATCGCGGTCCCCTGCCTTAGACCGGGACCACGAAATCAGAGGTGTAGAACTCGGCAGGGGTCTGCGAGAACTCGCCCGGTCGACTGATGAACACCCAGGCGCCGGTCGCGCCCGACACAATGGAGCCGCGAACGGTGACGCCGCCGGCGCCCGCGCCGTCGGTGAAGAGCACCCCGCCGGTGACACCGGGATCGCCGGCATTGCAACTTGCCGACGAAGGCCTAGGCACCTGGATCAGCCGGACGTCATAGGGCGTCTCCGGTTCGGCCGTCGCGATCTGCACGTCGGCGATCACTTCGGAGCCCGTGCTGTGCACGAGCGCGGTCGGACGGCCGGCTCCGGTCGGCCCGGTGTGCATGTTGGCGCTGAAATCGCACCGCCGGAGCGTCTGAGCGAACGACACCATGGTTGCCCCACCGGTGCCCGGCGGGCCGGCCGCCGCAGTTGCGACACCGACGGTCGATGCCGCCGACATCGCCACAACCATTGCTGCCACAGTGTTGAAGACCCGCTGACGCATAGTTGCTACCTGCCGTTCGTACTTGTCCGCGTTGTACCGAGACTAATATTTAACGCCTCGTCAGACGGCAAAACCGCGGATCAAATGCGCGTAGGGTCGAAGCCATGACGGTGTTGCCCGACCTCGGCGCCGTGCGCCACACCCTCGGTCGCAGCCTGTTCGGCATGGTTGCAGGCCCGGAGGGACCTGCCAACAGGGCACGCATCCACGAGACGCCGGGGCCGCGCTGGTTCGGCGAAGACCGTCCGATCCGGCGGGTACACGCAGATGCCTCGATGTTCGTCGGCGGCCTTCGTGCACTGCTGCTGCAATCACTTCACCCGCTGGCGATGGCCGGCATCGCGCAGCACTCCGACTACCGCGGCGATCCGTGGGGCCGGCTGCAGCGGACCAGTACATTCCTCGCCGTGACGACCTTCGGCCCCGCCGCCGACGCGCAGCGCGCGGTCGACCGGGTGCGCGGAATCCACCAGCGGGTCCGCGGGATCGCCGCCGATGGGAGGCCCTACCACGCCTCGGACCCGCATCTACTGGAATGGGTCCACATCGCCGAAGTCGACAGCTTCCTGCTTGCCCACCGGCTCTACGGCGCTGCTCCCCTCGATCAGAGCGGCCGCGACGGGTACGTCGCCGATACCGCCCGTGTCGCAACGGCACTCGGCGTGCCCGACCCACCGCTGACCGAGAAAGAACTGCGCGAACGGATCGAGGCATTCCGGCCGGAGTTGTCCGGCACTGCCGCGGCGCGCGAAGCCGCCCGCTTCCTGCTGTTGACTCCCCCGTTGCCGATTGCCGCACGGGCGCCCTACGGCCTGCTGGCCGCCACGTCGGTGTCGATGCTGCCCGCATGGGCGCGAATGCCGTTGCGGCTGCCGTATTTCCCTCCCGTGGAAGCCACCGTCATCCGAGTGGCCGGTCGCGCGGTCGTCGGCGGCATCCGATGGGCGATGGCTGAAGGCCGCCCAAGATCGCGGGTGCAGGCGATGTCCTGATCGCCCGCAGCATCACGAGTTCCCTTACCGAATAAGAGTCCACGCCGACGCGGAGGCGTCAGCACACAGGCGAGGATTAACGTGCCGCGGCGCTTCAGTCCCGGCATTCGATGACATCGAAGACGCCGTCGGCGTATTGGGACCGGATGACTTTCTTGTCGAACTTACCGACACTGGTCTTCGGCACTGCGTCGATAAACGTCCACCGCTCCGGCAACCAGTATCGGGCGACCTTATCGCACAGATGCTTTCGTAGTTCGGCGGCGGTGACGGCGACATCGCTCTTGACGACGACCGCGGCCAATGGTCGCTCCTGCCACCGGTCATCGGGCACCGCAACCACGGCGGCCTCCAGCACGGCGGGGTGATCCATGATGCGCAGTTCCAACTCGACCGACGATATCCATTCGCCGCCGGACTTGATGACGTCCTTGGCGCGATCCGTCAGCGTGAGGAAGCCCTGCGGATCGATGCGGCCGACGTCTCCGGTCCGAAGCCACCCGTCGTCGAACTTCGACGGATCGGCGTTCTGATAGTAAGAGCCGGTGATCCACGGGCCGCGAATCTCTATCTCGCCAACGGCCTTACCGTCGTTGGGCAGCACGCAGTCCGCATCGTCGACGAGACGAACCTCAACCCCACAGAGCACCCGGCCCGCGGTACTGCGCAGCGTCCAGTGATCCTCCCCGGTGACCTCCGGTGGCGGGGTGGCAATCGCGGCAAGCGGTGAGGTCTCGGTCATGCCCCAGGCCTGGCGGATGGTCACGCCGTAGGACTGCTCGTATTCCTTCATCATGCCCAGCGGTACCGCGGAGCCTCCACAGCACACCGTGCGCAGGGACGTGATGTCACGCCCGGGGTTGGCATGGAGAAACTGCAGTACGTCGTTCCAGATCGTCGGGACCGCGGCGGCGACCGTCGGGCGTCGCTGTTCGATCATGTCCACCAGCGGGGCGGCCTGCAGGTAACGGTCCGGCAGCAACAAGTCGGCGCCTGCCATTACGGCCGCGTAGGGCTGACCCCACGCATTCGCGTGGAACATCGGCACGATCGGTAACACACGGTCGCCGTCGACGAGGCCAACTCCGTTGGCCGTACAGATCGACATCGAATGCAGGTAACTCGAGCGGTGGCTGTACACCACACCCTTCGGGTTTCCTGTCGTGCCACTGGTGTAACACATTGCGGCGGCACTTCTTTCGTCCAAATCAGGCCAGTCGAACTCGACAGGCGCTCCGTCGAGCAGGTCGTCGTAGCGGAGCACGTTCTTGCCAGAGGCGGTAAGCGGCGCCAGGTCGCCATCGCCGACGGCCACCACCGTCTGCACCGACGTCATCTCCGGCAGCGCCGCGGCCAGCAACGGCACCAGCGACATGTCAACCAGCACAACGCGATCCTCGGCCTGGTTGGCGATGAACGCGATCTGCTCGCCGGCAAGGCGGATGTTGAGCGTGTGCAGCACCGCACCCATGCACGGCGCGGCGAAGTAGGCCTCGAGGTGCTCCTGGTTGTTCCACATGAACGTGGCGACGCGATCCCCGTCCGCCACACCGAGTTGACGCAGCCCGTGAGCCAGCTGCGCGACCCGAGTTCCGAGCTCTCCGTAGCTGATTTCGCGGTACCCGTCGGAGGTCGCTGTCGTGACCCTTCGACCCGAGTTCCACCCCGTGCCGTGCCGCAGAATGCCCGTTAGGGTCAGCGGAAAGTCCTGCATGGTGCTGCGCATGATCCACCCCCAGAGTTGCTGGCGCCATGATCGTCCATCCTGCGGCGAAATCGGCGAGAAACCATTAAACAGGCCTACCCGATAGCATCGCGTGGCATGGCGCATCCCGGCTATCCGCAGCCGCGGCCTGCAAAGCCACCCATCGCGACCACCGACCTGACGATCTCGATCGGTGCCCTGGTCCTCACCGTTTGCCGTTGCAACTTTCGTGTTGTGCGCCGTCGCGGTCGTGCTGGGCGGAGTCGGCTACGCGATGGCGGTCGGGGCGTGACCCGTGTCGCGCGAAACCGGCCCCCTGGCCGGGTCTCTTCGCCTACGGTTGCCAGCGTGGAGCCACACCTTGCAAAAGCCTCGCAGCTGGTGCCCGTCGAGGCACTGCGCTCGGGGGATCCGATCACCGACGTCAACGGTGGCGGCCAGCATTACACGGTTCTGGAGTCCAAGGTCCTCGGCAGCGGCTGCGTCGTCCTGGAACTGGAATCCAAAGCCAATGACCAGCTTCGGGTCATCGAGATGTCGTTTCCCGCCGGCTACAAGGTGGGTAGGTCACCGCGTCGCATTCTGTGACGCGACCATCCACGGCACGCCGAACCTGTCGGCGACCAGGCCAAGGCGCGACGCGAAGGGCGTCGGTGCCATCGGCACCTGCACGACTCCCCCAGCGGACAGGGCCGCGAATAGCCGCTCGGCCTCGGCATCATCAGAGACAGTCAGCGACAGCGAAAAGCCACTGAAGTCGGGTTGGCCTGCGCCTTGGCCGTCTGAGGCGAGCACAACGGTGTCGCCGATGCGAAGGCCGGCGTGCGCGACCTTGGCCCCAGCCGCCGCGGCCGCCGAGCCGGGGATATCGCCGAAGCGGGCGAACACCGTGGCGTCGGCGCCGATGGCGTCGCGATAGAACTCGAGCGCCTCCTCGCAGCGACCTTGGAAGTACACGTAGGGCTCGACCCGCACGACACGCCTCCTGGCTCGTCAATGATGCAGGCAGGCTAGCCTGGCGCGGGTCAGCCTGTTTTGTACAGAAACGACAGCTGGGCGTCGTGCCGCATGATGCCCGCCGGTGTCTCGCCGATCAGGACCCCCAGCGACCGAGTCAGATGAGCCTGGTCGAAGTAACCCGCCTCGTGCACGGTGTCCAGGATGGATGCCCCAGCGCGCAGCAGAAGGGTGGCGTGGCGGGCCCGTTCGATTCGGCGGAACAACCCGTGCGTCATACCGGTGGTGGCCCGGAAGTGACGCTGGATCGACCGAATCGTGAGCGGTTGTCCGCCACCACGTATCGCGGCCTCCACCACGTCGTCACGTGCGATCACGCCGCGCCGAGCGAGCGCAGCGACGTAGCTTTCCGCGTTCTCCAGGTCCGGCAGCGGCCAGCGGAATCCGTTGAGGTCGAACGATCCGTCGGCCGACACTGGCAGCGCCACGTCGTGGTGGTCGAGAAGCAGAGGGGTGGGAAGCGACGGCATGTGAACGCCGAGCCGGAACCGGATCGCCGCCCACTCGCCGTCGGGTGGGCAGTCGATGGTCGTCGCCCGGGTCTCGGGCCCGCGCACCGTCACCGTGGTGAGGTCGGCGAGCCGCGTCACCACGAGCTCGAGGTGGCCGGCGGCGACGGATACGAATGGACCGCCGCCATCGCTGCGTCCCCGCCACACGCGTTCGATGTACGGCGAATCCGATGGCCGGTCCGCAAAGCGCAGAAACATTCAGCGGATGCGTTCGTCGAGCCGCACGATCACCTCATCGCCGGCCTCTTTGCCGATGCGCTGACGCAGGTCGGTCTTCATGGGCAGTTTGTGGGTGCCGTCGCCGAGTGCCATGAACGAGCTGGCGAACGGTTGGCCGTCGACGGTGCCGCGGACCTTGACCAGGCCGCGGGTACCGAAGACGGCCGCCGAATCGGGCATGATCACGTACGTCCAGCCGCCCTTGTTGTCACTCTTCTGCAGTTTCGCGGTGAACTGCCGGTTCAGGGGTTCGTTTCGCTCGCTCATTGAGATTCCTTTCGGCGGATTCAGTATCTGCACACCTATGACGACTCGGCGGCGCCCGAAAAGACACCACCACCGCACCACCTCCAGCCCCAGGACGACAACACCTCTCGGGGTGCGGCCAAATCGGCGCTCTGACATACTGCGCACCCTACGAAACAGGACCGCCAAAACATGCAATCACACCGTGCTCACGCGCCGACTTCCCCGACGGGCAGCGCCATCGATCCCCCAGGGGCGCATTGATGGATGCAACCGATGCATTCGCACTTGCCGACCTCGACGCCATCGCCCAGGCGGGGTTGGTCGCCTCGGGTGAGCTGTCGGCGACGGAACTGCTGGAGGCCGCGATCGTGCGCCTCGAGGCCGCCCGCGCGCTGAACGCCGTCGTCGCCGACCTTTTCGACCGCGGCCGCCAGCAAGCCACGGCGCTCGACGCCTCCGGCGTGTTGCGCAACGGCGAATCGGGTCCGCTAGCAGGAGTTCCGTTCTTGCTCAAGGATCTTGGTGCCTCGCTTGCCGGAGCGCCCGAGGCGATGGGCTCACGCGCACTGCGCACCAACGTCGCCACCGACTCGGCGTGGATCGTGGATTCCTACCTCGCCGCGGGGCTGGTGGTATTCGGCAAGACCAACACCCCCGAATGGGGCAACCACTGCACGACCGAGCCGTCGCTGTTCGGGCCAACGGTGAACCCGTGGTCGCCGTCGATCACGCCCGGTGGGTCCAGCGGCGGGTCGGCCGCTGCGGTCGCGGCCGGCGTCGTTCCCGCGGCCTCTGGCGGTGACGGTACCGGTTCGATCCGGGTGCCCGCCTCGTGTTGCGGGCTCGTCGGTCTCAAGCCGCGCCGCGGCCGCACCTCCTTCGCACCTGGCGGCGGCCATGGGCTGGAGGGCCTGGTCAACGAGCACGCCCTCACCCGCACCGTCCGCGACAGTGCCGCACTGCTCGACGCCGTCGCTGGATCGGCACCCGGTGACCCGTATACCGCACCCGTACCGAATGTGCCTTTCCTGCAAGCGATCACGCAGCAGCCGGCCGCCGCACGGATCCTGATCGCGACGGCTTCGCCGTTTGCAGGGCCGAGGACCGATCCCGGGGTCGTCGCCGCCGTCGAGAAGACCGCAGCCGTGCTCGACGGCCTCGGCCACGTCGTCGAGCCCGGCGCCCCGACGATCGACGCCGATATCGTCGCCGACGCCATCGCCGTCCTGCACAACGTCAGCAATGCCCAACTGCACGCACTGGCGACCGCACACCTCGGGCGCGCGCCCAACGAGGACGAGTTCGAGCCGAGCACCTGGGTGATGGTCCGCGAGGGCTTCACGACCAGCGCAGTGGCCTACGCGGACGCCATCGGCGCGGTGCACGCACAGACGCGCCGCTTCGTCGCAGGGATGAGTGGCCACGATGTGCTGCTCGTGCCAACGCTGCTCACTGCTCCCCCGCCCTACGGGCTGCTGGACCAGCCGCGCGGCACGACGAGGGCCTTCTTCGACGTCGAGTTCGCCACCACGGGTTGGACCTCCCTGGCGAATGTGACCGGCTGGGCCGCGATCTCGCTGCCGCTCGGCCTCACGTCGGACGGCCTGCCGATCGGCGTGCAGCTGATGGCGCCCGACGAGGCGATCCTGCTTCAACTCGCCGCACAGCTCGAAATGGCTGCGCCGTGGGCCGATCGCTGGCCGAATACATAGTGTGCTGCGCGACATTCGTGAGCTGACCGATTCACCCGAGGCCCGGCCTACGCCGGCCGAGCTCCGCGGCGCTGGGGCGGCCTGTTGAGCTACCGCTGCTCGACTCCCCCGACCTGCCCCGCTGTGGCAGGTGTTCGGCGGCCACCGTCGGGTCGTACCTGTTGCGCAGGAGCGAATAGCGGCCCCGGCCGCCGTGAGACACTCTCGGCATGGCTGTCGCAATCGCGCGTCCCAAGCTGGAAGGCAACATCGCCGTCGGCGATGACCGTCAGATCGGGTTTGCCGAGTTCGGCGATCCGCAGGGCCGCGCCGTGTTCTGGCTGCACGGCACGCCGGGCGCCCGCAGGCAGATCCCGATGGAGGCCCGTGTCTACGCCGAGCAACGGCAGATCCGGCTGATCGGTGTCGACCGGCCCGGCATCGGGTCGTCGACGCCCTATCAGTACGACACGGTGTTCGCGTTCGCCGACGACCTTCGCACCATCGCCGACACCCTCGGGATCGACAAGATGGAGGTCATCGGCCTCTCGGGCGGTGGCCCCTACACGCTGGCCTGCGCGGCGGCGATGCCCGACCGGGTGGTGGCCGCCGGTGTGCTCGGCGGGGTGGCGCCGGTGCGCGGTGCGGATGCGATTGCCGGCGGTGTGATGGCCTTCGGTTCGATGGTCGCGCCGTTGCTCGAGGTCGCAGGCGCCCCGATCAGGTTGGCGGCCAGCGGGCTGATCCGGCTGGCCCGCCCCGTCGCTGAGCCCGCGCTCGCCATGTACGCCCGGATCTCGCCGGAGGCCGACCGCCGCCTGCTGGTCCGCCCCGAGTTCAAGGCGATGTTCCTCGACGACCTGCTCAACGGCAGCCGCAAGCAACTCGCCGCACCGTTCGCCGATGTCGTGGTGTTCGCCCGCGACTGGGGCTTCCGGCTCGACGAGGTCAAGGTGCCTGTCCGCTGGTGGCACGGCGACCGCGACCACATCGTCCCGTTCGAGCACGGACGGCACGTCGTGTCAAGGCTGCCCGACGCCCAGCTGAATCACCTGCCCGGCGAAAGCCACCTGGCCGGACTGGGCCGCGCCGAGGAAATCCTTGGCGCCATGATCGAGGTGTGGGACCGCCACGGGCAGCGGTGATCGCCCAATGTCGTGATAGGAGCGCAACACGCCACCCTGCTCCCGAATCAATGGCGCAGGACTAGAAGCCGAAGCCCAATTCCGCGGACACGTCGCTGGCGAAGGCCGCGTCGACGCGCTTCACCGTCCGGGAATCATTGCAGTGCACGCGATTTGCTGCGGCGAAGGACGATGCCCGGTGCGCGCCCAGATACAGGCTGCCCAACACCTCGACGTCCATCTGGATGTCGGCTTCGGCGTCCGTTGGCGTGCAGCGGGCTCGGCCGTCGCGGATCTGCACCGCGAATCGTCCACCGTCGCTGCGGAATCCGTCCGAGACCTCGAACACCGCCGACAGCTCCGACTGGTAGGTGCGAGCCTCCAGCGCGGTCGGGATGTCCATGATGCGCAGCCAGAGGTCGTCCTCGTAGTGGGTGAGACGGGCCAGCCGATGATCGGTCAACAGGTAGGGCAGCGGGTCGGCGGGATGGGTAGCGAAGGCGACCTTTTCCATCAGGTCGAGGCCGAGCAGCGCGCGACACAACGCGACGTGCGCGTCGGCGGTGACCGCCGTGAACTCACCGACCCGCACCAACATCGGGTCGTCGCCGAACACCCGGTACATGGCGTAGCCGTCGGGATGCAGGAACGCGAACCACTCGGTTCCACCGCGACGGACCGACTCACGATCGGCCAGCAGTTCGTCCCAGAGCGCATGAGAGCGGACGAGACCGCCCGGTGTGCGTAGCCGCCAGCGCTCGTAGATCTCCACAAGGTCACCGCGGTGGTCGGCGGGCTTGACCATCCGGACACCACCGGGATCGGGAGCCTCGTCACGGAACCGAGCCAAGCGGCGGTCAACGCTGAACACCTGCTCGATCGTCGCCGGTCCGTATCCGAAGCGCCCGTAGATCCCGCCTTCGCTGGCTGTCAGGCCCGCGATCGGATATCGTGCGTCGGCAATGCGGTTGTGCAACTCGGTGTACATCGTGCGCAAGATGCCGCGGCGGCGGTGGGTTGGCGCGACCGCGACGATCGTGATGCCTGCCATCGGCAGGACCGCCCCGCCGGGCACGGTCAGCCGCAGATCAAGGTAGTGGGCCATGCCGACGATGTCACGTCCGTCGCAGGCGAGGACGGTGCCATCGGCCGGCATCAGCGACCGCCATGCGGTCAACGACTCCGGGTGCCCGAACCTGCCGAAACTGGTGGCATCCAAAAGCGATATCGCCGGCCAGTCGGCGTCCGTGGCGGAGCGGATCTCTAGCGCGGTGGAAGTGTCCGAGGCGAGCACAGAACGTGACGGTGCCACACAGCGTTGTCCGAGCGCATCCGAATTTCGTGCTCAGCCGATACCGTTGAATGGCACGGAAGGACCGCACATCATGGCGACCGATCTGACGCTCTATCTCGATGACCAACCCGGCGAGCTGGCCCGGGTCGGCGACGTGCTTGGCAAGGCAGGCACCAACATCGCCGGCCTGTGTGCGATCACCACTGGCGGAGGGCAGGCCGAGGTGCACGTCCTGGTGCAGGATGCGACGTCGGCGTTCGAGGCCCTGCAGGACGCCGGCATCAAGATCGCCGCCGAGCAGGAAGTGATCGTCCTTGATATGGAGGACCGGCCGGGTGCGCTCGGCGAGGTGGCCCACAAGCTCGGCAAGGCGAAGGTCAACCTGACCACCGCCTACCTGGCGACCCACACCCGGTTGGTGCTGGCGGCCGACAACCTGGCCGAAGCGAAGGCGGCGCTCAGCTGATCAGCGTCTCAGCCAGCCCTGGACGGTGCTCAGATCCCGCGTGTACGCGGTGAGGACGTCGTCGTGGTAGAGCGAGCCGCCGCTGATCGCGGCCGTGCCGTGCCAGAGCACCTGTACCCGCGCCCCACCCTTGCCGTAGTAGTCGGTGCGGTCGAGGTTCCTGCGATGCCAGCCGCCTGATTCGGCGGAGTCGGCCATCGTCTGCCGCTTGTCCGTTGTCGTCATCGGTGTTCCTCCTGTGCTGCCCGCGTTGCTGCCAGACGTTACAACGATGATCGCGCCGCAGGTGCGGCAGGCCGCGGCCAACACACAGTTCGAGCACGGCGACGGGGCCGTGCAGGTCTCGTCATTTGGCGGCCCCGCGAGCAGTGGGATCTGCTCCTACGCCGCCGTCCCTGCCAACGTCCCCCGGGCGTTCTTCCGCCGTTACCGGTCTACGGTCTGCCATTCCAATTGCAGGCGAACGGAACTCACGACATCTGGTTCCCTGGCATCCAGACCGGCACGACATGGGACGTCACCGTGCACTGCGCCTACGGCGTGAACAGTCCGACTACGAAGGTCGTGTACTGAGCGAGCGTCGCAGCAGATGCATGGCGACGGTCGTCGACCGCTCGCGAATATCGGACCGATCGCCGGGCAACCGGATGGTGCGGGTGTACGTCTGGCCGTCGGTGAGTTTTACGGTGAAGCACACCGTGCCGACCGGCTTGTCATCCGTTCCGCCTCCTGGCCCGGCGATTCCGGTCACCGCGATCGCCGTGTCGGCTGCGAAGCGGTTCAACGCGCCGTCGGCCATCGCATCGGCGACCGGCTCGGACACCGCCCCGTGCGTCGCGAGCAGGTCGGGTCGGACGCCGAGCAACTCGGTCTTCGCCTCGTTCGCGTAGGCGACGACACCGCCGGCGACGTAGGCCGACGAACCCGGCAGCTCGGTCAGCCGGGCGGCCAGCAGCCCGCCGGTGCAGGATTCGGCCGTCGCGATCCGGCGGCCTGCCAGCAGCTGCGCAACCTGATCGTCGACGAGCGAGCCGTCCTCGGAGAAGATCTCCCGTCCGTGGCGCTCACGCAGCAGCTCCATGAGTTTCGTATACGTGCTTGCGGCGTCGGGTTCGTAACGGGTGACCATCTCGACCTCGCCACGCCGCAGGCAGGTGGTGATTTCGAGCCGATCGAAGCCGTCGATGCTCTGCTCGGCGTCGCGCAACGTGTCGGCAAGACCCGACTCGGGCAGCCCGAACATCCGCACCATCTGCTGGCGGTATGTGGTTCGGCCGGCGATCGCCCGCTGCACGGCCTCGGTTTCCACCGCGACCGGCCACATCGGCTGCAACTCGCGCGGCGGACCGGGCAACACGACGATCGTCGGCTTGCCTGCAACGACGACGCCAGGAGCGGTGCCAACCGGGTCGATCACGTGCGCCCCTGTCGGGACCATCGCCTGCTTGCGGTTGGCCGCGCGCACCGCGTCGAAGTCGACGTTGTCGAAGCGGCCCATCAGACGTTTGAGAATCGCCGCGATGCGACCCTCGAGGGCCGCGTCCAGCACCAGATCGAGGCCGGCGAACCCGGCCACGGTCGCAACCGTTATGTCGTCGGCCGTCGGCCCAAGGCCGCCGCTGGTCACTATCAGGTCCACCCCCTCGCCGGCGAGGAAACGCAGCTGCGCCTCGATATCGTGCGGGCGGTCACCGCAGATGGTGATGTGGGCCAGTTCGACGCCCAGCTCCAGCAGCCGGTCGGCAATCCACGGGCCGTTGCGGTCGGCGACCCGTCCCGTCAGCACCTCGGTCCCAGTGACAACGATGCCGGCACGTGCGCTCACGTCCAACGAGACTACGGCAGGCCGGTAATGTCGTTCTCCATGACGGCGCCGAAGTCACTACGCGAGCTGTTCGACCAGCTCGGCCTGCAGGAGATCCCCTCGACCGACGGCACCGTGACCATGGAGATGGCGGTCGACGAACGAACGGTCAACACCGCCGGTGGCCTTCAGGGCGGCCTTATCGCAACCATGGCCGATGTGACGGCCGGCCAACTGGCCTCGCGGAGCACTTCATTCGGTATGGCCATCGCCACCACCGACTTGTTCATCCGCTACCTGCGTCCCATCAAGGTCGGGCCGGCGCGTGCGGTCGCGCGGATCCTGCGCACTGGCAAGCGCTCGGTCGTCGTGCAGGTGGACATCTACCGGGGCAACGACGACGAGATCGGTGCAACGGCCACCGTCAACTTCGCCGCCGTTGACTGAGCCGTCGCGCTACCGCGCGGTGGACCGTTGGATGGCTACCACCTGCGGCGGTGTGTTGTAGCCCGTCACCCTCACCCAATTGGCGGACACGCCGGACCAGGCCTGTCCCGCAAGTTCGACCGTCTCGCCTGGGAACACGGTCACGTAGTTGTCGTTGTATTCGATCGGCAGGATCTCGTCGCCGTCGGGCGTGGAGCTGAGTTCGGCCCGCTCGAAGAAAGCGACCTGTTGCGAGGGATTGTGCAGGCGGATGGTGACGCGATTGTCGCCGGGGCCGGGCGCGCGCAACGCGGTCACGTCCAGCGGCACTTGTGTCATGTAGTTGAGCGCGGTCATGTCGGCCCAACTCGCCTGCTTGAGCTCGAACGCGGAATCGTTGCGCGGATCGCCAAGGTCGTCGAGTTGCTGCGACTGCCAGTACACGTTCTCCGAGACGAGGGCGCCGGCCTTGTCGAACAGCTGACACCGGACGAAGAAGACCCGCGAATCCCAGGCCAGCCGCGGTAGCGTCAGCGCCTGCACCGCTCCCCCGGACGCCACGCTGAGATTGTCGGCGGTGCGATCGTCGCGGACCCGACCCTGCAGGTCGTACACCCGTACGCGGGCACGCAAATCCCTTTGGTTGCTTGGTGTTTGGTTGACGACGCTGATCTTCGCCTCATTGTGATCGGCGGTCGCGTACGAGTCGAAGACAACCGAGAGCGGGCGCAGACCCTTCTTGGCGCCGAAGTATGTCCCGCCGGGCCGCAGATAGTAGTCGAATAGGTGCCCGAAGAACGACGGCCAGTGGCTGTTCAGCATCCAGTAGATCGTCATCTTGTGGTTGTCCCAGCCGCCGGCCGCGAACGCCTCGAACTGGGCACGGGTCGACTCGTAATGCGCGAGTTGTGCCTTGCGCGCGAACTCCTCCGCGCTGCCGGATAGCCCGTAACGCCGGTCGACCGCGCGCCGAATGCTGGTCAGCTCGGCGTTTTTCGGGTTCGCGCCGGCGTGGAAGTACCAGGCGTCGTTGATGGGCCAGAGTTTGTCGGGTGGGATGAACTTCTTCAGGCTGGCGAACGGCGGGATCTGTTCGTTGTCACCTTGTTCGGCGGTCGATCCGCGGGCGGCGGCGTAGCGTCCGGAAAACCAGTAGCTCGGCGGTCGCCAGCTGTACGGCCCCGCCATCTGAATGCCGTCCCAGTCGCGCTCCCCCGCCTCGTCGGTTGCCAACGAGGAGACGGTGTCGACGATCGCGTTCTGCCAGTGCAGCGCCGAGAGGATGGCGTGATACTTGACCAGCACGTCCTGCGGGGGCTTCCCGTCGCTGCCGTTGGCCCACACGAACACCGAAGGGTGGCTACGAAGACCCTCGATCTGCGAACGAAGGCTGTCCTGTGCCACCCGGCTGTCCTCGTCGTCCCACTGGCTCCACTTCTCCCACTGATTGCAGCACATCCAGCCATACATCAGTGGGATGCCCATCTCATCGGCCATCTCCACGATGTGATCTCCGGGGAATTTGCCTTCGAGACGAATCATGTTGAGCCCGAGGTCTTTCACGTAGCCCAAGATCGCGGCGTCGCGGTTGGGGTCGTTCGCATACAGCAGGTCGGGCGTGTACGCCGCGCCGCGCACCAGGAAGTCCTTGCCGTTGACCTTCAGATAGAAATTTCCGCCCTTGCCGAGTTCGGGGAATTGCCCGTCCTGGTCGCGGTACTGCTCGATGGAGCGGATGCCGAAGCGAAGATGGCTGGCGTCGATCGACTGGTTGTACTGCCGGAAATCCAGCTGCAGGTCGTAGAGGTTTGGTTGGCCGAGGGTGTAGGGCCACCACAGGTCCGGCTTCCGGACGGTCAGCTGCGCGAACTTGTCGGGGGTGAAGCTGACCTCGCGTTGTTCCCCTGCGGCGAGTGTGACCGGCTGCTCGATCTGCACATCGGGCTTGCCCGGCCGGGTGATCGTCGCCCGCAGAATGCCGCGCACCGGCTCGGCAGACGTATTGCGCAGGCTGCTGTAGATCGTCAGCCGCGCGGAATCCGTTCGCGGAAGTGGAAGTTCGGAGTTGACCGCGGCCGGACCCAGAACCACAGCGTCGGATACCCTGAGGTAGACCGGCTTGAAGATGCCCGCATTGCGGTCGGGGACAAAAGAATCCCCGTTGGCCGGATTCTTGTCTGGCCCTTGGTAACCGAGGTAGTTCCAGTTGATCCAGTCATACCAGCTGTCGGCCAGTTCGACGCCGTTGACGTCCTGCAACGCGCGTTCGGGCGTGATCTTCACGGCCAGCGTGTTGGACTCTCCCTGGTTCACCCATCGCGAGACATCGAGTTCGTGGCTGGTGTGCATGCCGACGATCTGGGTGTTGCCCGCGACAAGGTGGCCGTTCAACCAGATTTCAGCACGGTAGTTGATGCCGGGAAAGTCCAACATGTATGTCGTGTGGCCCGCAGGCGCGGTGAACATGGTGCGGTACCACCAGTCCTGCTTGTAAAGGTCCTGCGGGACCTTGTCGAGCAGATTGGTTCCGTAGTAGAGGTTGGGGTAGGTGCCGTCCTCTTGCAGGGTCTGCAGAACGGTCGCAGGCATCCGAGGGATCGCATGCCAGCCCGCTGCCTTGAAGTCCGGCTTGGAGAGGGCCGCGCCGTCTGCCTTGACGTCGCGTGCCGCGATAAGGCTCCAGCCCTGCGCCAGCTCGATCTGTCCCGGCGGCGGCCCTGGTTTTGCGAAGTCCGGGAAGTCCGCCGCGCAAAGCAGCAGCAACAAGCCGACCGACATCAGGATTCGTAAGACGATGTGCCGACGTCGTTCAACCGACATCTGCGCCCCGTCCACCGGAACACCGTACCTGCAGTAACGGGCCGAGGCTCAGCCAAGCAGCGCAACCGAATTCGTGTCTGTCACTCTGTGCGCGCCAACACCTCCCGCACCAGCTCCACAGTGGTGTCGGGATGCAGGAAGGCGAAGCGGCCCACCGTTTCGCCTTCCCATTTCGTCGGCGGAATGAACGCGACCTGGTCCTGGTGCAGCCGCTGGGCCCAGGCGTCGTAGTCCTCGGGTTTCCAGCCCAGCCGACGGAACAGCACCACCCCGAGGTCGGGCTCGCGGATCAGCTCCAACTGCGGGGCGGCCTTGATGAGGTCGGCGGTCTTGACGGCAAGCGACGCGGCGACCTCGATGGCCCGGCGATACGCGTCGAGCCCGTAGACCGCCAGCGAGAACCACAGTGGCAGCCCGCGGGCTCGCCGGGTCAGGTGGTAGGCGTAGTCGGACGGATTCCACTCGCCGTCGGACGTGTGGATGAC
>JAOPVX010000129.1 GCA_025965975.1 Mycobacterium sp. | reverse complement strand
TCATCCGGCGCCGGCGGAGCATCCGTAAGACCCCGCCCACGCGGGGCCGGACGCGGTGAGGCCAAAACCTCAACCCCGCAAGGGGACGCCGCATGAGTGCAACTCAAACACACTCAACGGCAACGGTTGTTGACCCCCGAGCGCCGCGGCGGCAAGCGCATGTACAGCCGTGAACATCTGCGTCGGCTGGCATTCATCCAGTTGATGCAGCGCCTTGGCATCAGGTTGGACGCAGCATCGGCCGTGCTCGACGAACCCAGCGACCAGTGGCGGGGCGTGGTCCGCGAGCAGATCACCGCAATCGAGGAGCTCATCGCCCGGGCGAACGGCGCACGCGACTTCCTCGAGCATGCGCTGTCCTGCCCCGCCGATCACCCGGTCGACCAATGCCCCCACATGATCGAGGTTCTCGACAAGCGGCTCGGCGGACTCACCATCGGGGAGCTCGCCGCCGACCAAGGCCAGCCATCCCCCGCAATGAATAAACGGATCTCCCGTCCCGCCTAGCGCTTCATGAGTAGGACGGCGCCACCACCAACCACCATCCCGATCAGCAGCAGCACGGCCAGGGTTGGGCTGACCAACCACCATATGAGACCCAGCGCGATGATCGCCGGCGAGAGCACGAACAGCACCATGCCGGGGTTCTGCTTGATGACCGCGAGAGCGCTTCGCGCTCGGACCCGGTCGATTTCCTTTGCCATGGCACAAGGATGCCAGCGGTTGACCTAGTTTGGTTTCCTTGACGGGAACTGGGCGTGGAAGCCGGCAACCCGACCCCGAAGGCCGCTGTTCCTGCGAGCCGTTTCAGGTGTCGTGCTACGGGCGAGGGCTTGGTCATCGTTGCGCCAGGGCGTTGCAATCCCACGCAGCAGGTCACAGCTCGAGCAGCACGGTCACCGGCCCGTCGTTGACGAGCTGGACCTGCATATCGGCGCCGAATACGCCGGTTTCCACCTGCGCGCCAAGGCCACGCAGTGCGTCGGCGAAGGTCGTCACCAGCGGCTCGGCGACGGCGCCCGGTGCGGCAGCGTTCCACGTCGGTCGCCTGCCCTTCGCGGTGTTGGCGTACAACGTGAACTGGCTGATCACCAGAATGGGTGCGCCGACGTCGCTGGCGGACCTCTCCTCGTCGAGGATCCGCAGCTGCCAGAGCTTTTCGGCAAGGCGCTGCGCCTTCGCGGCGTCGTCAGTGTGGGTGACCCCGACCAGGGCGAGCAACCCCTGGCCGTTCGGCGCGATGACGCCGACGACATCACCACCGACCGTCACCGACGCCGAGGTCACGCGTTGAACGAGGATGCGCATGACCGCAGATGCTGCCACGGGCCGCAGACGTAGCCCTTTCGGGCCATACCCCACCGGGGTACCGTCCGCGACATGAAGCTCAACTCGATCGAACGCGCGGCGATGAACAACCCGGTGCGCGCCGCGCATCAACACCACCGCGAAGCAGCGTGGTTCCGCAGATTGGCCGGCGGCGCGCTGTCGGGTCAGCACGTGCTGGAAGTCGGCTGCGGCCGCGGCGTCGGATCCGAGGTGATCCTCGACCGCCTCGGCGCCGAGCGGGTGACGGCATTTGATCTCGACGATTCGATGGTCGAGCTGGCGCGACGGCGGTTGCACGCCCGTCCGGTGTCGTTGTCGGTGGGCGATGTGTGCGCGATCGATCAGCCGTCCGGCGCGATCGACACCGTGGTGGACTTCGGGATCATCCACCACGTCCCGGACTGGCAGCGGTCAATCGCCGAGATCGCCCGTGTATTGCGGCCCGGCGGGTTACTGCTGTTCGAGGAGCTCCCCCGCCACGTCCTCGAGATCTGGGCGTTCCGCACGCTTACCAAACACCCGCGCGAAAACCGTTTCGAGGCAGACGATTTCGCCGCCGAACTGGCGCGTCACGGATTGCACGGCACCGCCATGATCGAGCGCAGGTTCGGCGGTATGGTGTTCGTCGGTGCGGCCCGCAAATCGTGAGCTACAGCGACGCCAGGAGTCCCTTCATCGTGTCGATCTCCTGCTGCTGGGTGGTCACGATCGCGCGCGCCATCTCGACGGCAGGCGGATACTGACCATCCTTGATTTCGCTTTGCGCCATAGTGATTGCACCTTCGTGATGGGCGATCATCTGCGTCAGGAACAGTGTGGTGGCATCGACGCCCTTCGCGTCTTTCAAGGCGGTCATGTCCTGTTCGGACATGATGCCGCTCATACCAGGCATGTCACCGTGGCCGGACGTCGGCGGCATCGAAGGAGCACCCCATTGGGTCAACCAGCCCTGCATCTGCTGAATCTCGGGCCCCTGGGCGGCCTTGATCTGGTTGGCCAGTTCGGTGACCCGCGGATCAATGCCCTGCTTGGCAAGCAGGGTGTCGCTCATCTCGATGGCCTGGGTGTGGTGGGGAATCATGTGCTGGGCGAACATCGCGTCCGCGTCGTTGTGGGCCTCGGCCGCTGCCGTCGTGGTGGCGGCGGCGGTCGCGCCCGAGGGCGTGGTGTGGTCCGCCGGGTGATCGGATTCGTTGGAGCTGCTACAGCCGGTCGAGATGGCCAGCACCGCGAGGGCGCCGGCGCCGATCAGGGTCGTTCGCTTCCACATCGTCATCGTTCCTTTCTACCGTCTTTTCATACCCTAGGGGGGTATGGTACACATGACAGGTGAGCACAACCACGATCACCGTCACGGGTATGGGCTGCGCCGGACGCGCCTCGTCGGTGCATGAGGAGATCGTCGACATCCCGTGCGTCGGCGCCGTCGACGTTGACCTGAGCAGCCGCACGGCGATCATCGACAGCGAAGGCCCGGTCGAGACCGTCGCCGTCGAGAGCGCCGTCAATGACGCCGGCTACCAGCTGGCCAGTCGATGAACGCCGCACAAAGATGACGTCCGTCGAGCTCTCGCTTGACGGCATGACGTGCGCGTCGTGTGCACATCGAATCGAGAAGAAACTCAACAATCTTGACGGGGTGACCGCAACGGTCAACTTCGCTACCGAGAAGGCCCGCGTCGAGTACGGCGACGAGGTCACGCCCGAACAGTTGGTGGCGACCGTCGAAGAGGTCGGTTACCGGGCACGCCTGCCCGAGGCGCCGACCGAAGCCGTTGCTGAAGAGGATCCGACCGTGTCACTTCGGCAGCGGTTGTTGATCTCGGCGGTGCTCACGGTTCCGGTGATCGCGATGGCGATGGTTCCGGCGCTGCAGTTCACGAACTGGCAGTGGCTGTCGTTGGTGCTCGCGGTGCCGGTAGTGGTCTGGGGCGCATGGCCGTTCCACCGGGCAGCGTTGGCGAACCTGAGGCACGGCAGCGCAACGATGGACACGCTGATTTCGATGGGAACACTCGCCGCGCTCGGCTGGTCGGTCTACGCCTTGTTCTGGGGGACCGCGGGCATGCCAGGGATGAAGCATGCGTTCGAGTTGACGATCGCGCGCACCGACGGGACCGGCAACATCTATCTCGAAGCCGCCGCAGGAGTGACCACGTTCATCCTGGCCGGACGCTATTTCGAGGCCCTGGCCAAAAGCCGGGCGGGTGCGGCCCTTGAGGCGCTGCTTGAACTTGGCGCCAAGGATGTCTCGGTGCTGAGAAATGGTGTCGAGCAGCGTATTCCAATCGACAAGTTGTCGGTCGGCGACGAGTTCGTTGCGCGTCCTGGCGAGAAGATCGCCACCGACGGTGTTGTGGTCGGCGGCCATTCGGCGGTAGATGCGTCGATGCTCACCGGGGAGTCGCTGCCGGTTGACGTGGGGCCCGGCGACCAGGTGGTCGGTGCAACGGTCGACATCGATGGCCGGCTTGTGGTGCGGGCCAACCGTATTGGCTCCGACACACAGCTGGCACAGATGGCGCGCCTCGTGGAGGACGCGCAGAACGGCAAGGCCCATGTTCAGCGGTTGGCGGACAGGATTTCCGGGGTGTTCGTACCGATCGTTATTGCCCTTTCGGTGGCGACGTTGGTGTTCTGGATCGCGACGAGCGGATCGGTGGCAGCGGCATTCACAGCCGCGGTGGCGGTGCTGATCATCGCGTGCCCGTGCGCGCTTGGGCTGGCCACGCCGACCGCGTTGATGGTCGGGACCGGCAGGGGCGCCCAATTGGGCATCCTGATCAAGGGACCGGAAGTGCTTGAGGCATCCGGCGGTGTTGACACCATCGTGTTGGACAAGACGGGCACCGTCACCACCGGCACGATGACGCTGCTGGATGTGATCACGGCGAGCGGTGAACAACCCGACGAGGTGTTGCGGCTGGCCGGAGCGCTCGAGAACTCATCTGAGCATCCCATTGCCAAGGCGATCGCGGGCGGCGCGCGCGACAAGGTTGGCGACCTTCCGAGTGTTGAGGAATTCAAGAGCCTTGAGGGCCTCGGGGTGCAAGGCATCGTGGATGGCCACACGGTGCTAGTGGGGCGGCGACGGCTGCTCGATCTCCCCGACGAACTCGCAAAGGCCATGCGTGAGGCCGAATCTGAAGGCAAGACGCCGGTCGCGGTCGGCTGGGACCGGCAGGCACGCGGAGTGCTCGTCGTGGCCGACGCCGTCAAGCCGACGTCGGCTGAGGCCATTAGCGAACTGCGGGCTCTCGGGTTGATGCCGATCATGCTCACGGGAGACAACGAGGCGGCTGCCCGCATGATCGCGAGGCAGGTGGGTATCGACGAGGTGATCGCCGAGGTACTCCCCCAGGAAAAAATGGAGACGGTCAAGCGCCTGCAGGCCGACGGCCGGGTGGTCGCGATGGTGGGCGACGGCGTCAACGACGCCGCCGCGCTCGCGCAAGCGGATCTGGGCCTCGCGATGGGCAGCGGCACCGACGTCGCGATCCAGGCGAGTGACCTCACGTTGGTGCGCGATGATCTGCGCGCAGTTCCTGACGCAATCCGGCTGTCGCGCAAGACATTGACGACGATCAAGGGAAACCTGTTCTGGGCGTTCGCCTACAACATCGCAGCGCTACCGTTGGCCGCGGCGGGACTGCTCAATCCGATGATCGCCGGCGCTGCAATGGCTTTCAGCTCCGTCTTCGTCGTCAGCAACAGTCTTAGACTCCGCCGATTCACGCCATCCCGGTAGCTAGGAATCGTCGCCGGACAGTAGATATTTCTCGGGATGGAGATAGTCGCTCAGTGGTCCATCCGCCCTTTTCGACCAGGCGGTCGTCGGGACGCAGGCCAGGGCGAGTTTGGTGATGTCGGTGGGTCCGTCATCTTTGGCCCAGCCCGCGAGGATCGCACAGAGATACAGGCTGTCAATGGCGGGCCGCAGCAGCGCGGGGGCTGCGTGGGTTGTGCAGTTCAGGACCTCAGCGCGGTCATGATGGTCGCGTTTGCGACAGCGAAATCGGCCCGCGTGCCCCAGATCGGGTGGCGGGCCAAGTCGCGCAAACCCCGCAAAAGATTGCCTTCATAGACATGGCCAGCGGCCAGACTCGCCGTCCCTAAGCCAAAAATCGCAGCGCCAACACGTGGTCGACCCAGCAGCAGCGCAACGGCAGCCGTGACAAGCGAATAGTCACCGACGACCGCCGACCAGCGGATGACAGGGGAGACGTGCTGGGCCCGATGTTCAGCCGCGAACTCCTCGTAGGGCGCAACCATCTCGATAGCATCCCATGCCGCTGACAACAATATCGCGGAAACTTCGCAGCAAACTCACAGAACTGTATTCAGTGCGTCGTGGTTGCGCTGACCGTGCGAGCGCGCATCACCGTGCTCCCCATCCTCGCTGGGTTCACGGTCCACGCAAGGTGTTTCATCGTCCGGATTGCACATCCCCGGTGCGGTCCATTTGGCGAGCACCGCCTCCTGGCGGCGCCGCGCTCGCTCGGCATCGTCGGACGGCTCGCCAGCCTGGTTGAGCAGCAGCGAACCACCGACACCGACGACCTTCGAGCCGGCCTTGCTGACGAGGGCGAAGAACTTCTCATTCTGCGGCTGCATCCAGAGGCGCATGGGACCGCTGACGAAAAAGGAAAGGGGTACCCATACCCCTCTCCACTTCCAACATATAGCGCAATGGGGGCTTGCGGCAAGACCCGGGTCGGGCCGCATACTCGCTGGCCGAGGTCAGAACCTGCGGAAATGGGAGTTGCGAATGCCAGTGACAGATACCGACGTAATCATCGTTGGCGCGGCCCCGACAGGCCTCATGCTGGCCGGTGAGCTGTGCCTGGCCGGAGTGCGACCGTTGGTGCTTGAGCGTCTGCCGCAGATCCGGGAGATCCCGAAGGCCGGCGGTCTGGGCGGGCAGATCCTGCAACTGCTGCACTACCGAGGCCTGCTGAAGCGGTTCGAGGCGGCCAGCGGCCACCCCCGCCCGGCTCCGCGATTCCCCTTCGGCGGTATGCATATCGACTTCACGCAGCGCGCGGATCCCCCAATGCAGGCGGTGCGCCTCCCTCAACCGCAACTCGAGCGCCTGCTCGAGGAACTCGCATGCGAACGCGGCGCCGACATTCGCCGCGGACACGAGGTCGTCGGGTTGAGCCAGGATCAGGCTGCGGTGACCGCGGACGTGCGCGGGCCCGACGGGCCGTATCGGCTGACCGCGCGATACCTCGTGGGGTGCGACGGCGGGTACAGCCGGGTCCGCGACATGGCCGGGATCCCATTCCCTGGCATCACCTATCCAGAGGTCAACCGGCTCGGCCAGTTCAGCATGCCCGATTCGGTGAGACTGCTCGACGACGGCGACTACGAGCTCCCCGGCCTTGGCCGGGTCCGTGCGGGTTTCACCCAGACGGAGCGCGGTGTGTTCGCGATCGCCTCGTACACCCCCGCCGATCTGGGCGTCTTCACCAGCGAAGACGAGGAACGAGAGTACGACGATGACACGCCGATGACCGTGACCGAACTCCAGGACAGCATCCGCCGCGTGCTCGGCGCGAACGTGCCTCTGGGAGAGCCGACTCGGTTGTCGCGCTTCACCTTTCACGCCCGGCATGCCGAACGGTACCGCGACGGGCGGATCCTACTGGCCGGCGATGCGGCTCATCAGTTCCCCGCCCCTGGCGTGGCAGTCAGCGCAGGCATGCTCGACACGGTCAACCTTGCCTGGAAGCTGGCCGCCGACATCGGTGGCTGGGCGCCTGCCTGCCTGCTGGACACCTATCACGACGAACGCCACCTCGCCGGCGAACGTACTCTGCTACACACCCAAGCCCAGGTGGCGCTGAGGCGCGGACACGACCCGGCCGCCGAAGCGCTTCGGGAACTCTTCTCCGAACTGCTCGTCGACGAGCAACCATTGCGCCGGATGGGAGCCCTCATCGCAGGCAGCGACATCCGCTACGCGATGCCCGGGCCCAACCCACACGCCTTGGCCGGCTCCTTCGCGCCCGACCTCACCCTGTACACCGACCGGGGCACAACGAGCGTCGCGCAGCTCACGCACACCGCGCGGCCCGTCTTCCTCGACCTCGCCGACCGCGCTGACCTCCGCGAGGCCGCCCGTGGCTGGCAGCACCGCGTCGACATCCGCACTGCAAGGACCGATCGCCGACCGGCCGACGCCCTGCTGATCCGCCCGGACGCCCACATCGCCTGGGCTGCAACCATCGATGAACCCGCCGACACCGCCGCGCCAGCGCTGCGAGACGCGCTCTCCGGCTGGTTCGGCACGCCATCGGCCGAAACCAGTGAAACCAAAGTGACGCAAGAGGTTTGAATTCAGTCGCCTTCGGCTGTAGTCCGACGAGCGCGGTACAGCTTGACGTCCGACTTGATGCCCTTGAGGCGACGCGCGCCGGCGAATGACCACGTAAAGCGTTCGTCCTCGCCGATCGCCTCTCGCGCCGACTCCGACACCAATATCGAACCCGGTCGCGCCGCTCCGGTGACACGGCTGGCGAGGTTGACCGGACTGCCGAACCAGTCGCCCGCCCGGCTTACTGCCATGCCGGTGGCGATACCGGCGCGCAGGCTTGGGAAGTCGTCGGCGCCGTCGGTGGCGTCGATCAGATCCATCACCGCGTCCAGCAGAGCCACCGGGTCGGAGCTGACCAACATCACCTCGTCGCCGATGGTCTTGATGAACCGCACCGGCGGGACAGACACCTCGCGGGCGAGGTCGGCCAGCCGGTGAGCCAACTGCTCCAGGTCTTCGGGCTGCACCACCTCGCCGAGGCGGGTAAAGCCGACGAGATCGGCGAAAGCGATCGTGACCAGCCGGGCGCCAGGAAGGCGCTGGCCCTCGGCCCGCTCGGTCGCGTTGACGGCCTCGGTCTCCATCAGGTGGCGCAGCTGTAACCGCAGCGACTCCTGGATCATCGGCCCGAGCATGGGAGCGACCTCGCGCAGCAACGCTTCGGATTTCTTGGCGATTTCCAGTTCCGTTGCCGAAGGGTCAAGAACCGTGGCCAGCGCGGCGTACCGCATCACTTCAGCGGCGCGTGACAAGCCCTCGGCGAGCATCCGGGTGATCTGCACGAGCTGGTCGGGTTCGAAGCCCAGCTCGATGAACTTCTGCCCAAACGCGGCGGCCTCGGCATCGGCGCGGATGTACACGGCCGCATCGGGGTCGTCGACGCGCGGCAGTCCCATGGCCCGCTGAATGCGCTGAAGCAAGTTGAGGTCAATACCGGTCTTGTCGCTGGTCTCGCGGGCGGAGACATAGGTGCCGTCGTCGCCGAGGATCTTTCGTCCGGCCAGCAACGCGGGTGTGAACGCACCGCGGATCTGCTCCATGGTGACGCCCCGCTCGAGCAGCCACGGGATCAGCTCGGCCCGCTCAGCGCGGGTCTTCCCTTCCAGGCCGTCGAGAAGCCCGGACCCCTCTAGGTCGAAGTCTTCGGCCACGGCGCCAACCTAATCCACGGGTTCCCGAGCCCGGTATAGCTTCACCTCGCCCTTGACACCTTTTAGATGCCGGGCACCCGCGAAGGACCAGTCGAACCCCTCGGCGGATGCGATCGCATCGCGGGCGGATTCGGACACAAGCACAGCGCCCGGTCGCGCCGCACCGGTCACACGGCTGGCAACGTTCACCGGGCTGCCGAACCAGTCGCCGGCACGGCTTACCGCCCGTCCCGACGCGATCCCGACACGCAGCTGTGGAAAGTCGTGGAACTTCTCCGCGGCGGCGAGCAGAGCCAGCGCCGCGCGCAGCAGCGGCACGGGATCAGTGCTGACGAACATCACCGCGTCGCCAATGGTTTTGATGAAGCGCACCGGTGGCGCGACAACGTCGCGGGCGAGGTTGGACAGCCGGCTGGCGAGCGCTTCCAATTCTTCGGGCGGTACTGCTTCGCCCAAGCGGGTGAAGCCGACCAGGTCGGCGAAAGCCACTGAGATATCGCGAGCGCCAGGGATGGTGCCTGCGGCCCGCTCGGCGACGCTGACCGCCTCGGTCTCCAACGTATGCCGCAGTTGCACCCGCAGCACGTCGTCGCACAACGGGCCGAGCAAGGGCGAGACCTGTCGCACCACCCCCTCGTATGCCTGGGCGATGTGTAGCTCCGTAGCCCCCGGCTGGATCACCGCCTCGAGGACGACTTGGCGCATGGCCTCGGCCGTCTGGGCCAGGCCCTGCCCCAGCACGCGCGACACACTGATCACTTGCTCGCGGCTCAATCCCATGGCGATGAAGGTCCTGGCGCGCGCGGCGGCCTCGCTATCGGCCCGCAGATGAACAAGCGCGTCAGGGTCATGGGCCCTCGGAAGTCCAATCGCCCGTTGGATCGCCTCTAGAAACTCCAGGTCGATCCCGGTTTCCTCGCAGATCTGCCGCGCGGACACATAGACGCCGTCGTTACCGACAATTCGACCGGCCGGCAACAACATCGGGGCGACCTCGGCTCGGATCTGCTCGATGGTGAAACCCTTGTCAATCAGCCACTGGATGAGTTCCGCTCGCTCGGCGCGCGCCTGCCCCTCGAGACCGTCGAGCAGGCCCTCGATGTCGACGTCTTCGGCCACGGTCTCAACGTATAACGCCACCGTGGTGCAATATTCGGTTTCATGGCCACACCCCGGCTGCTCGGGCTGCCGCCGATCATCGACGACGGCGCCAAGGCCCTGATCGTCGGCAACATGCCGAGCGTAATGTCGCTTGGCGCGCAGCGGTACTACGCCAATCCGCGAAACGCGTTCTGGAGGATCACCGGCGAGATCTTCGGGTTCGATGCCTGCGAGCCGTACGACGCCCGCACGGCGGTGCTGACGGCCCATGGTGTGGCGGTGTGGGACGTACTGCGGTCATGCCGTCGCATCGGCAGCCTGGATTCGGCGGTAGAGCCAGACAGCATGGTGGCCAACGATTTTGGCCAGCTTTTCGAACGGCATCCGGATATCGCACGGGTCTTCTTCAACGGTGCGGCAGCCGAGAAGAACTTCAACCGATTGGTCCGCGTCGCGCCGGATCTTCGCTTCCAGCGGCTACCGTCGACCAGCCCCGCACAGACCATGCGCTACGCCGACAAGCTGGCGGCCTGGCGGATCATAGATGAGTCATGACACCTGGGGCCGTCGCTGTGCCCACGGGCGTGCCTGCTCGATCTGCGCGGCCAGCGAGAGCAGCGTGGCCTCGTCGAACGGCCTGCCCACCAGCTGGATTGACGTCGGCACGCCCTTCCCGTCCAGTCCCCACGGCACCACCGCTGCCGGCTGGCCAGTCACGTTGAACATGGCCTGAAACGGCACGCGGGCGGCCACCAACGCCAGCGTCGAGACCGCTCCCCGCCGCTGGTACGCCCCGATTCGCGAGGCGCCCATCGCGGTGCCGGGCGTGATCACCACGTCGACGTCATCGTAGATCGACTGAATGCGTTCGGCCGCTATGCTTTCCGCTCCCCTGATCACGGACATCCGCTTCTCCGAGAACAGCCCGCCAATCCTGGCGAATGTGCGCGTCCTTGCGTCGAGCCGCTCCGGGTGCGGGAGCGCCTTGGCGTCGTCGTAAACGCCTCGGAAGTATCGCGGCAAGGCTTGCCCGAACACCCCCGACGGCGGATAGTCCGGGTCACGCTCGATCACCTCGTGGCCGAGTTCACGCAGAAGTGCGCCAGCCTGGTCAACCGCCGCTCGCTGGGAACTCCCAACTCGCACAATCAAACCCGGCGGCGCCTTGACGCTCAACGCAATCCGTAGCTGCCCAGGCGGACCGTTGGCCGCGGCCAGGAAATCATTGCCAGGCGCCGTCACATCGAGGAACAACGCCGCGTCCTTCACCGACCTCGCCATCGGGCCGTTCACACTCAACCCGTTCCACGCGTCGTCGTGCGGCGCAAGGGGTACCCGGTCCCGCTGCGGCTTGATTCCGAACAGCCCGCACCATGTCGACGGAATCCGGATCGAACCCATGCCGTCGGAGCCCAGCGCCATCGATGCCAGGCCCGCCGCCACCGCCGCACCGCTGCCCCCGCTACTGCCGCCCGGTGTGTAGTCGGTGTTCCATGGATTGCGTGTCGCCCCGAACGTCACCGTCTCGGTGAACGGCCAGATCATCATCTCTGGCACGGCGGTCTTACCGACAATCACCGCACCCGCCTCACGCAGCCGTCGCACCACCTCGGCGTCTTGCGTCGCGGCAGGGCCGTGGGCGGCGCTGCCGTATGTCGTCACCTCGCCGGCGACATCGACGTCGTCCTTGATCGCGATCGGCACGCCGAGGAATGGCAGCCGCTCCCCCGCATTGAGCCGGTCCTGAGCCACACCGGCCTCTTGACGGGCGGAGTCGGTGAGAACGGCGCGGAACGAGCGAAGTTCGCGGTCCAACCGCGCGATGCGCTCTAGATACAGCTCCAGCAGCTCGGGCGCGGTGATGGTGCCGTCGGCGAGCATCCTGGCCTGCTCAGCGGCACCTGCGAAGGCAAGCTCGCGACTATCCACGTCGTTTCCTAACTTCCGTGACTCGCGGCGTATTCGCCCGGAGTGCTGCCAAGCATTGTGCGGAAGTCGTTGATGAAATGGGCCCGGTCCTACCAACCCAGCCGAACGGCGAGGTCGGCGTGATCGACGCCGGGATGGCTCTCGATCTCCAGCGCGGCCTGCTGCAGCCGATAGCGACACCGCACCCACTTGACCGGAACGCACACGTAGCGCCGAAATACGCGCTGCGTGGTCCGGGCGCTCCACGGCGAATGCTGCGTCGAGGATGCCTCCGCCGAGGAACGTGACCGCCGCATGGCCGAGTGGGCCAAAGCAGAACGTCTAATCGGTGCGGGCGCCGTCGAGGAACACCGTCAGCACCACGTCGGCGGCTTGCTCGGGCGTCACGGCCTCGGCCACGGTCAGCCACAACGCCCGCTCGATGAGTGCGCTGAACATCTCGAACAGCGCGTCGCCCGGTATGTCGTCGCGGAACACACGGTCGCGGATGCCCCGCGCAAGCACCTCCCGCACCGGCTGGTTGACGCGCTGTTTCGCCGCCGAGTCGTGATACTCGTCTACCTGACTGACCAACGCGGCGTACTTGGCTGCGGTGCGCAGAAAAACAGCCGTGAGCCGTGCGATCGCGCGGTCCGCCGCAAGCTCATCGAGGCGTGCGGCATCGATCGCACTGGATCCGTTCCCCGTCGATCTTCATCAGATTCACATGGGTTTCGGCAGCCTCTCCTCAACACGTAGCCAACTCCACGCGATGGCGCGCCTCGCCGCGGCACACGAGATCGGCGCCGTCGGCGTGAGCAATTTCTCGGCCAGGCAGATGGAGGCCGCACATGCCGCGCTCGCTGAGCACGATATTTGATTGGCTACCAACCAAGTTCAGATCAACCTGCTGCACCGCAATATCGACGGCAACGGCGTCCTTGACACGGCACGCCGGCTCGGGGTGACGTTGATGGCATACTCCCCCTGCGAGAAGGGGTCTTGACCGGCAAATTCCACGACGATCGCAGCCTGTTTGCGAATGTGCCGCGGCTTCGCCGCACGGTCATGCGCATGTCCGACAAGACCCTTGACCGATCGGCTGTGCTCATCGACGGCCTCCGCGAAATCGCGGCGGCACACCGGGCGGCGATCAGCCAGGTCGCGCTGGCCTGGGTGATTCAGAACTACGGCGACATCGTCGTCGCGATACCCGGCGCGTCCAAACCACGTCACGCCGAGGAAGCCGCCGGCGCGCAGAAGCTATCGCTGTCCGACGAGGACCTGCGCCGGCTGAGCGACCTGTCATCTCGGGTCACCGGCTGAGCCGATACGGTGGCGGGATGTCCTGTGTGTTCTGCGCCATCGTCGCCGGTGAGGCACCAGCCATCCGGATCTACGAGGACGACGACTACCTGGCCATCCTCGACGTGCGCCCGTTCACTCGCGGCCACACCCTTGTCATCCCCAAGCGCCATACCGTCGATCTGACCGACACGCCGCCCGATATTGTCGCCGCCATGGTGACCATCGGCCAGCGCATTGCCAGGGCGGCGCGCCAGTCCGGGCTGCACGCCGACGGCAACAACGTCGTCATCAACGACGGCAAGGCCGCCTTCCAGTCCGTTTTCCACATCCACCTGCACGTTCTGCCACGTCAAAGCGGCGACAAGCTGTCGTTCGCCAAGGGCATGCTGCTGCGGCGGGATCCGGACCGCGAACAGTCCGGCAGGCTGCTGCGGGAAGCACTGGCGCAACTCGACTCGGCTACGCAAGACTGAGCGACATGAGCATGCCCCTGTGGGAGAAGTACATCGGCGTCCCGCTGTTGATGGTGCACGACAAGATCTACAAGGGCACGAACGGCCGGATTGGGCACCGGATCTTCCCCGGCACCCCGCCCAACCTGCTGCTGCACACGGTCGGGGCGAAGACCGGCATGCAACGCACAAACTCACTGACCTACGCCAAGGACGGCGACACCTACCTGATCGTCGCGTCGAAGGGCGGCGATCCAAAGGCGCCCGGCTGGTATCACAACTTGAAGGCCAATCCGAAGATCGAGATCAACGTCGGCCCCAAGAGATTCGGTGTGACAGCGAAGCCGGTACTGCCCGACGATCCGGACTACGCGCGGTTATGGCAGATCGTCAACAAGAACAACGCCAACCGATACGAGAACTACCAGAAGCGGACGTCGCGGCCGATACCTGTGGTGGTGCTGACGCCCTAGAACAGCCCCGTAGGCCGTAACGGCGAGTATCTCGGTAATACGAGAGGCTCCGCAGCTGCGCCGAACAGTTAGTGTCGGACCCCGGCATGGTGGAGACCGAATCCATCTTCGGGGCCGAGGGCCTCCGCGCCTGCGTCGGCGACCTGGTCGACGCGCGGATTCTCGACGGGCTATCGGAGCATGATGCCAACACAGTCAGCATGCTGGTGTGCCTGGACTTCACCAAGGGGCCTGAGCACATGGCGTGGCGGGTTACTGACTGGCTTAACCCGGATGGCAACTCTGTCGGCCGGGAGGACGAAAACACGTGGGCAGTCGCCGCGGTTCTCGCCTCCGCGTTCATCCATGTGGTGGGTGCGTTCGCCGGCCCCGAGTTCGAGAAGGCGCGCGACGGCAAGTAAAGCGTTCGCGCACGGTTCGGCCCGTCATCCTCTTCGGGTGACCGGCCGACCGCTCGTGACAGGCTGATGGATCGTGACAGGCTGATGGATCGTGCGGCCCCCAGGGCCGGCTGATCTACCTTGTGCACCCATCAACGAACGTCTG
>JAOPVX010000121.1 GCA_025965975.1 Mycobacterium sp. | reverse complement strand
GTGCTCGAGGCCTATGAACCGATCGAACGACGATGGCAGGAACGGGTGTCCGGGCTGGATGTCGCGGTCGACGAGATACCCAGGATTTCGCCGAAGGACCATGAGGCCGTGCAGTGGCCGCCGGAGGTGCTGGCCGATGGCCCGATCGCGCTCGCCCGGCTGATTCCGGCAGGGGTTGACGTCAGGGGTAACGCGACGCGCGCGCGAATTGTGTTGTTCCGCAAGCCGATCGAGCGACGGGCCAAGGACACCATCGAACTCGCCGAGCTGCTGCATGAGGTCTTGGTGGCTCAGGTGGCCACCTATTTGGGCGTCGAACCTTCTGTCATCGACCCGACGATCGACGACGAGTGACGCGTCCGGCGCTGGGGGCACTCCCCACGCATGCGGGGGCCCACCCGCCAGGAGGGCAGGGGGACGACCGCGGGATGAACCCGTTCAGATGATCCCGCGCTTGAGGCGGCGGCGCTCGCGCTCGGAGAGCCCGCCCCAGATGCCGAAACGCTCGTCGTGGGCCAGCGCGTAGTCAAGGCACGCATCGCGCACCTCGCACCCCAAGCAGATTCGCTTGGCTTCGCGGGTCGAGCCGCCCTTTTCGGGGAAGAACGCCTCGGGGTCGGTTTGCGCGCACAAAGCGCGCTCTTGCCATTCGTCGTCCTCGGGAGTAATTGCCGGCGCAACAACAATTGGCTCGGGCACCAGACTTAACTGGGGACGTACTGGCCTCCCAATTGGTGCCGGCCCGGTATTGGTGCGCGGCGGGCTGCTTATTGAGCCGAGCAGCCGGCTGTCAAATCGGGCCATACGATCGAAATCGCTGTGCTCAAAAGACATTTTTCGCCTCCTCACCTGTCTCGTAGATCCCTAAATGGAGCCTCACTATTGTGCTGTGCGGCCATCTCATTCGAACAAGTGATCGAATCTCGGTCTGCGACACCGGAACCGGCCGGCCAACCGCGAAATGACACTGGTGTGATTACACACGCGTTAGCTGCCAGGGTCAAGCGCTAGAACAGAAATTCATACCATTCCGTGACAAGAATTCGGCGCGTCGGAGCGTCGGCGTGTCTCGTTCTCCCCCGGACCGCGCGTGCACCGGCGCGCCAGCGACGGCCTAATGTCGGTCGGTGTGAAGGTCACGGCACTGGTCGGCGGGGTCGGCGGCGCCCGCTTCCTGCTGGGCGTCCAGCATCTATTGGGCCTCGGCCAGTTCGGCGATGGGACACAGTCGGATAACGATCTGACCGCGATCGTCAACATCGGCGACGACGCCTGGATGTATGGCGTGCGGATCTGCCCCGATCTTGACACCTGCATGTACACCCTCGGCGGGGGCATCGACCCGGAACGCGGGTGGGGTCATCGCAATGAAACCTGGCACGCCAAAGAGGAACTCGCCGCCTACGGCGTGCAGCCCGATTGGTTCGGTCTGGGCGACCGCGACCTGGCCACCCATCTGGTGCGCAGCCAGATGTTGCGCGCCGGCTATCCGCTGTCGCAGGTCACCGAGGCGCTATGCCAGCGCTGGGGGCCGGGCGCGCGACTGCTGCCCGCCAGCGACGACCGCAGCGAAACCCACGTCGTCATCACCGATCCGACGGACGGCGAGAAACGGGCCATCCACTTCCAGGAGTGGTGGGTGCGCTACCGCGCGCAGGTGCCGACCCACAGCTTCGCGTTCGTCGGCGCTGAGGCGGCCACCGCGGGCCCCGGCGTCACCGACGCCATCGAAACCGCCGACGTGGTGCTGCTGGCGCCGTCCAACCCGGTGGTCAGCATCGGCGCGATCCTGGCCGTGCCCGGTATCAGGGGCGCATTGCGGTCGACGACGGCACGCGTCATCGGGTACTCCCCCATCATCGGCGGAAAGCCGCTACGCGGCATGGCCGACGAATGCCTGTCGGTGATCGGGGTGGCCAGCACCTCCGAAGCGGTAGGCGGCCATTACGGGGCCCGCTCCGGCGTCGGCATCCTCGACGGCTGGCTGGTACACGAGGGCGACCACGCCGAGATCGACGGCGTCGAGGTGCGGTCGGTGCCGCTGCTGATGACCGATCCGCAGGCCACAGCCGAAATGGTGCGCGCAGGGCTGGATCTGGCGGAACTGACGCCGGGACCGCGGCCATGACCGGCTTCAGCCCAACGTCTCCGCCGAGCGGCGAACATGGCTCGGCGACCGCCGTCGAACTGCTTCCCGTGCCCGGCTTGCCGGAGTTCCGGCCGGGCGACGACCTCGCCGCGGCGCTCGCCGAAGCCGCGCCATGGCTGCGCGACGACGACGTGGTGGTGGTCACCAGCAAGGTGGTGTCCAAGTGCGAGGGCCGCATCGTCGCTGCCCCAGCCGATCCGGAAGAGCGGGACGCGTTGCGGCGCAAGCTGATCGATGCCGAAGCCGTCCGGGTTCTTGCCCGCAAGGGCCGCACTCTGATCACCGAGAACGCGCTAGGACTGGTACAGGCCGCCGCCGGGGTGGACGGCTCCAACGTCGACGCAGGCGAGTTGGCGCTGCTGCCGACCGACCCCGACGCCAGCGCCGCGGCGTTGCGGTCCGGGCTGCGCGAACGGCTCGGCGTGACGGTGGGCGTGGTCATCACGGACACGATGGGCCGGGCCTGGCGCAACGGCCAGACCGACTTCGCGATCGGGGCCGCAGGCCTGACCGTGCTGCACGGCTACGCGGGATCGCAGGACCGGCACGGCAACGAGCTGATCGTCACCGAGATCGCCGTCGCCGACGAGATCGCCGCGGCGGCCGACTTGGTCAAGGGCAAGTTGACCGACATACCGGTGGCGGTGGCGCGCGGATTGACGTTGTCCGACAACGGATCCAATGCGCGCACACTGCTGCGGCCCGGCGAAGAGGACCTGTTCTGGCTTGGCACCGAGGAGGCGCTTGTGCTCGGCCGCGGCCAAGCACAGCTGCTCCGGCGATCCGTGCGCCGATTCTCCGACGAGCCGGTCGCGCCCGAGCTCGTCGAGGCCGCCGTCGCCGAAGCCCTCACCGCGCCCGCACCCCACCACACCCGGCCGGTTCGATTCGTGTGGATGCAGGACCCCGAAAGGCGGCGCAGGCTGCTGGACCGGATGGGGGACCAGTGGCGCGCCGACCTGAGCGGAGACGGACGACCGCCGGAGGCCGTCGAGCACCGCGTCAGTCGCGGCCAGATCCTCTACGACGCACCCGAACTGGTCATCCCGTTCATGGTGCCCGACGGTGCGCACAGTTATCCCGACACCGCTCGGACCGCCGCCGAGCACACCATGTTCACGGTGGCCGTCGGCGCCGCCGTCCAGGCCCTTCTTGTGGCACTCGCCGTGCGTGGCGTTGGCAGCTGCTGGATCGGCTCCACCATCTTCACCGCCGATCTGGTGCGCGACGAGCTGGCGCTATCCGCCGAGTGGGAACCGTTGGGCGCCATCGCGATCGGCTACCCCGAACACTCGTCGGCACCGTCCGGCCCGCGCGATCCTGTGCCGACCGACGGCCTGCTGGTGCGCAAGTGAGCCTGCACGAATCGGCCGTCGCGATTCTGACGGGTTGGCGCGCGCCCGATCCCGGGCAGGACACGCTGCGGCACGCGATGTTGGCGTTCCTCGCCGCGCGACCCGACGGCTGCCTGCGCGACTGCGTGGCGGGTCATGTCACCGGCTCCGCGCTCGTCCTCGACCACACCGGCACCCACGCGCTGTTGACGCTGCATCCACGGTTCGGGCGGTGGCTACAACTGGGCGGGCACTGTGAGGACACCGACGCCGGCATTGTCGCCGCCGCGCTGCGCGAAGCAGCCGAAGAATCCGGCATCGACAACCTGGAGATCGACTCCGAGCTGGCCGCGCTGCACGTGCACCCCGTCACCTGCTCGCTGGGAGTGCCCACCCGTCACCTCGACATGCAGTTCATCGTGCACGCGCCGCCGAACGCCCAAATCGCGTGCAGCGACGAGTCATTGGACCTGCGCTGGTGGCCGCTTGAAGCGTTGCCAGAAGACTGCGACTTCGGACTGACGCAACTCGCCACGGCGGCGAGCCGCCGAATTGGCACGGCGGCGAGCTGACGCAACTCGCCACGGCAAGCTGACTCAACCGTTCCTTGTGAGTGAGCAGCAGTGAGTGTTGCTCGGTTGCGGCCCGAACGGTGTTGGCCGCGGCTGGCGGGTGTTCTCCGGGGGACCGGTGCGCATCGTGTGCGTAGCGGTGGGCCGGAACTGCCGTGCCTGCTTTCGTGGTTGGGTTGGCGATCGGGCCTGGCCGGTGGTGTGCCCGCAAGGGTCCTCTGTCCGGTGCGGGGTCCTGCCGGCCGTCGCCTGATCGTCAGTCCGAGGCCGCGTCTGCCGATCGCGGTCGCCGCACCGTGATGGCCGGTGACCGTTGAGGGATCGGAAGTCTGCTGTTGTAAGAGTTTGCGCCAGTGCTGGTTGCCCCAGCGGCTGGTGTAGGCGGGATCCACCCCGATCACGGCGATGCCGCGCCGGGCGGCCATCGACGTCAGCCGGGTACGAAACCTGGCGGTGGGTATACCAGCGATGGTGCGGCGCAGCCGTTTTCCGCGTTTGCCACGGCCAAGCGTATCTCGGCCGACTGCCCGCGCATCGGCGAAGTCGAGGTTCTCCACCACGATCGCCGCACAGTTCTGCTGCTGGGCGTGATCGAGCACAGCCGTGATCGCCGCGCGCACCCGGCCATCACGCCGCGACGCCGACAACCCGCCGGTCGCCACCTCGATGCTGACCGGGGAGCCGACCGGGTTGCCCGACGAATCGAGCACACAGCAGGCGAGATGGCCGTCGTTGAGGTCCACCCCGAACACCCGACCGTGGCGTAGCTCATCGAGCTCGGGCGCTGGCTCAGGGCTGGTTTTCCAGGACGCGTCCAGGTACCAGCGATCACGGGCGGGGTCGTAGCTGATGTCGTAACGCACCGCACGCCGGCCGCGGACGCGCCCTTCCCATTCGTCGTGGCGGTGACTGAACCGGATCGGCTCGGCGATCACCACATGCGAACCGAACAGGCTTCCCAGGGCGGCCGGGGTCTTGATCCGCAGCCGCCCGGCCCCATCGACGCGGATGGTTTCATTACCGCCGGCCTTGCCCGTCTCGCCGTCGGCGGTCACAAATAACCTTGCCGCGTCCCAGCGGTCCCGCCACTGCTGCTCGGTCATGGCGGCGGCCTCGAGGCGGTTGCGGTTGCGCCACACCCGTTTCCCACCCACCGTGATCGACGGCCGCGCCGAGGCGCTCACGCAGCATGGCCAGGCGGCGCGTCTTGGCGGACCGCTCAGCCGCACTGCGATAACCCCGCTGGCGCCGCCGCGACCGACCGCGCCTGCCGGCCTGGCAGCCGTCGCCGGCCGGCGTCGCCCGCTCACCCGGCCCAAGCGCGCACCGCTGCTCGACTACCTCCACCGCGGCACGTAGATCCTGCACGTGCGCGGCCAAGCCGCGCATCCCCAGCTGATACTGATCCTCCACAGCGCGGGTGATCGCCCCCGCCCACCGCGATGACGACACCGCGGTGACGGCCTGTTTACGGTGCGCGCGCCACACCGCATGCGCCTTGCGATCCATACGGCCCAACCGAATCCGCGCGGCCAGCTCACGGCGATACAACGACCCCAGCAGCCCGCCGATCGCGGTCAACGCCGCCTGCTCCTCAGCGGTCGCATGGATCCGGGTCCGGATCCGGACACCAGCCGGCGCGGCCGCCACCACCGGATCACCGATCCGACGCAACCGCGGACCCCCAGCCATCACCACATCCTGACAGCCACCACCGACACCCACGCCGATCGCCACACCAAGACCGCTCACCACCGCGCGGTATCACTCACTACCGCGCACTATCCCGCCAGCAGCTGCCAACCCTTTTTTGGGCTTACGGTCCGCCTGTCTCGGCGGCCTTAGGGCGTGTGTGGCGGTTGTAGGCTCGGCCCGTGGTATCTGCGCGTAGAAACGGAGGCAACACGGCGCCGGCGCGCGACGTGTCTTCTTTGCCGTCGGTCCCCGATAATCCGCTGTCGTATCGGGAGCGCCTGGAGGCGGTGCGGACATTTCATACCGGCATGGACAAGCTGCGCGACGCCGGCGGGCCGGTGACCCGTGTGAAGTTGGGCCCTCGGTGGCTGATTCCGCCGATCGTGGTTGCGACGTCGCCGCAGGGACTTCGCGACGTTCTTGGCGTCAGGGACGGGTCTTTCGACAAGACGAGTGGCGTGCCCCTCGAGCTTCGCCGGCTCATCGGCCCAAATCTGTTCGACCTGCCGTATGAGGAGTGGCTGCCACGCCGTCGCACCCTGCAGCCGGTCTTCACCAAAGACAGTGTCCGCCAGTTCGGTGGGCACATGGTCGAGGCGGCCGACTCGGTCTGCGCCACCTGGGATGACGGCTCGACGGTGGATCTGGACGCGCAGTGTCGCATGGTGACATTGCGCGCGTTGGGTCGTTCGGTGCTGGGATTGGACCTTGGCGAGCGCGCCGAGATGATTGCTGAACCGTTGCGTGTGGCAACGAGTTACGCGGTGCGCCGGGCGATTAGCCCGTTGCGTGCGCCGAGGTGGATCTCGACGCGTTCACGGCGTGAAGCGTATGCGGCCGCGTCGACGATCCGTGATCTTGCCGGGGAGATTCTGAAGGCCTGTCGGGTGGACCCTTCCCGGGATGCGCCGCTGGTGCACGCCCTGATCGCGGCTAAGGATCCGGAGACTGGGCAGTCGTTGTCCGACGACGAGATTCGCGATGAGTTGGTGATCTTCTTGTTCGCCGGGCAGGACACCACGGCGACGACGTTGACGTATGCGTTGTGGGCGTTGGGGCGCCATCGTGAGCTCCAGGAGCGTGTGGCCGCGGAGGTCGGCGCGCTTGGTGATCGCCCTCTTACACCCGACGACGTTGAGCGGCTGGGCTATACGGTTCAGGTGCTGCGGGAGGCGCTGCGGTTGTGCCCGCCGGCGCCGACCGGGTCACGGATGGCGACACGCGATGTCGAGGTTGACGGGTACCGCGTTGAGGCCGGAACGATGGTGGCCTTGGGGAGGATGGCGGTGCAGCGGGATCCGCGTTTGTGGGAGGACCCGTTGCGGTTCGACCCGGACCGTTTCAGCCCGCAACAGAGCGAGGGACGTGACCGTTGGCAGTATGTGCCGTTCGGCGGCGGGCCGCGTTCGTGCATCGGAGATCACTTCGCCATGTTGGAAGCCACGTTGGCGTTGGCTTCGATCGTTCGCCGTGTGGACATCTCGTCGCTGGAGGATGACTTCCCCCTGGCAGTGCCGTTCACCATGGTCGCCGGCGGTCCGATCTGGGCTCGGGTACAGCAGCGCTGATCTCACGGCCGACCGCGGCACGCTTGCCGTCAGCTGGTGCCGTTGGTGCCGTTGGCGTCGCGCGATGACGGCGGCGGGTCGCGGCGCACCTGGCCTTCGCGGATCAGGGTGGTCACGGCTGCGTCCCAGCGCTGTAGCTGCGCGGCGGTGGTGAACGATTCACCTAGATAGCGTTCGATGTGGGGTCGCAGAATGATCGCCCCGACCCTCAGGATCAGCGGGTTCAGCGCCGCCCACTGGGGGTCTAGGTCTTCGCGGGTGAGATGTTGTTCGGCGAAATGGTCACGCTGGGCAGCGCTGATACCCAGTAGACCATCGAAGATGACCGCCCCGATCGCGTCGCCCTCGACAAGCGAACGCCCCGCGTACTCGAGCACTATCGCGTTCTCGGCGATGAGCGTGGTCATCCGATTTCCAGCCTCGAGGAGCCCGTCATCGGGGCCACCCGGCAGCGGCTCTGACTCCATGGTTAAGCCGACGACATTGAGTACGTGCTCGTCCACGGCAGCGACGAGGGCGGCCTTGCTCTTGAAGTAGTGCTGCACAAGACCGATCGACACGCCGGCGGCCTCGGCAACCATCCGATAGGACGTCGCAGCGATGCCATGGGCGGCGAAGGTCGCCAGGGCTGCATCCCGAATGCGCTCCTCGCTGGTCGGTTCGACCACTGGAACGTGACGGGGAAAAAACAC
>JAOPVX010000082.1 GCA_025965975.1 Mycobacterium sp. | reverse complement strand
CGATCAGATTCGGCGGTTACGTGGCGGACATCCGAACCGCGGCTATGCCGACCGCGCCCGCTCCAGGGCGATTGGTGGATACGCAGCCCAGCAGGCGCTGGAGGCGATCCACACCCTGCTCAACGTGCACGGCGCGGGTGGTTTCGCCGAGAAAAACCGGATGCGGCAGTACCGGCGTGATGCCAACACCGCGGCGCGGCATCCCGGACTCAACGCCGTCCTGGGTCGCGAGGTCTCTGGCAAGTCACTACTGGCAGTCGAGGAGCGAATCAGCCCGGTGGTGTAATTGCCGTCTTGCTAGAGCGTTGGTCGGCTTGGATCGCGCTCATGCCCGATCGCCGTAACCCCATCACACCGGAGCGGTAATCCCCTTTCCCGTGGATGGGCCTTCGCGCGATGTGCGAGCCTAACTTCGACTGCGTGGACCCGCTCACATCTGAGACTTACTTGCGACGCCGATTCGAGCACGAAGCAATTCCCTTGCATGACAGCCTCTTTGGCATCGCCCGGCAGCTGACGTCGACTGTCGTCGACGCAGAGGACCTCCTGCAGCAGACCATGGTCAAGGCATACAGCAGATTTTCGTCCTATCGGTCGGATACCCACCTCAAGGCGTGGCTGGTTCGCATAATGCGTAACACCTGGATCGACGATCACCGCCGCAATAAGGCCCGGCCCCTCGAGCATCTCACCGCCGATGTCGGCGACTGGGAGGAGCGAGCCTACGAGCGCCACGCCGGTTCGGGACGAGACACCGTGGAGGACCGCGTGATCGAGTCGTCGGTGGAACTCGAGGTGAGGCGAGCTGTGCGACAACTGCCTCTGGACCTTCGCACGGTCATCTATTACGCCTATGTCGAGGGTTTACCGCACAAACAGATTGCCGAAATCGAAGCCATACCCGTCGGAACCGTGATGTCGCGGCTGTACCGGGCACGAAAGCAATTGCACGGACTGCTCGTCGAGACGCTACCGGTATCCGTAGAACGGAGTGACTTGGCCGAAGCCGTCCTTCCCGCCTTTGCGCCGACCACCACGCCTGCTGCTGTAAGTCCGTACCCGCCCCCAGCGGCTTGAGTCAGGACAGGCATGTCGGTCCTGACCGAGGCCGAGTTGTCGGATCGAGATCCCGGCCCCGGGCAAATTACCATCGAACATCTCGCACGCTGCCGTCGGCCTAATCGACGTCTTGTTGCGCCGCGGTGACATCACGACCAGGAAGAGCACGAATCATGAGCATTATTCTTGAACGTCCCGACGTCGTCGAAACGTCACGGAAGCTGCGGGCCACTTTGGTCGCGCGAGCAGCCGATCTAGTCCCACTGCTACGCACGAATGCGACGACCACAGAAGACGAGAGGCGGGTGCCCGAGGAGAACATCGCTGCAATCGAGCGAGCCGGCCTGTTCCGCCTGACCCAGCCCAAGAGGTTCGGCGGGTTCGAAGCAGACTTCCGCACGAAATTGGAGGTGATCAGCGAACTGGCCCGTGGTTGCGGTTCCACCGCGTGGGTGACCAGCCTGATGACCGGCGGAGCCTGGTTCATCGGCGTGTGGAACGACGATGCGCAAGCCGACGTGTGGGGTCGTGACCCGAACGCCCGAATCGCCGGAGTCACAGCGCCAACTGGCACGGCTGAGGCGGTTGGTGGCGGCTACCGCGTCTCGGGACGTTGGGCGTACTGCTCGGGCAGTCTGCATGCGGACTGGCTCTACCTCGGCGTTCCGATCATGGACCAGGACGGGCAGCCCGCCGACGTGGCAGTGGTGTTGGTGCCCGCCGCCGAGGTGGCGATCGAAGACACCTGGCATATGGCCGGAATGAGGGGCACCGGTTCCAACACCGTGGTGGCCAACGACGTCTTCGTGCCCGATCACCGACTCGGTTCACTAGGCAAGCTGATTTCGGGTGAGTACGACCACCGGCGCGTGGATGAGACGTTGTACCAAGTGCCGTTCGTCTCTGCCGTGACCATTGACCTCCTCGGACCCCAGCTCGGGCTCGCCCGGGCCGCACTGGAACTGGTGATCGAGCAGGCCGGCACAAAGGGCATCCCGTATACCGAGTACGACCTCCTGTCCAACGCCCCCACCGTGCAGCTAGCGGTGGCAAAGGCCGCGACGCTGATCGATACCGCTGAACTGTTGGCCTATAGGGCAGCCGCCGAAGTCGATGAAGCCGGGCAGCTCAACAAATTCCCGGACCACCTCGCCCGAGCGAGGAACAAGATGGACATTACCCAAGCGATCGTGAACGCACGCGAAGCGATTCGTGAGCTGGTCTCCGCACGCGGTTCGTCCAGTTTCGCCGAAGCAAACCCGCTGCAACGGATCTGGCGTGACAGCGAAGTGGCCAGCCGGCATGCAGTCGCCCACCCCGGTATCAGCGCGCAACTCTATGGCCGGGCTCTTCTCGGCATCACCGATGGAGTCACCACCCTGGTCTGACCCCGTGGCCGTGCCCGCCGCCGAGCGGCAGCATGCGCCGACGACGACTACCCGGGGGCGACGGCGGTGTCGTCACCGCAGCGCCACGCCGACCATCAACCAATTCGAAGGGACTTGTCATGTCGAAAACACCGGAACTAGATTTCGATCCTGCCTACCGTGGCGGGGGACAGTTCAGCCACGCCGGCAAGCCGCCGTGGAGTCTGGGTGAACCCCAACCTGAGATCTCCGCACTGATCGAGCAGGGAAGATTTCGCGGCGAGGTCCTCGACGCGGGTTGCGGCGAAGCCGCCCTTTGCATGCGCTTGGCCGAGGCGGGCTACACCGTCGTAGGGCTGGACCTCTCACCGATTGCCATCGACCTGGCCAGAACCGAAGCGGCCCAACGCGGCTTGACCACCGCGACCTTCGACGTCGCCGACATGTCGACCTTGACTGGATACGATGGTCACTTCAACACCATCGTCGACAGCACTCTGTTCCACTCCATGCCGATCGAGCTACGCGAGCCCTACTTGGCATCCGTCGCGCGGGCCGCCGCACCCGAGGCCGCCTACTTCGTCCTGACCTTCGATGCCGCGACCTTTGATCGCGCCGCCCACAATGACCGCACCAGCATGCCCGTCAACCCCGTGACCGCCGATGAACTACGAGACGCCGTCTCCAAGTACTGGGCGGTGGATGAGATCAAAGCCGCCCGGATCCACGCCCTACGCCCCGGCGACGGAGTGCAGATGCCCTTCGACTTCAGAGAAGAGCCAAACGGACGGCTATCCGCACCGGGCTGGCTGCTGACGGCGCACCTCGGATGACGCGTCCCCGTTACCGCGTGGCGCCCTCATCGCTCAGGGCCGAGCGGCAAGACGCAATCGAACGGCCTCCGCCTTGTCACTATCGTCACCGAAGGCCAGTCCTTGGTTCGCGACGCACTGGCGATGTTCGCAAGATGACGACACACACAGGTGTTGTCGTCTTGCTCAAACCGACTGCTGCGGTGCGTGTTCCATAACCGGGTCGGATCGTTGGCTCTGCACTGCCACGCCGCGGCGTATTCGGGGCTCCACGACATGGATTGCCCAAGTTCGCAATACGGCACCGTCGCGAGTTCGTACAATGCCGGTGACGGAGTATCCATGTCCGTGCGAAACATACCTCGAGTCAGGGGCGTTGAATCGCATGACCGTGCTCATCGCCGCGACCGAGTGCCGCGAGCCGGCGGAGCCTAACAGCACATTTGGCACCGCATCGAAATGAGGAGACATTGTGGATAAGCATCCCGGTCACGCAATGGTTCATGGAGTCGATTCCGTCGAACGCGTTCATCGCGATCAGCCGAGCGAGCGTGAGACCGGTAACACCTACGAAAAGTCCTTCGAGATCCGCTTCGACGAGATCGACTTCATCGGTCATCTGCACAACACGAGGTACCTGGAGTACTGCTC
>JAOPVX010000062.1 GCA_025965975.1 Mycobacterium sp. | reverse complement strand
CCGAGGTCGTTTACGACGACGCTGGCGCCCTCCTTGGCGAGCGTCAACGCGTACTCACGTCCGAGTCCGCCTCCCGCCCCGGTGACGACGATGACGCGATCCTGCACTCCTGGCATGAGGTTCCTTTCTAGAACAGCCGTCTAGCGAGCTTCCAAGCCTTCTCTGTATACGGGGGATAGATCATCGCAGAAACGTCGGGTCGGGTTGGCTTGGTCATCACCGTCTTGCGGTGGCTGAACTCCTCGAACCCGAACTTGCCGTGGTAGGCGCCCATGCCCGACGGACCGACGCCGCCGAACGGCAGCTTGTTGGTGGCGAAGTGGAACAGCAGGTGGTTGATCACCATGCCGCCGGCCGGCACCTCTTTGACCACCCGCTCGCGGATGCTCTTGGTCTTGGTGAACAGGTAGGCCGCCAACGGCTTCGGCCGCGAGTTGACGAAATTGATTGCGTCGTCGAGAGATTGCACGGTCAACACGGGCAGGATCGGCCCGAAGATCTCGTCGGTCATCAGGGGCTCGGCGGGGTCGGGGTCGACGATGACGGTGGGCTGGATACGCAGTGTCGACGCGTCCGAACCGCCGCCGACCGCCACCGTGCCCTTGGTCGCCGCTAACGAGGCGGTGAGGCGATCGTAGTGGCGCTGGTTCACGATGCGCTTCCCGCCGGCGTCGGCCGACTCGAAGGTGGTCACCGCGTTCTTGATCTTGGCGACGAGTTCGTCGCGGATCTTCGCATCGGCGAGCACGTAGTCCGGCGCGATGCAGATCTGGCCGGAGTTGATCAGCTTGGTCCAGGCGATCCGCTTCGCCGCGACATCGATGTCCGCGTCGGCGGCGACGATCACCGGGCTCTTGCCACCAAGCTCGAGGGTGACGGGCGTCAGGTGCGAGGCAGCGCCTTCGTAGACCTTGCGCCCGATCTCGGTGCCGCCGGTGAACAGCAGGTGGTCGAAGCCCTGGGCGATGAGCTCCTGGCTGATCGCGCCATCGCCCTCGATCACGGCGACCGCGTCGGGATCCAGATACTTCGGCACGAGTTCGGCCATCAGGGCCGACGAGGCCGGCGATACCTCGGACGGTTTCAGCACCATGGTGTTGCCGGCGGCGATGGCACCGACCGCAGGCCCGAGCGTCAACGCGAACGGGAAGTTCCATGCGCCGATGATCAGCACCGTGCCGTAGGGCTCGTGTTCGACCCATCCGCGCCCGGGCAGCTGCGACAGCTCGAGCAGCCGGTAGCGCCTGCGGGTCCACTTGCCGACGTTCTTCGCCGCGTCCTTGGCCTCGCCCGCGGTGCTGGCGATATCGGCCAGCCACGCCTCGAACGGCTTGCGGCCCAGGTCCTGTTCCAGCGCTGCGGCGACCGCAGGCTCGTTCTCGATCATCATCTGCTCGAGCGCACGCAGCTGCTGCTTGCGCCAGTCGATGCTGCGGGTGCGGCCGGTTTTGAAGGTTTCGCGCAGCCGGCGAACGATTTCGGGAATGTCGGTGGTCGGAACAGCCTTGACGGCTTCAGGCGCGACGGATTCGGTGGTCATGGTGGGTGTCCTTCCTGACCCGAGGAATACCCGATCCTAACCACCGGTTGGCCCGCCCATAGGGGCTTAGCTCATTGCATTTCCGCGGTCACGAAGGTGGAGAACCCGTCGTCGGCCGCCTGCTCTTGCGGCAGCACCGACCGGTCCAGCCTGCGCATCTCGTCTTGCGACTTGACGCTTGCCGACGCCCAACCGTGCGCGTCGAGCCACTCCGCCACATCGGCGCGGTTCGGATCGTCGTACATCAACTCAGCCACGTTGAGCGTGTCCTCGACACCGAATTGCGCCGCGATGTGCTCGAAGCGTTCCCGCATCTGCGCGCGGCGCTCTTCTGATCCCGCGCCGACAGTTTCCACGGCAATACGGCTGCCGTTGGCGCTGAGTTCGGTGATCCGCTCGAAGAGCCGGTCCTGAGCATCGGCGGGCAGGTACATCAGCAGGCCTTCGGCTAGCCAGGCCGTCGGCGCGGTCGTGTCGAAACCCGCCTCGCGCAACGCTTTTGGCCAGTCGTAGCGCAGGTCCACCGGAACCGCGTGGCGCATGGCCGACGGCGCAACGTCGTGCTCGGCGAGCGTTACCGTCTTGTACTCGAGCACCTTGGGCTGGTCTATCTCGAACACCGAGGTACCGGTGGGCCATGGCAACCGGTATGCCCGCGAGTCAAGGCCGGAAGCGAGGATGACGACCTGACGGATGCCCGCATCGGCGGCCTTGATGAAGAACTCGTCGAAGAAGTGCGTGCGCACCGCCTGGTAGTTGCCCATGTGCTGGAAGATCGCGGCAGCCTCCGCATCGACCGCGGCAACCTTGGCGACCAGTTCCTCGTCGCCCATGAAGCCCCAGGGTCCGGAACCCGCGCCGGCCACGAGCACCTTGGCGTAGGGATCCCGGATCAACGGTTCGTCCTTGGCGGTCTCGGCCGCGCGGGCAGCTGCCACCATCACCGCTGTCGTTCCCACGCTGGTGGCGATGTCCCAGCTGTCGTCGTCGGTGCGCAAGGTGCTCATCGCCGTTCTCCGTCGAGTCGGGCGTGCAGGAACACGCTGTCCATCGCTTCCTCGACAAGGTCTTCGGTGGCCGGTCGGCCCAATCTCGTCATCTCCTCGGCGCTGGGTACGCCGTCGACGCGCCAGCCGTGCTCGGCCAGCCATTCGGCCGCGTCGGTCCGCGTGTCGTCGGTGTACATCAGGGTGTCCACGTCGAGGTCCAGTCCAAGGCGCTCGCGCAGCTGGGCGGTCCGTTCGCGGCGGGCTGCCCGCTTTTCCGCCGAGTACTGCGACGGGTGCAGGTTGAAGGCCTCGACCGCGATCTGGCTGCCTGCCGCGCTGTGCGCGGTGACCAAGTCGAAGAGCCGGTCCTGGGCGTCGCCGGGGAGATAGGGCAGCAGGCCTTCGGCCAGCCAGGCGGTGGGTTGCGCGGGATCGAAGCCGGCGCCGATCAGCGCCGCGGGCCAGTCGTCGCGCAGGTCAACGGCCACCGGGACGCGGCGCGCCTTGGGCACCGCACCGTGCGCGTCCAGCGTCGATGTCTTGTAGCCGAGCACCTTCGGCTGGTCGATCTCGAACACCGCGGTGCCCGCGGGCCAGTCGAGGCGATACGCGCGCGAGTCAAGGCCGGCGGCAAGGATGACGACCTGGCGGATACCGGCGCGGACCGCAGCATTGAAGTAGCCGTCGAAGTAGTGGGTGCGCACGGCCTGGTAGTTGCGCGCCATTTCGTGCAGACGACGGGCGTGCTCGTCGCCGCTGAGCCACTCGTCACCGCTGGCCATCTGGGCCCAGGCCGGGCCGGCCGAAGCGGTCAGCAGATACGCATAGTCGTCGCGAATCAGCGCGTCGGGGCGAGCGGTTTCCGCGGCTCGCGCGGCCGCGACCCCCAGCGCCGTCGCGCCAACGCTCTCGGTGATGTCCCAGCTGTCGCCATCCGTGCGGACCAACCGCACCTCACTCAAATCAGTCATTTCGTTTGCAATGCTACCGAAAAAGTTAGCAGAGCTATACGAAATGTGTGCTACCTCACCGCAGGTAGATAGTTATTCGTGCAGATGCCAGAGCTTGTTGGCCATCAGCAGCTCGAACTTGTGCACCACCGACGTCAGCTCCTCGTGGTCTCCGACGAAGCCGGCGTAGAAGCCCATCCCCCACATCACCGCCACCAGCATCTCGACCAGGTGGTCGATGTCGGTGTCGGTGGTGAGCTCACCCCGCTTGATCGCGTCGTTGACCGCCCACGACATGAAGTCCCTTGAGGCCTTAAGCGAGTCGTGGTCGTCGTTGCTCAGATCCGGATGCCGCTGCGACTCGAGTACCGACGTGACGAGAAATGCTGCCGCAGAACGGTCTTCGGAGTCTGACTGCATCGCGACCGCGAAGAACGCCGACAACCGGGCCAGCAGAGTGGTCTCGCCCTGGGCCCGCACCATGCCCGCGCTAACTACCAGCGCATTGGTTTGCTCGACGACTTCACGCCACAGCACCCGCTTGCTCGCGAAGTAATGGTTGATGGCGGGACGGGTCAGATCGGCGCGGATCGCGATCGCCTGAAAAGTGGCGGCGTCGTAGCCGAGTTCGCTGAAGACTTCGCGAGCCGCTTGTACGATGCGCTCACGCGTTTCAGCCGCCTTCGCTGCGGGTGGGCGGCCGGGTCCTCGGCTCGCGGTATGTTGCGGCACAGTCAAATTGTGCCACAGGTCACTTGTCCGTCTAGCAGGGATGCGAAACCCGGCGACATCGGCGGGTCAATCAGCAAATTCTGACGCCCCTGTCGCCCAGGGCGCCGATCGCCGGTCTTGGCCATCGCCCTCGGAGGACGGGGCGCTATCGAACTAGGGTGCTGCCATGGCGAGCGTCGTGTCGCGGGAGGTTTACTTCGAAACCGGGCTCGACGTGTTGTCCGATTTGGGCTACGGCGGACTGAAGCTGGCCGAGGTCTGCAACCGTCTCGGTGTCACAACCGGGTCCTTCTATCACTACTTCACCAGCTGGCGGGCCTACACCTCCGAACTCATCGCGCACTGGATGCAGGCCCGCACCGTGCAGATAGTGCAGGCGGTGCGTGCCGAACCAGACCCGCGCCGACGCATCGACACCCTCATCCAGGTCGGGTTGACCCTCCCGCACAGCGCCGAAGCCGCGATCCGGGTGTGGAGTTCGGTCGACCCGCAGGTCTACAAGGTGCAGGCCGCAGTGGACCAACAACGATTCGACATCATGTACGAGTCGGCTTTCGAGATCCTGCAGAACAAGCGGCAGGCGCAGACGTTCGCGGCGTGGGGCGTATACGTGTTGGTCGGCTACGAGCAGGCCACCCTGGCGCGCGACACCGATGCCCTGGAGTGGATCGCGGGGCAGCTGCTCGACGCGCTCGACTCCGGCCGGTTCGCCACGGTGCCAGACGGTGACTAGCGCGGGCGCCGACGACAACGCGCCGGTCGAGTACGTCGTCTCGCTGCTGCCCCGGATTCTCGGAGTCGAGATCCTTGCCCACTGAGACGGCCGCGGTGTTGCGACACGTGTTGGACCGGCTGCGTGCCCGCGACCCCGAATATGACGCGCTGCGGCGTGCATTGCGCGCGGCGATCGTGGTGCCCATCGCGGCGGCGGTCAGCTTCGCGGTCGGCGGCGGGTCGCAGACACCGCTGTTCACCATCTTCGGGTCGGTGGCGCTGCTGATAATGGTCGACTTCCCGGGTAACCGGCCGGCACGCGCCCTGGCGTATTGCGGCCTTGGGTTCAACGGCGCCGTCCTCATCACGCTGGGCACGCTGGTCGCCCCACATCCGTGGCTCAGCGTCGCGTTGATGTTCGTGCTGGGTGTTGCGGTGATCTTCGCAGGCGTGCTCAGCGAGATCGTGGCCGCCGGCCAGCGCGCCACGCTGCTGATGTTCGTGCTGCCCGCCTGCACACCCGTCGGCCCGGTGCCCGAGCGGCTGCTGGGCTGGATGATCGCACTGGCGATATGCGTGCCGGCCGCGCTCTTTCTGTTCGCGCCACGACATCACGACGAGCTACGGGCACACGCGGCACGCGTATGCAACAGGTTGGCCGACCGGCTGGAGGGCACCGCGTCGGGACGCGAGGTCACCAAGGCGATGAACGCGCTCGATGCCACCTTCCTTGGCGCCGACTATCGGCCGGTCGCGTTGACCGCGGGCAGCCGCGCGCTGGTCAGGGTGGTCGACGATCTGGGCTGGCTGTCCGATCGGATCACTGACGACACCGGTGGGTTGCTTGGAGCGATGAAGGATCCCGCAGTGCGGGTGCTGCGCGACTCAGCGGCCGTGTTGCGGCTGCCCAGCGTCGCCGAGCGGTCGGCGCGCAGCGCAGATCTCCGCGATGCCCTGACCGAGCTGCGGTCGGTGTCACTGGGCCGCTACCGCGATGACATCACCGAGCTGCTCGGCGAGCCCGGCGACAAGGCGGCGGTGGCGGTCGGCCGCGAGCTGTTGAACCGTCGCACCATCGCGGCCACGATCGCCGTGACCGGCCGGATCATCCGCAATGCGGCGGCGGCCGACGCCAGGCCGGTGTGGGCCAGGGTGCTGGGCCGTCAGTTGCCCGACACCGGGGCCGCCGATTGGGTGATGCCAGAAACCATCGCGGTCGCCGCGATCACCAAGGGATTCCTGGCCACCAGGGCGGTCGTGCTGCGCAACAGCGTTCGGACGGGGCTCGGGTTGGCGCTCGCGGTCGCGGTCACTCATGTGTTTCCGGTGGAACATGGCTTCTGGGTGGTGCTCGGCGCGATGTCGGTCTTGCGCAGTAGCGCGCTGACCACCGGGACGCGCGTGCTTCGAGCGGTGGCGGGCACTGCGGTGGGTTTCGTATTGGGTGCGGTGGTCATCGAGCTGCTCGGCGTGGATCCCGTTGTGCTGTGGACACTTTTGCCGATCGTGGCGTTCGGTTCCGCCTACGTACCCGAGGTGGCGTCGTTCGTCGCAGGCCAGGCCGCGTTCACGATGATGGTGTTGATCAACTTCAACCTGATCGTGCCGACGGGCTGGCAGTTGGGATTGATCCGCGTCGAAGACGTCGTGGTCGGCGCGATGGTGGGCATCGTCGTGTCGGTCTTGCTCTGGCCGAGAGGAGCGACGGCAGCGGTGTCGCAGGCGATCGAGGAAGCCAGGGAAGTCGGCGCCGCGTTCTTGAAGGCGGCGGTGCTGCGGGTGACCCGCGGCGCCTCCGAGGACGCTACCGACCGCGTGCTCGCACTAGGCCACGACGCGTTGGAGGCCTCTCGGACGGTGGATGACGCTGTCCGGCAATATCTTTCGGAGAACGGCGGTACCACGGACCTGCGGGCACCCGTAGTAAGGGCCGCCAACCGCGCGATTAGGTTGCGGGCCGCCGCGGAGTTGATCACCGACGTCGTGCCGCCGCCGCTGGGGGTCTACCCACAGACCCGCGAGGTGCTTGAGGCCCACGCCGAAGCGATCTGCACGAGGCTGACCGGCGATCCCGGCCGAGAACTCCAGTCGATCAGTGACGACTTCGTGCTCGCGCTGCGCGCCGACGCCACCGGCGACGTACGGGTGCCACCCGCCCGAAGGGCAGGGGGACTGGCGATCTCGGCTGCACTGCCGCTGAGCACCGTCGCAGCCAATCTCGGCGAGCTTGAGCTGCTCTACCCACATCCCGCAGCACCGGTATTGACGGCAAAGGAGTGAGCCGAATCAGCCGCCAAGCCGCCGATGCGGCATGAGCGCGTTCGGCGGGATGGTGCCGAACTTGCCCGCTTCGAAATCCTCGACCGCCTCAATCAACTCGGACTTGGAGGTCATCACGAACGGCCCGTAGGAGAAGACCGGCTCGCGGATCGGCTCGCCGCCGAGAATCAGGATCTCGAGCGCAGGCCGGCGGGCCTCCTGCCTCCGCTCGGCGGCCACGCTGATCCGGTCGCCGGGGCCGAGTACCGCCAGCTGACCCTGGTGGATCGGATGCTCGACGGGGCCGACCGAGCCGCGGCCGGACAGCACATAGACCAAGGCGTTGAAGTCACGGTTCCACGGCAGATTCAGCCGCGCGCCGGGCTCAATGGTCGCATGCGCCAAGGTGATCGGCGTGTGCGTCGCTCCCGGCCCCTGGTGTCCGTCGACCTCACCGGCGATGATGCGGACCAGCGCCCCGCCGTCGTCCGACGACAGTAGCTTGACCTGATTGCCCTCGATGGCCTGATACTTCGGCGTCGCGAACTTGTCCTTGCGCGGCAAGTTCACCCACAGCTGGATGCCGTGGAACACGCCACCGCTCTCCACCAGTTCGGCGGGTGGGGTCTCGATGTGCAGGATGCCCGAGCCGGCCGTCATCCACTGCGTGGCGCCGTCGGTGATCAAGCCGCCGCCCCCGTGCGAGTCCTGGTGCGCGAACCGGCCGTCGATCATGTAGGTCACGGTCTCGAAGCCGCGGTGCGGATGCCAGTCGGTGCCCCTCGGTTCGCCCGGCTGGTACTCCACCTCACCCATCTGGTCCATGTGGACGAACGGGTCGAGGTCGGCGGCATTCACTCCGGCGAACGCGCGCACGACGGGGAAGCCCTCGCCCTCGTACCCGTGCGGACCGGTGGTGATGGACCGGAGCGGGCGTTCGGTGTCGGACGGCGCAGGTGCGGTGATGCGCGGAAGCGTCAGGGTGTCGGCGGTGATAGCAGGCATGCCACAGTTAACCGGACTGCAGTCCGGTTAATTCCCAAGTGCGGAAAGCGCTACCGCGCGGGCGTCTGCCGCGGTTGCCGCGTCAAGCACGGCGTCGGCCGCGCGCACGCACTGCTGCAGCGTGACCTGGGCGAGCTTGGCACCCACGCCCTGGATCGCGGCGGCCGCCGCGGACAGCGATGTCACGCCAAGACCGGTAAGCACGCACGCCAGCAACGGGTCGGCTGCCGCCTCGCCACACACTCCTACGGGCTTGCCCGCCGCGGCGCCCGCCCGCACCGCCATCGCCACCAATGCCAGCACGGCAGGCTGCCACGGATCGGTCAGCGTCGCGAGCTCGGCCGACATGCGGTCGGCGGCCATCGTGTACTGAGCCAGATCGTTGGTGCCGATCGACAGGAAGTCGACGTGTTGGAGAATCCGGTCGGCCAGCAGCGCGGCCGCGGGCACCTCGATCATCACCCCCGCGGTGAGGCCATGCGAGCGCGCCTGCGCGGCAAAGCTTTCGGCTTCCTCCGCGGTGGCGATCATCGGCGCCATCACCCACGGCGCGGTGCCCGTGCGCTGCGCCGCGCCGGCGATGGCCGTTAGCTGCCGGTCGAGCAGTGCCGGGTTGCCAACGGCGATGCGGATGCCTCGCACACCAAGCGCGGGGTTGGCCTCCTCCGCATGGCCGACGAATTTCAGTGGCTTGTCAGACCCGGCGTCCAGCGTCCGGATCACCACCTTGCGGCCGGAAAACGCCTCAAGCACTTGCGCATAGATGTCTGCCTGCTCCTCGACGCTGGGCTCGGTTTCGCGATTGAGAAAGCACAGTTCGGTGCGGAACAGCCCGACGCCCTCGGCGGGCGTCTCGCGGGCGGAGCGGGCCGCGGCACCGTCTTGGACGTTGACGAGGATCGACACCGCGTGCCCGTCGGCGGTGGCGCCGGGACCGGACCAGTGCGCTGCCCGTTCAGCCTCGCGCTGAGCTGTGGCTACGGCCTCGCCAGCGGTGGCGTGATCCGGCGACACCGTGACGGTGCCAAGGGTGCCGTCAACCAGCACCATCGTTCCTGCCGCGACGGGATCCAGCCCCGCGACGGCGACGACGCATGGGATGCCGAGTTGGCGGGCGATGATCGCGGTGTGGCTGGTCGGCCCGCCCAACGTGGTGGCCAGGGCGACAACGAGTTGCGGATCCAGACCCGCGGTGTCGGCGGGCGCGAGATCCTCGGCGCACAGGATCGACGGACTATCGGGCAGCGGAACGCCGGGCTCGGGCAGACCGCTGAGTTCGGCGATGACACGGTCGCGGATGTCCTGCAGATCGGTGACGCGTTCGGCCATCAGGCCGCCGAGTTGCGTGAACATGGCGACGAATTGCTCGACCGCCGCAGCCACCGCCCGCGCCGCCGGTGTGCCTTCCTTGATGCGCTTCTCGGCGGCCCCCAGCCAGGCACGGTCCTGGGCCAGCGTGGCGGTGGCGGCAAGAACCTCCGACGCCGCGCCCGTCGCGTGCGCGGCGCGGTCCCGCAACCGGCTGGCCACAGCGGTGGCTGCGGCCCCGAACCGTGCGGCCTCGGCGGGGCGGTCGGCCTCGTCGATCGAGGCGTCAGACGTGCCGCCGTCGACGACGGGCAGCCGCGCAGGCCGGATCACCGGTGCGTACTGGACACCGGCGACCACCGGGACACCCCGCAACACCGTGCCGGCCGGGTAGCCGGCGGAGGCGCTGTCCTGCGGACGTGACGTAGGCGGGGATGAAGCGGTCATATGAAGCAGATTACAAGAATATCTTGACAAGTCAACACGAACAGTAGTAAAACCAACCATATCCACATCCAATCGGGCCGATAACAACACAAACGGAGCTTCATGTATGCCGAAGAGCGTCAGCAAGCGATCGCGTCGCTGGTGATGTCGCATGGCCGTGCGTCGGTGGCCGAGCTGGCACAGGCCTACGACGTCACCACCGAGACGGTGAGGCGAGACCTCGCCGTCCTGGACAAGGCGGGCGTACTGCGGCGGGTGCACGGCGGCGCCGTGCCGGTCCGTGCGCTGCACCTCGTCGAGCCCGGTGTCGGTGAGCGGGAGACCACCCGCTCCGAACACAAGGACGCCATCGCCGCGGCCGCCACCGAGTTCTTTCCGCTCGGCGGTGCCAGCGTGCTGCTGGACGCAGGAACCACCACCGCGCGCATCGCGGCCCAGTTGCCTGCCGACCGTGAACTGATTGTGGTGACCAACTCGGTGCCGATCGCCGCCCGGCTGGCGGCCATGCCGTCGGTCTCCCTGCAACTCCTCGGCGGCCGCGTCCGTGGTCTGACCCAGGCGGCGGTCGGCGAGCAGACGCTGCGCGTGCTCGACACGCTGCGGGTGGACATCGCGTTCATCGGCACCAACGCGATAAGCGTGCGCCACGGCCTGTCCACACCGGACGGCGACGAGGCCACGGTCAAGCGGGCCATGGTCCGCGCCGCTAACTATGTTGTGGTGGCCGCTGATTCGTCGAAGATCGGCCGCGAGGACTTCGTCAGCTTCGCCCCGATCTCCAGTGTCGACACCCTGATCACCGACTCGGAGATCAGCGCCGCCGATCGCGACCAGTTGACCGAGAGTGGCGTCGAGGTAGTAGTCGCATGATCGTCACCGTCACCCCCAACCCGAGCATCGACCGCACGGTCACGCTAAGCGCGCCGCTCACCCGCGGTGCAGTGCACCGGGTTTCGTCGGTGACCACCGAACCAGGAGGTAAGGGCGTCAACGTCGCACGCGCGTTGACGCTGGCCGGGCTTGACGCCGTGGCGGTGCTGCCCGCCCCCGCCAACGATCCGCTGGTGGCCGCCCTTCAAGCCAGCGCGGTGCCGTTTCGGTGTGTGCCGAGCGCCGGTGCGGTGCGGACCAACCTCGCCATCACCGAACACGACGGCACCACAACAAAACTCAACGAGCCGGGGGCCGCGCTGCATGCCGCCGCCCTCGACGCGCTGACCCGGTCCGTGGTCGCGAGCGCAGAGACCGCAGCGTGGGTTGTGCTGTCCGGTTCGCTGCCGCCGGGTGTGCCGGACCAGTGGTACGCCGACGTCGTCGCGCTGCTCGAGCCGTATCCGTGCCGGGTCGCTATCGACACCTCCGAACGTCCTCTCGCGGCCCTCGTCGAATCCCTCGACCGGGCCGCCCCCGACTTGATCAAGCCGAATGCCGAGGAGCTCGCAGGCGTGCTCGGCCACTCGCCGCAGGCGCTGGAAGCCGCGGTCGCCCAAGGCGATCCAGAGCCCGTCGTCTCGGCAGCCCGTCAGCTGGTCGACCGCGGCGTGCGCGCGGTGCTCGCCACCCTTGGCGCCGCAGGGGCGGTACTCGTCGATCAGACCGGCAGCTGGATGGCCACGCCGGCGCCCATCGTCGCGCGCAGCACCGTCGGCGCCGGCGACGCCTCGCTGGCCGGCTACCTCCGCGCCGACGTGGGCGGGGCGGTTCCCCCCAAGCGCCTGCAGATGGCGGTCGCGTACGGAAGCGCCGCGGCCGCGCTGCCCGGATCCGCCCTCCCCGCACCGGCCCAGGTCGACCTCGATGCCGTCCGAGTGACGCCGATTGCCCCTGATCTCGCCAACACCAACACGAAAGTATCGCCATGACCAGCACCGCAGCACAGCCGATCATCAACACCGATCTGGTCCTGCTCGACATCGATGTCGACGGGGGCGACAAGCAGACGGTTATCGCCCGGCTCGTCAAACGGCTCGCCGACGCCGGACGCACCACCGACACCGAGGGGCTGATCGCCGCGGCGATGGCGCGCGAGGAGCAGTCGGCCACCGGGCTGCCCGGCGGCATCGCGATCCCGCACTGCCGATCGCCGTACGTCGACACCGCCTCGATCGGGTTCGCCCGGCTGAACCCGGCCGTCGACTTCGGGGCGCCCGACGGGCCAGCGGACCTGGCGTTCCTCATCGCGGCTCCAGAAGCCGGCGCAGCCGAGCACATGAAACTGCTGTCCAGCCTCGCCAGGGCCCTTGTGCGCAAGGACTTCGTCGAGTCGCTCCGCAACGCGACGACGCCCGGCGAAGTCGTCGAGCTGGTCGACGGCGTCCTCAATGCGACGCCAGAAAAACCCAAGCCCGCAGCCGAACCGCTAAAGGCTGCCGCCAAGACGCTTGTCGCGGTCACCGCATGCCCGACCGGCATCGCCCACACCTACATGGCCGCCGATTCGCTGGTCGCCGCCGCGAAGAAGGCAGGCGCGACGCTTCATGTGGAGACGCAGGGCTCGTCGGGCAGCACACCGCTGTCGGCGGCGACTATCGCCGAAGCCGACGCGGTCATCTTCGCCACCGACGTCGGGGTCAAGGACAAGCAGCGGTTCGCAGGCAAGCCCGTCGTGGCATCCGGCGTCAAACGCGCCATCAACGAACCGGACAAGATGGTGGCCGAGGCGCTCGCTGCATCGGCCGATCCAGCAGCGCCTCGCGTGCAAGGGGGCGGCGAGCCCGCCGCCGCGTCGACGGCGACAACCGCCGGCGGCGTTGGTTGGGGCACCAGGACCAGGCAGATCCTGCTGACCGGCGTGAGCTACATGATCCCGTTCGTCGCGGCCGGCGGGCTGCTCATCGCGCTGGGTTTCTTGTTCGGCGGCTACGAGATCGCCAACAAGCCTGCGGGGCAGTCACAGTCGCTGGGCAACATCATCGCGCTAACCAACTCGCTGACCAATCTGCCAAGCGGCGGCCTTGCGCAATATATCGGCGCGGTCCTGTTCAGCCTGGGCGGGCTGGCGTTTTCGTTCCTGGTCCCGGCGCTGGCCGGCTACATCGCCTTCGCGATCGCCGACCGGCCCGGTATCGCACCGGGTTTCACCGCTGGTGCGGTTGCAGTGTTCGTCGGCGCCGGGTTCATCGGCGGTATCGTCGGCGGCCTGATCGCCGGGTTCACGGCCCTGTGGATCAGCGGTATCAGGGTGCCGCAATGGTTCAGGGGTTTGATGCCCGTGGTCATCATTCCGCTCTTCGCCTCGCTGGCCGTCGGTCTATTGATGTTCATGCTGCTCGGTCGCCCGCTCGCCTGGGTCACCACCAGCCTGACGAACTGGCTCACCGGGATGTCCGGCACCTCGGCGATCCTTCTGGGCATCATCCTCGGCCTGATGATGTGCTTCGACCTGGGCGGCCCTGTCAACAAGGCGGCCTACGCGTTTGCCACCGCCGGACTCGTTGCGGGCACGCTTGCGTCATTCGAAATCATGGCTGCCGTGATGGCCGCGGGCATGGTGCCCCCGCTGGCGATGGCGCTGGCCTCGACCATCCGGCCCGGCCTGTTCACTGAGCCGGAGCGGGAGAACGGCAGGGCCGCATGGCTTCTCGGCGCATGCTTCATCTCCGAGGGCGCCATTCCGTTCGCGGCCGCCGACCCGCTGCGGGTCATCCCATCGATGATGTTCGGCGGCGCGATCACCGGTGCGTTGATCATGGCCTTCGAGGTGACCCTCAGGGCCCCTCACGGCGGCATCTTCGTGTTCTTCGCGATCGGCAACCTGCTGTGGTTCCTGGTCGCCCTTGCGGTCGGGACGATCGCAGGCGCGCTGGCCGTCATCGCCGCCAAACAGTTCGCAAAGGCCGGCGTCGACGTCGACGAGACGCCCGCGCTGGCCACCGCCTAAGACCGCACACCAACCACTACGAAGGAGAACCCCATGCCCGCCAAGACCGTCATCGTCGGCTCGGCCATCGGACTACACGCCAGGCCGGCGGCCATCATCGCCGAAGCTGTCGTGAGTGCCGGCGTACCCGTCACACTCTCGATGGACGGCGGTGAGCCCGTCGATGCCGGCTCGGCCCTGATGATCATGACGCTGGGTGCTGGCAACGGCGCAGAGGTGACCGTCGCCTCCGACGACGAGGACGCGCTCAAAACCGTCGCCGAGCTGGTCCGGCAAGACCTCGACGCCTAGCGCTAATGCTGCGCGTTGAAAATTCGGTCCGCAGACGGACGAGTGCGGGAGCTTGTCTGCTTCCCACACTGAACGCTCTGTCCCGGCTTTGTAGGGTACCGGCAAACCGCGGCAAATCGGTCCGCGGTTCATCGTCGCACAATGCGACCGCTAGCAGCCGCACTCGCAGCTGTGGGTACAGGACTTGCTGCCACCGGATGTGCCGCAACGACCAACGGTTCGCCCGCCCTCGCCGGCCACTTGCGTCCGCTGGCAGCGCCGCCTGCCGCGGAAACTGACTTAGTACAGTTTGCTCGGTCGCCGGCATGCAGGCCGTAAGCAAATGAATTTATCTGCTTTGCATTAGCTGTACACTACCGCCAGATCGTGTGCCAACCGATTGCCGCCTGTCGTCGATGCTCGATGTCGGCTCAGGAGCGCCCATCCGCGCACCGCGGCGAGCGCGAAGTAGGGCGATCACCAGGACGGTCGCGCTGATGAGGGCAAGGGCGATGGGCTTTCTGGAACGCTGACCAGGTATTTTTGGAGCGGCGGCGGTGAACTACAGACGGTTCTACGTCGTGTTACCGGGTGGGAGGTCGCAATGGAGGTTTCACCGCGCGCGCTGTCGCTCGTGGGCCACAGCGACGAGTACGCGCTGTGGGACGCAGCCTACGTGCTGGGCTCGTTGTCCGACGTCGACCGGCGCGAGTATGAGGTGCACCTGCTCGGCTGCCAGTCGTGCCGTCAATCCGTCGACGAGCTCAGCGGCATGCCTGCGCTTCTTGGGCAACTGAGCGTCGACGAGGTCGCTGCGATCGATGCCGGCGGATCGGACGAGCTCAGCCCGCGCGTGTTGACATCGCTGTTGGCCACCGTGAGCCGGCGGCGCCGCAATTCGCGCTTGGCGACGTGGGCGGTGGCCGCTGCGGCGGCCGTCGTGATGGTGATCGGTGTGCTGGCCGGTGTGCCATTCCATCAGGGTGCACCGGCTTCGGTCCCGACGCGGGCCGACGCGTCCGCGCTGACGATGACGTCGGTGGCGGCTACCGAGCTGACCGCAACGGTGACGGTGACCGGCCAGGACTGGGGAACCCAAATCGACATGAATTGCACCTACCCGGCGGAAGCGGGCACCTCCGTTCCCGGCGGAGACCTACCCCCGGGCAGGCTGGCGATGGTGGTGGTCGGCCGCGACGGCAATCACGACCGACTGGCCACCTGGATGGCGGTCAAGGGCGCGCGCGCAACTCCCGGCGGGAGCACGTCGATGCCGATCGACCAGATCGCCACAGTACAAATCGTTTCCGCTGACAGCGGAAACGTCCTCCTGCAGCGCACCCTGTGACCGGCGGGCAGAACGCGGAGTGTCACTGCAGCGCGACCCCCATTTCACGCAACTGCAACCATAACGCCCGAACGGCGTCGTGCAGCCTCGACTTCACCGTCCCTTCCGCAATGTGCAGGTCGGCCGCGATCTGGGCTGTTGTGCAGCCCCGGTAGTACGCGCGGTGAACCACGGCGCGATCGTCAGCGGGCAACTGCGCCAACGCGTCGCCGAGCAGCAGCCGGTCCACGGCGGCGTTGACTTCCTCTGGCGCGGCGCGATCAGGCCACCCCGGGTCGGGAACGCCGATTTCGTTCGAGAACCCCGCGCTGCGCTGATCGTCGATGATCATGTTGCGGGCGACGGTGAAAAGCCACGCCCGCGCCGATGGCGCAGGGGAATCGGCGACTTCAGGGTCTCGTCTGGCGCGCAGCACAGTTTCCTGCACGACGTTCGCCGCGCGGGCGCGATTACCGGTGAGCAGTAGCGCATACCGATATAACGCGGCCGCATGCTCGTCGTAGAGCCACCGCAATTCGCCGGAATCCGGACCGTCCATCCCGCGCTCCCGCCGGAAACACCCTCCGCAGCTGGCACCGCCCCCGGACCCTAACTACTGCAACGAGGTAGCACCACCCCCGGTTCACCAACTGCCGAACGACGCCAATGGTGGTAACCGCGCCAGGTACGGGGCGCGCGCATTTCCACATGTAAAGCAGGGGAATTCGTACGTAACATGGACCACAAGTCCCAGTTGTTTGGAGGCTCCAGTGACTCTTAAGCCGAGGCATTTAGTGCCGCTGGTGCTCGCCGCGGCTGCAACTGTTGCACTTGCGCCTGTCGCCGCTGCAGGCGGATCGGCCAGCACCGTCATCGACGATCTGAAGAGTAAGGGTTACGACGTTCAGATCAACTGGGTCAGCGGCTACAACACCGAGCCACTGGACGTGTGCCAGGTGACTGGGGTCAACATTCCCGGTGATACCCCCGCTAGCCGCACGACTGCCTACGTCGACGTCTCGTGCCCGAATCATCCGGACGACGGTGGGTTTGGTTTCGGTGTTGGAATCGGCTGAACTGACGCAGAACCCTGCTCGAGCACGGCCACACCGGATCAGCCACCGCTAAGCGGATCCGGTCTGGCCATGGCGCCGCGGCCGGTCGGGTGGTGGCGCGGGCTGTAGCCGCGCGGTCAGCAAAGGTGAATTCCATGGTGGTTTCAGGACTTTCTATCCTTCAGCGCAGGGCGCTGCCTGCGCGCCACTGGTCGGACGGGATCGTCCAGTCGCCGTTCTGCCACACTTGCAACGGCTTGCCGCCGGTGTTGCGGATCTCGACGACATCGCCGGGTATCGAGAAGTCGAAGAACCACCGGGCGTTCTCGGAGTTCAGGTTCAGGCAGCCGTGCGAGGTGTTGGTGTGGCCCTGCGCCCATACCGTCGCATTGAGTTGGTGAAGATAGATGCCGTCTGTGCTGATCCGGGTGGCATACGGGATCGTCTCGCGATAGCCAAGCCGCGAGTTGATCGGTAGGCCGAAGGTGGAGGAGTCCATGATCACCGGGTTCGCTTTGTCCATTACGGTGTAGATGCCCGGCGGAGTCCAGAACGACAGCGTGGTGCCGCCGATGGTTTCGGTGCCTCCCATGCCCATCGACGTCGGCATGGTGCGCACGAGCGCACCGTTGTCGTAGACGCTGACCTGCTTGGTGGTGTCGTCGGCGATCGAGACGTGGGCATCGCCGATCCGCACCGACACGCGAGCGTCGTCCTGGCCGTACAGGCCGTCGCCGAGTGCGGCCCCGTAGATGTCGGCCGCCGCGGTGACGGTGGTGCCCGGCGCGAAGTAGCGTTCCGGGCGCCAGTGTGCGGTTTGGTCGTCGACCCAGTACCAGGAACCGGCCACCGGCGGGTTGGTGGTGATGACCAGTCGGCGTTCGGCTGCGGCGCGGTCGCTGATCGGTTCGTCGAAGCGGGCGACGATGACGGTCCCGATCCCGTACGTCGCGCCGTCGGCCAATGCTGCTCCTGAGGTCGTCGTCAGCTCGACGGAGGTTTGGCCGCTTGGCGTCAATGTCGAGAAGGTCGACGTCTGGGCGGCGGGCATGCCACCCGCTCCGCGACTGCGCACCGTCAGTGTGTAAGTCCTGCCGTAGCCCAGCGGCACGGCCGGTTTCCACGCGAGGCGATCGGGCGTCATGATGCCCGCAATCGGCTTCCCGTTCTCGTTGACCATATGCACATCGGTGAGCGTTCCTGCCGACGCGCGCACCAGGACCGGCGCGGTGGGTGAGACATCGTGAGCCGCGGGCGCCGGGGTGAGCGTGATCATCGCAGGCGCCGGCGGCGGCACGGGTGCCGCGGTCGCGACGGTGGGTCGACTCGCCAGTGCGGTACCGCAGCCTGGGCAGCCCGCCTTCGCCGCGGTTGCCGATGCCGGCAGCAACGCGGCCGCGAGCAGCAGGACGATCGCGAGTGACGCGCGTCTGCGCTGACGGTCGATATCTAACAATGGTGAAATTTCATGACTCGATGACGGGGAAGCCCAATCGTAGGGCTCGCCCGACGGCGCTGTCTCGACAGCGGCGTCACAACGTCGATGCGTTCTCATGTCCGTTGTGACGCAGCACACGTCGAACATGACGACGGTGGGGCAACCGCCGGCCTAGCGGCCGTGTGTTGCCCCTCAGTGGCGATCTGGTAGCGCCGCATGCTGTGCGCGGGATCCGCCTCGGCGGCTACCCGGTCGCGCAGTCATGTGGCCGGAATATCCCGTCCCGGCGGGCGGTTGGATCATGCGACGGTGCCGGGCATGCCCCGGGCCCCACCCAGAATCGTCGCTTCGAGCGACTCCTCGCCGAGAGGCGCCATGGCGGCACCGTCCCAGCTTCGCACTTACCAGGTGTCCACGAACCGCGCTCGGCCCGGCGACTGTTCACGCGAAGACGCCGCAACGAGGGTCGTGGCGATGAGGCCGCGGGTATCGGCGGGATCGATGACGTCGTCGATCTCGAACAGCGCGGCCGCGTTGAGCGCCTTGGCATTTTCCTGCGCGGCGGCTGTTGCCTTCCGGACGCGGTCTTCACGTTCGTCGTCGTCGGCGATCTGTTCGAGCTCCTTGCGTAGCCCAAGGCGGACGGCTCCCTCGAGGCCCATCGGGCCGAGGTGGGCGCCCGGCCATGCCACGGTGAGCAGCGGTTCGTGCAGACTGCCACCGACCATTGCCTGAGCACCGAGTCCGTAGCGTGCCGTGCCCGCGACGAGCCCGTCCGCGGGCGTGCGCTCGATCAGCTCGGCCAGATCACGGCGAAATCGCTGGGCGGCGATTGCGAACCGTCCGTACTCGACGAACGAGCCCTCGTCGACGAGATCTTCGATGTTCTCCCGTGCGGTTCGGCCGCTGCCGGCATGCCGGCGCTCGACCGCGTCGGGCCGCGTCCTCGGTGAGCGCGCGGCGCCTCGCCAATTCGGCGTGATCGTCGCGGACGGGCTCGTCAGGCTCGGTCATCGAGGCTGGCGATCGTCGCGGCGACCCCGTCGAGGAACTCGTCGACCTCGTCTTCGTGGTAGCCCCGTTTGCCGATCGCCGGCTTGGGGAAACACACGCCGCGCACGTCGGCGGCCGACAGGTGACCGCTGCCGTCGAGCCGGCGGGCGGCCAGCTGCAGGAAGTCGTTGACCGATTTCTCGTCGTAGCCGCGCTTGCCCCCTGGCGGCTTGTTGAATGTCGCGCTCCAGACGTCCTCGGCGGTCAAGGCAGCGTCGCTCATGGCGTCTGATGCTAACGCTCCCGAAGTTATCCACAGAGGGTTCTGGGTCGCCCCGGTTCTGTCGGCGATCGCGCTTAACGTGCGGTCATGACCAACTGGATCAATACCGTCAGCCGTGACCACGTCGAGCGTGGTGTTCAGGGCCGCTTTACACAGGCCAATCACGGCAAGCCGAACATGTTGCGCAAGATGGCCCTGGGTGACTGGATCGTCTTCTACTCACCGAAGACCGTCTACCCCGACGGCGAGCCGTTGCAGGCCCTCACCGCGATCGGACAGGTCGCCGACGATGAGCCGTACCAGGCCGAGATGGCGCCGGACTTGGCGCCGTGGCGTCGCAACGTCGACTTCCTCGAGTGCACCGAGACGCCGATCCGGCCGCTGATCGACCAACTCGATTTCATCGAGGACAAGGCGCGGTGGGGATACAAGTTCCGATTCGGCGTGTTCAAGATCAGCGATCACGACCTTGACGTGATCCGGTCCGCGATGACCAGCGCCGCCGCCCCGGGAGCTACTGTGAGCCCGTGAGCAACACCGACGCTGCGCCTACCGAAGTCGCCTGTGTGGCTTCGCCGTTCGCCGGTGTGCTGCATCCGCGGCAGGTGCCGCTTGGCGGACCGCGGGCGATCCTGGTGCGGCGCACGCTGCCTCAGCGGGAGCGGTCGCTGATCGGGGCGTGGTGTTTCGCCGACCACTACGGTCCGCATGACGTGCGCGGCCGCACGGGGATGGACGTGCCGCCGCATCCCCACACCGGACTGCAAACTGTCAGTTGGCTGTTCAGCGGTGAGGTGGAACATCGAGACAGCGCGGGTGTCCACGCAATGGTGCGGCCCGGCGAGCTGAATCTCATGACAGCCGGCGCGGGCATCTGCCATTCCGAGGTCTCCACCGCGGCCACCACCGTCCTGCACGGTGTGCAGCTGTGGGTCGCGCTGCCCGGCTCGGACCGTGACACCGGACGCGACTTCGCGCACTACGCGCCGGAGCCGCGCTCCGTTGCCGGTGCCACCCTGAGGGTCTTCCTGGGCGAGCTCGCCGGCGGCCGCTCACCCGTACATACCTTCACGCCACTGCTCGGCGCGCAGATCGACCTCGATCCTCGTGCCAACCTCACCCTTGAGGTCGATCCCGCCTTCGAACACGGCGTGTTGCTCGACCAGGGCAGCGTCGAGGTCACCGGAACCCCGCTCGATGTCGCCGACCTGGCATTCCAGGCGGCCGGGCCCGTCCATCTGGGGGTGGTCAACCGCGGGCAAAGGCCGGCACGAGTACTGCTGCTCGGCGGTCCGCCATTTCCCGAGCAGCTGGTGATGTGGTGGAACTTCGTCGGCCGCAGCCACAAGGACATCGTGGCCTACCGGCAGATGTGGGAGAACCACGACGCCCGATTCGGTGCGGTGCGGGGTTACCAGGGATCGGTCTCACGCCTACCGGCCCCGCCGCTGCCAAACGCGACATTGCGTCCGCGGCCCAATCCCGGGGTATAGAGGACTCATGTCCACCGACAAGACGGGCGCACCCGCCACGGTCACCGCCGAATCCGATCGCTTCAGCATTTCCGTCGAGGGGCAGGAGGTCGGGTTCGCGGAGTTCACCGAACGCGACGGTCAACGCGTCTTCACCCACACCGAGGTGGCCGGGGCATTCGGAGGGCGCGGTCTGGCAACGATTCTCGTCAACGAGGCGCTGCAGGCCACCCGCGACGCCGGGCTACGGATCGTCCCCGTGTGCCCGATGGTGGAAGGGTTCGTGGCGAAGCATCACGAGTTCGCCGGCGTCGTGGACCCTGTGTCGCCCGACATCAAACGCTGGCTGGCGAATTCTTAGCCGACCTAGCCCGATATGGTCGATCGCGATGACCACCCAGGATCGCGCGACCGATGCAGCGCAAGCCCGCGGCCTGCCGTCGGCCTTCTTCGTGCCTGACGGTGACACCTTCGTGCCCCTCCCCATCGCTCGCGGCCCGTGGGGACAGACGATCAGCGGCAACTACCTCGGCGGCATCCTGGGCCACGTTCTCGAACGCGACGCGGGCGAGCCCGACTTTCAGCCAGCCCGGTTCACAGTCGACCTGTTTCGGCCCGCCGCGTTGGCACCGTTGCGCGTCAATACCACCGTCACCCGCCAAGGGCGTCGACTGAAGTTGGTGGACGCGGTCGTGAAGCAGTCCGACACCGTCGTCGCCCGCGCAAGTGGACTCTTTCTGCGCCGCGGCGAACAGCCGTCCGACGAGATATGGACATCGCCGATCGACATGCCGCCCCTCCCGCCCATGCCGGATCCCCTTCCCAATGGCCTGGCCATGCTGGTGTGGACGTACGGCAGGGATGAGCAGCCGCCGGGCCCCGGCTTCGGACTCAGTGCGTGGCAGCACGCCGGGCCGAAGTACATCTGGGTGCGCGATATCCGGCCCCTTGTCGCCGGCGAACCGCTCACTGCATTCACCCGCGCCGCGATGGCCGGTGACATGGCGAGTTCGTTAACCCATTACGGCACAGGCGGTTTGCATTTCATCAACGCCGACTACACACTGACGCTCAGCCGGCTGCCCGAGGGGCCGTACCTCGGCCTTGCCGCGTTGACGCACTACAGCCACGCCGGGGTCGCGACCGGCGTCGCTACCATCGTCGATCAGTTCGGCCCGATCGGCAGCGCCGTCGCGACCGCGTTGGCGAACCCTGGCTTCGACCCGCCGCACCCCTAGCGCTCCACCAGCTTCGGGAACCGCCGCGCCCGTTCGTCCGGTCCGGCGGCGACGGCGTGCGCCGCGCGACGGCAGGCACCGATCTCGACGGAGGTGTCGTCGAACATATGGAGCAACGGCTGTTGGGGCATCAGAGGTACTGCGCCGTGCTGCCACCGATCGGCATCGCGGGCATACCCAGCTTGCGGTGATCCCAGCTGCGCATCCGGCTTTGCACCACCCGAACGCAGATCCGGTTGTTCATCATCTGGTCGATAAACGGGCGCATCTCGTCGGTGTACGGGCCGGTGTAACGCTCCCAGACGCTAATCCCCACGCGCAGAACAGTTTCCGGGTCTTCGACGATCTCGGCGTGCCCGTCGATCGACACCCCGCGCAGCGTGTCGTAGGTCTGCCCGTCCTCGATCATCACCGTGATGGTCGGATCGCGGCGCAGGTTGACGGCCTTCTGTGATTTGGCCTTGGTCTCGAACCAGATCTCCCCGTCGACCACGGCGTACCACATCGCGACGAGATGCGGTCGGCCGTCGGGAAGCACCGTGGCCATGGTGGCGGTGCGGCTGCGCTCGATGAATTCGGCGATCTCGTCGTCTGTCAAGACGATCTTCGCGCGTTCGTTTGTGCCCACGCTGAGGATACTTTCAGGTCGCCACGGCGGTGACGGTCACCGGGATGCCGTTCAGTGCGCCGTTGCCCGACGGTTCGTCGATGAACGTCGGCGGCGACAGGATGTTGGTGTTCACGCCGGGCGAGTCGTTGGCGATCGCCATGCGGGTACCGGGCTTGCCGTGGCCCCAGCCGTGCGGCATCGACACCACCCCCGGCATGATCGCGCCGGTCACCTCGACGGGCACCTCGATCTGCCCGCCCGGCGAGGTAACCGTGACGAGATCGCCGGTCGTCACGCCCCGCTTTGTCGCGTCGTCGCCGTGCATCAGCAGGGTGCAGCGGTCCTTACCCTTCATCAACGGCCCGACGTTGTGCAGCCAGGAGTTGTTCGACCGCAGGTGTCGCCGGCTGACCAGCACCAGCTCGTCGGGTGCGCGATCGAGGCGCTCGGCGAGCCGGGGCAGGTCGTCGAGCAGGTACTGCGGGGCAAGCCGGATCTTGGCGTCCGCAGTACCGAGAACCTCGGGGACCTGCGGCACCATCGGCCCGAAGTTGATGCCATTTGGCGCTGCCTTCAGCTTCTCCAGCGTGACACCGTCGGGATTCTCGCCGTAGCGGTCGCCGAACGGCCCGGTGCGCAGGGTGAAGTCGAGGATGCGCTCGGGCCCACCAGCCAAACCAACCGAGTCGTAGTGCTGGCGGATTGCCGCGCCGTCGAGCCCCTGCGTGAACGCCATGTAGTCGAAGTACCCGTCGTCGATGGCCGAGACGTCGACGTCCTCGGCGGGCGTGCCGGTGCACAGACCGGTCAGCCGGATCAAGATCTCCCACTCCTCCGGCCGGTCCGGGTCCTCCGGCAAGAACACCGGCGGCGAGTAGTTCGCAATGCTGTTGATCGCGAAGTTGAGGATCAGATCGTCGTGGTGCGGCTGTTCCAGCGGCGACGGCGCGGGCAGGATCACGTCAGCATGGCGGGTGGTTTCGTTGAGCCACAGGTCGACGGAGATCATCGCGTCCAGCGTCGGCAACACCTGGTCGAGCTTGTGGCCCGCCGGGGTCGACAGCACAGGATTGCCTGCGACGGTGATCAGCGCCCTGAGCTGCCCCTCCCCCGGCGTCGCGATCTCCTCCGCCAGGCACGACACGGGCACCTGTCCGAGGACTTCCTTCGCACCGCGTACGCGCGTGCGGTACCGACCGAACTCCGGCGCGCCGTCCTCCAATCCGGGGATCGGCTGCACGGTGACCGACCACGCCGCGGCGCGGGGGAACATCGATCCGCCCGGGGTGTCGAAGTGCCCGGTGAGGATGTTGACCACGTCGACGAGCCAACTGGCCAGACTGCCGAACTCCTGATTACACAAGCCAATTCGGCCGTACACGACGGCGCGCTCGGTGCCCGCCAACTCGCGGGCCAATGTGCGAATGCGGTCGGCGGAGATGCCGGTGACCGTGGCGACGCGCTCCGGGGACCATTCGGCGGCCACTTGCCGCATCCGGTCTACCCCGTCGATGTGGGGTTCGAGCTCACCGAGCTTGACCAGATTCTCGGCGAACAGCGTGTGCGCGACGGCGAGCAGCAGCGCCGCATCGGTGCCCGGGGTGATCGGCAGCCACTCGTCGGCGCGGGTGGCGGTGGCAGTCTGCACCGGGTCGACGACAATGACCTTGCCGCGCTTGCGAATTGCGTCGATGATGCCCATCACGTTGGGTGCCGCCAGAAGCGACCCCTGCGACGCCGCGGGGTTGGCGCCCATGACGATAAGCAGATCGGTGCGCTCGATGTCGGGCACCGGAAAGCTCCACCATCCCCCGTACATCAGATGTGACGACAGGTTCTTGGGCCACTGGTCGACAGTGCCCGGGGAGTAACTGATCGGGATGCCCGACATACCCAGCAGCACACCGGTGTAGCGGCCAAGGGAGAACGAGTGCGCCAGCGGGTTGCCGGTGTAGCACGTGACGGCGCCGATGCCGAACTTCTCGATCACCGGGGCAAGCAGTTCGGTGCAGCGGCGGAAGGCCGCGTCCCAGCTGGCCTCCTGCCACTGCCCGTCGACCTTGATCATCGGGCGCCGGATGCGGTCGGGGTCTTCGTGAACCGCGCCGAGGGTGGCGCCCTTGGGGCAGATGTGGCCGCGGCTCCACGTGTCGTCGCGGTTGCCGCGGATGCCTGTGACGCGGCCGGCCTCGACATGAATCTCCAAGCCGCACATGGCCTCACACAGCGGACAGGTGTACAGGTGTCGCCCATCCTCGCCAACGCCGGCCAACGCTTTGGTGAGCCCGGTCGTCATAGCGGCCTCCTCGGAATCGGCGCGTTTTTACTTTGTTGTGACACACTGTAACGACAAATCGATGCGGCGGGGAGGCGAATCGTGGAAGCCGTGCGACGGCATCGGCGCAAGGGCTCACGCCGGGATCCGACGATCGACACGGAGGTGATGGCCGCGGCGCGGCGACTCCTGGTCGAACGTGGCTATGCGGCGACGACCATTGACCTGATCGCCACCACGGCAGGGGTCAGCCGTCCGGCCGTATACCGCCGCTGGAGTTCCAAGGCACAGCTAGTGCACGAGGCGCTGTTCCCTGACCTCGGACCCGAGCCGCCGGAGGACGACTTCGTCGCCGAGATCGAGCGCCTCTGCCGAGGGGCGATGCGGATGTACGGAGACGCCGCGGTGCGCGAATCAATTCCCGGTCTGCTCAACGATTTACGGTCAGACCGCCGGATGCGCCGGCTGCTCAGCGACCGCCTGGAGGCCACGGCGCGCGGTCAGCTCGCCCAGCGGGTGGGCGAGGCCGTCGCAGACGGTACCGGGCGACCCGGCATCGGCGCCGACACCATCATGGACGCCATCGCCGGCGGCGCCTGGTACGCGGTGTGCGTGCGCCGTGTCAAAGACGTCGACACCGCAGCCAAGGAGATGAGCGAGCTGGTGCTGCGGGGTGTGCTCGCCTGACGCTCAGCGGCTCAGCAACATCGCGTACTGCGCCGCAACCTGCTGCCGGGCATCCAGCAGGTTCCGCGAGGTGGTTTCGATCGCGTAGCGGTCCGCCGCGCCAAGACAGTAGAAGCTGTTGTCCTTCAGCTGTAGGCAACGGCTGTCCGGCAGGTTGTTGACCGACTTTGCCGGCTGTGACGTCGGCTGCAACTCGGCGAAGAAGCCGTCCACGATTCGCGCCGCGCTCTCGGAGTCCTTGGTCTGGTAGACGTTCGCTTTCGCGATCGCCACCAAATCCGTTCCGGTCTGGGAGAACAGCGTCGCTGACCGCGCGGGATCGTTTTGGAAGTGCAACGCGCCGCGTTGCTCATATGTGGTGTTCTGGATGGTCGTCGCCTCTTTCTGCGGAACCGGCAGGGTCCGCGCCAGCAGGCCGGTCGGGTCGAGCGAGATGTCGGCGAACTCGGAGGGATCGGTCGCGCGGAACTGGTCGATGGTCGGGGCTTGCTTGTCAATGGATTTGGCGACCAGACCGACCGCCGGGTCCAGCCCGTCGACGGCCTGTGCGAGTTGCATGAACACGTAGGTTCCGTGGGCCGTGAAGGCGCGCACCGCGCTCCACTGCTTGCCGGTGGAGCCCTCAGTGAGCGTGTAGCTAGCCGCCACCGTGTCGGGATGGCCGGGGATCGGGGCGCGCTGCGCGCCCGCCCCCGTCTTGGCCGCAATGTTGCCGAGGTCCGTGGCGGCAGCGCTGGCGGACCCCGGATCGGCGAAGCGCAGCACCGCATTCAGCAGTACCTTCTGGCCCTCCGCTGAGCGCGCTGACACGAAGCCGTTGATGAAGTTGTGCTGGCCCGCGGCCGCCGCGAATGGTTCCGGGCCGATGTTCGCCAGGTCGTCGGCGTTCAGCAACACCGTGGCACCGAACCCGAACCAGCCGGTCACGGTGGAGTCGACTTCCCACGGACCGACGACGTTGTTGGCCATGCGCTGGGCCTCCACCAGCACTCCGCGCAACGGGTCGCCCGTCACCCCAAGCGGCGGGCTCGGCCGCGTCGGGTAGGGCCCGACGTCGAGCTTGCTGATATCGACCGTTGGGGCCGGCGGAGCACTCGACTGTTTCACCGCCGAACCGTCGACCGCTGTGGAACACGCTGCCGAGAGCAGTGCCACCGAAACAAACGCGATATACGCGAGCCGCATTCGCAAAAAACTACCGTGCGTGGCACCAAACACAACGCGCGGCCCGCGTGGTGTCCGAAGGCAATTAATAGGCTTTGTGAGTAGACCCGCCGTTGGGTCGCGGGTTCTAGGGCAGCGACCAAGGGCCCCGGCTACGACAGCCGCCGGTGGCACTACGGTTCAGTCTGCTGGTTGAGCCTGCACCTGCTTCGCGAGACGCCTGCCGACGTCCGTGAGCTTCAGCCACACCGCGAACGACCATGCTCCCGGCTCCTGGTACCGAATTGTTTCGAGCGCCAAGTTCTGTTGCGCGGCCACGGTTTTCGCACCCTCGTCCCTGGTGATGAGTGATTCGACCTTGGCAAGCGGTATCTCGTCGAAAAGCCCACTGATGAGCAGCCCGGTGCGAAGCCTCTCGTGTGAAGTCATCACGAGTCATTCCTGCCTCGAGACGAGGTGTACGCGACCCGTCATTCTGCGTACTCCCAAGGGGCGCCGAGGTCATCTTTCCCAAGAATGGGTATGCCACGTTTGCTGTGCGGTGCTGGAAAATCCTGTACCGGCAGGGACCCGACTCGCTCCGAGGCAGGGCAGAAGTCGGCCGGGTTACTGGTTTTTCATTTGCGTGCGGCACGAGACTCGGCGAGACCTTCCGCACCGCAGAGGCGATCAGTAAGTTGGAGCAGCTTTTGTCCGCCCGAGCCACTCTTCTCGCCGTTGGCGGCCACCATCAGCACCGACCTGGCCGCCCCGGTCATCGCCGGGATGCGGCCGCGCGCCGGCAAGTCCGGCTCCGGCAAGGGCGCCGGGCGGATGGTCGCCCAGGCCATCGCCACTGCCCGCGCGGCGGGGGTCACCGGACAGATCCTGGTGTGCGGCGATTCGCCCTACGGCACCCGCGCGGTGGTATGCACATGCCGACGAGCCGGGGTCAACTTCTCGCTGGTACTGACCAAAACACCGGGGTGCAGGCGGCGATCGACGCGATACCGGAGGACGCGTTTGACTCCGGTGCGACATCCGGGCGCGGTCCGCGATCCACGCCGAAGGCACCCTTGAGGCCGACGGCGAACGGGTCAGTGACCTGCGAATTTGCGGGATCAGTGGCCATCCGGCTCTGACATGGGAAAACCAGCGCAGATCACACTAGCCGCGAGGAGTAGTCAACGACACAGTGTTGTCGATGGCATGCGCCGCGGAGTGTGGTTCATGATGTTCGAGTATTTAGACGAGCTAGCGAGGAGGAGTAATGGGCCAGACATTGGTGACAGCACCCGAAGAAACGGACCGGCGGATCCGGCTGACGCACCATCTCCTCGAGCTCGACGACGGACACGAGGTTGGGGTATCAGTCGGTGGCCAAGGTGTGCCGCTGGTGTTCCTGCACGGCCTTGGGCTGAACCGCCGCGCGTATCTGCGCATGCTGAGCCGGGCCGCCGGACTGGGTTTTCTCGTCATCGCGATCGACGCCGCGGGCCACGGTGACACCCACAACCTTCCCCGCAACGCCGGGGAGCTCGCCGACCGCGTCGACCTGACCCTGCGCACCCTCGATGCGCTGGGCATCCAGCAGGCGGTCTTCGCCGGCCACTCCATGGGGGGCCGTATGGTGATCCAGCTCGCCGCCGTCGCGCCGGACCGAGTACTTGCGGCCGTGCTGTTCGACGCCGCGGCCGGGGCGTCGCTCGACGAGGCAATTCCTACCCTGGCGCGCTCGCCGCGGAAGGCGGTGCGGACCATCGGCCTGGCGGCCTACGACGCCCAGCGTGATCCGTCCCGGTTGAGTGCCGCGGAGCACAGCCGCTACTTGCGGATGCTGGCCTCGGTGGCGATGCGAAACGCCCGGCAGCCGACGGGCTTCACCGGCGCGGCCCGGGCGATCCTGCAGTCCGGCGACTACACACCGCTGCTGCACGTGATGCGCGACCAGGAGATACCCACCATCGTGGTGCATGGCGAAAAAGACCTGCTCGTGCCGTTCGACAGCGCCCGTGACCTCGCCGAGGACGCGGACGCCACCCTGTACCGGGTGCCCGGCGCCTACCACTCGTGGATCATCGCCAATCCGCGGCACGGGGCCGACGCGCTCCGTCAGCTCCTCAATCGGGAGCTGGGGGAGGTGCTCCGCGACGCCGCTGATGTGTTGGGAATCAAGGACTGGCGCGACGCCGCGGCGTGGGACCGAGTGCTGATCGAACCGGACGCGTGGCTACGCGAGCTCAACGGTGACCAGATCGAAGAACTCGGCGACGACGAGCGCGAGCATGTGGAGATGGAGCTGGTGCGTCGCGCCGAGCGACCGCTGCACGCACCGCCGATGCCGTGGGTACGCCGGACGTATCGGCGCTGGGCCGGTAGGCGTCCGGGCCGGTTGGATCAGACACATTCGCGAGCGGATGCGGCCCGGTGGCGATCCAAGACTCGATCGGACGCCGGCGCACTCTGACCGTCCTGCCGGAAGGATCTATCACGAAACACGCACATCGTCGCCTGGGAATCTCCCCGCAATGTCATATATGACACCCACACGACACCCTGGGTGCGGCGCGTCCCAGTTGACTCTGCAAATCTGCGGAACCTGTGCGGTCAGAATTGGGATTTTGAAGTCGAACTGGGATCCCACAGCTGCACGATGAGCGCGTCCTGTGGCGGCTCGACCGTGCCAAGACGGTTGAAATCATCCACGATCTCACCGTATTGAGCGACTCCGGCCGCCCGGGCCATCACTACGTCGATATCGCCGAACCGACACAGACGCTTCTGCTTTCACGCGACGAGTACGTGTAAGTGTGTTTCGGCGACACAGCTTTAACCTCGATTAGCAGTTGCTCTCCGTCGGGTGCTATTACGCGCAAATCCGGCGGTTTGGCTTATCCGTCGGAATCGTCGAAGTGGTATGTGCAGGAGTCTTCATGCTTTATTGGCAATACTTTGCCTAAGCACATCACCATCGCCTGAAAGAGACCCCGGACTCGCCAACCTTGTAAACGGCTCGGATTGTTACCTCGAGCTCAGCGGAGGACGGCCGGCCACCACCATGAATAAGTGAGGAAACCGAGCAGCTCGCTAGCCGGCTCCCGGTGGTCCGTCTGGAACGCCTTCCAGTTGGGACCAACGGTGGCCAAATCCCGCTTAACGAAGGACGGGCGCCAGTCACCACCCCTTTTGAGTTCGCGACATTTTCGCATCGCAGTTTGAGGAACCGCTCTTTTGTGGGCGAAGGGGGACTTGAACCCCCACGTCCCGAAGGACACTGGCACCTGAAGCCAGCGCGTCTGCCATTCCGCCACTCGCCCCAACAACCGGGGGAGCCTATCACGCGAGGCACCGCGCTCCCCAACCGTACCGATCGCTGGCAACGGCCTGCCAATAACCCGTCGCGCGGTCGAGATCGGGCAGCTGACCTGCTTGAATACGATTCTCAGAATTCTGTTGGTCCCGCACCGCTGCGCTGGGCCGATACCATGCAAGTACGCCATGTGGCCAGGCGACACGCTGGCGCGTCGGCGCGCGAGTAGAACCGACGGATAACGACGAGTTGAGGCGGCCGGTGATATGGGTCTAGTCGACCGCTTCGAGCGCAGGCTCGAGTCGACCGTCGGCGACGCCTTTGCCCGGGTTTTCGGCGGATCGATCGTGCCGCAAGAAGTCGAGGCGATGCTTCGCCGGGAAGCCGACACTGGCGCGCGCGAAGTCCTGGGCGACCGCATTTTGGCCCCAAACGACTACGTCATTACCCTCAGTGTGCCTGACTATCACAAGGTGAGCGACGACCCGGACCTCACATCAACGACTTTCGCCAAGCACTTGGAGGGATACATCCATGAGCAGGGATGGCAAACGTATGGTGATGTGGTCGTCAGATTCGAGGCGTCGCCGAACCTGCACACCGGACAGTTTCGCGCGCGTGGGGCGGTCAACCCCGACACGACCACTGGCGAGCCCGCCCCACCTCGAGAACTCTCGTCCAACGCAGAACCAGGAGTACCGATGACTGACAATCCGAGCCACCGCGGCCAGGGACAGGGGCGGCCCGCCGACGAGTACTACGACGAGCGGTACGGCCACCAGCCGGATGACCCGCGTGGTCAGGATCCCCGCGGTCAGTACCCCCCGCAGGAGCAGGGCGGCTACCCACCGCAAGAGCAGGGCGGCTACGCCCCGCAGGAGCAGGGCGGCTACCCACCGCAGGAGCAGGGCGGCTACCCACCGCAGGGTGAGCCTGCCTATCCGCCGCGCCAGGGCTACCCGGATCAGGGCGGCTATCCCGACCAGGGCTATCCGCCACAGTCCTACGAACAGCGTCCGCCCGCCGGCTACGGCCCGCCGCCCGCCGGCTACCCGGACCAGGGCCAGGGCTACCGGCAGCCGCCCCCCGGCTATGGCCAGCCGCAGGGCGGCCAGCCCGGTTACGGCGGCCCCGCCGGTGACTACGACTACGGTCGTCAACCCGCGCACGGCCGTCCCGACGACGCTGGCTACGGCCGCCAGGAACCGCGGGCGCCGTATCCGGACCAGGGTGGCTACCCCGACCAGGGCGGTTACCCCGATCAGGGCGGTTACGGAGGCCAGTCGTACGGCCGCCAGGACTACGCACAGCCCGACTACGGACGCTACGGCGAGCCGCCGGCCGGCGGCGGATACGCCGAACCCGGCTATGCCGAGCCCGCAGGCGGCGGCTACGACTACGGTCCACCGGCCGGTCAGGGCGGTTACGCCGGCGGCTACGGCCAGGGCGACTACCCGGCCGGCGGCACCGCCGTCACGCTGCAACTTGACGACGGCAGCGGCCGCACGTACCAGTTGCGTGAGGGAGCCAACGTGATCGGCCGCGGTCAGGACGCCCAGTTCCGGCTGCCCGACACCGGTGTGTCCCGCAGGCATCTGGAGATCCGCTGGGACGGCCAGGTCGCGCTGCTGTCGGACCTCAACTCCACCAACGGCACCACGGTGAACAACGCGCCGGTGCAGGAGTGGCAGCTGGCCGACGGCGACGTGATCCGGCTCGGCCACTCCGAGATCATCGTCCGCGTTCATTGAGACCCTGAAGCCTCGACTGGTCACGGACCGGTCGCGACCCGGGGGAAGCTGGTGCTTCACCCTCATGTCGTTGGCCGTCCAAGTATCGTGACGTTGCCGAAGGTGGCGAGCTGATTTCGTTGCCTACGCGACGAGAGCGGAACGGGGACGGAGAGGACGTCAGATGCAGGGGTTAGTTCTGCAACTGACGCGCGTCGGATTCCTGTTGCTGCTGTGGTTGTTCATCTGGTCGGTGCTCCGGATCCTGCGGACCGACATCTATGCACCGACCGGGGCGGTCATGGTGCGACGGGGGCTGGCGCTGCGGGGCTCGCTGCTGCCCAACCGGGGCCGCCGCCACGTGGTGCGCCAGCTGGTTGTCACCGAAGGTGCCCTGGCCGGTACTCGCATCACGTTGAGCACGCAGCCCGTGCTGATCGGCAGGGCCGACGACTCGACGCTGGTGCTCACCGACGACTACGCCTCGACACGGCACGCGAGGCTCTCCCCACGGGGTTCGGAATGGTATGTCGAGGACCTAGGATCGACCAACGGCACATACCTTGACAGGGCGAAGGTGACGACGGCGGTACGGGTTCCGATGGGCACGCCGGTTCGAATCGGCAAGACGGTAATCGAGCTGCGCCCGTGACACTGGTGCTTCGATACGCCGCTCGCAGTGACCGTGGCTTGGTCCGCGCCAACAACGAGGACTCGGTGTACGCCGGCGCGCGACTTCTCGCGCTGGCCGACGGGATGGGCGGCCACGCCGCAGGCGAGGTCGCCTCCCAGCTGGTGATCGCCGCGCTGGCCCATCTCGACGACGACGAGCCGGGCGGCGACCTGCTCTCCAAGCTCGACGCCGCGGTCAGCGAAGGCAACTCCGCGATCGCCGCGCATGTCGAAGCAGATCCCGAGCTCGAGGGTATGGGCACCACGCTGACCGCAATCCTGTTCGCGGGCAACAGGCTTGGGCTGGTGCACATCGGCGACTCCCGTGGCTACCTGCTACGCGACGGCGAGCTCGCCCAGATCACCAAGGACGACACGTTCGTCCAGACATTGGTCGACGAGGGCCGTATCACGCTCGAGGAGGCGCACAGCCATCCGCAGCGCTCGCTGATCATGCGGGCACTCACCGGCCACGAGGTGGAACCGACGCTGATCATGCGTGAGGCGCGAGCCGGTGACCGGTATCTACTGTGCTCCGACGGTTTGTCGGATCCGGTCAGCCACGAAACCATCCTCGAGGCGCTGCAGATTTCCGATGTCGCCGAAAGTGCCGACAGGCTCATCGAATTGGCGCTGCGAGGCGGCGGACCTGACAACGTCACCGTGGTGGTGGCCGACGTCATCGACTACGACTACGGCCAGACCCAGCCCATCTTGGCGGGTGCGGTGTCCGGCGACGACGATCAGGTCGCGCCGCCCAACACCGCGGCCGGTCGCGCTTCGGCGTTCAACCCGCGCCGAAACGAGGCCAAACGCGTTGCGCCGCCACCGGAGGAGCCGCCGCGCAAACCCCGGTCGCGACGCCGCATGTTGATCGCGGCGGTCTTGCTGGTGCTGGTCGTGCTGGCTGGGCTGGCCGTCGGCCGCGAGATCGTGCGCAGCAATTACTACGTCACCGCGCACGACGGCACCGTATCGATCATGCAGGGTGTTCAGGGTTCCTTTCTGGGTTTCGCACTTCAGGAGCCCTATCTGTTGGGCTGTCTCAACGCGCGAAATGAATTGTCGCTCATCAGCGCCGGGCAAGCACACAACAACCTTGACTGCCGCATGCTCGGTGTGAACGACATGCGGCCCTCGGAGCGCGCACAGGTGATCGCGGGCCTGCCTTCGGGCACGCTCGACGACGCCATCTCCCAGATCGGAGAACTCGCACGCAGTTCGGTGCTCCCGATGTGTGTCACGCGCACTCCAACTCCCACCACGACCACGACGTCACCTTCCCCCGAGCCGCCTCCATCGGAGACCCCTGGGGAAAGCGGTGTTCCGCGCGCGCCCGGTGACAGCCCTGCGCCGGAGACGCCAACCACGGTGACCGCGCCGGCCCCGCCGCCACCGAGCGCGCCGCCGCCGGGCGCCCCGCCACCTTCGCCGTCGCCCTCGCCGTCGCCTACCGTGACGGCGCTGCCTCCCCCGCCACCGGAACCGGGGACGAATTGCCGGGAATTATCATGACGACGCAGCCGCAGTCGCCAGTCACCGTCATGCCGCCGTTGCCGAACCGGCGCAACTCCGAACTGTTCCTACTCGGTTTCGCCGCGGTGATCACCACCGTGGCACTCCTGCTTGTCGAGGCCAACCAGGAACAGGGCCTGCATTGGGATCTGGCTCAGTACACGGTGGCCTATCTCGCCCTGTTCACCGGTGCCCACCTGGCCGTTCGGCGCTTCACGCCCTACGCCGACCCGTTGCTGCTGCCGGTGGTCGCGCTGTTGAATGGTATGGGACTGGTCATGATTCACCGCCTGGACCTAGCGGCGGGTGGGACGTCGTCAAAAGGCCTGGGCGGCAACGCCAACCAGCAGATGTTGTGGACTCTGGTCGGTGTGGTGGCATTCTCGCTGGTGGTGATCTTCCTGCGCGATCATCGGCTGCTGGCGCGCTACGGCTACATCGGCGGTCTGGTCGGCTTGATCCTTTTGGCCATCCCCGCGGTACTGCCGCGGTCCGTGTCGGAGCAGAATGGCGCCAAAATCTGGATCGAGTTGCCTGGCTTCTCAATTCAGCCGGCCGAGTTCTCCAAGATCCTGCTGCTCATCTTCTTCGCCGCAGTGTTGGTGGCCAAACGCAGCGTGTTCACCAGTGCCGGCAAACATTTCCTCCGCATGGACCTGCCGCGGCCCCGTGATCTGGCGCCGCTGCTGGCGGCCTGGATCGCCTCGGTCGGCGTGATGGTCTTCGAGAAAGACCTGGGTACCTCGCTGCTGCTGTACGCATCATTTCTCGTGATGGTCTACATCGCCACCGACCGGTTCAGCTGGGTGGTCATCGGGCTTGCGCTGTTCGCCGCGGGAAGTGTTGCGGCGTATTACATTTTCGATCACGTCCGGGTCCGGGTCGAGACCTGGATGGACCCGTTCGCCGATCCCGATGGCGCCGGCTACCAGATGGTGCAGTCGTTGTTCAGCTTCGCCACCGGCGGCATCTTCGGCACCGGCCTTGGCAACGGTCAGCCCGGCACGGTGCCCGCCGCATCGACTGACTTCATCATCGCCGCGATCGGTGAAGAGCTCGGGCTGGTTGGACTGGCCGCGGTGCTGATGCTCTACACAATCGTCATCATCCGCGGCCTGCGCACCGCGATCGCGGTGCGGGACAGCTTCGGCAAGCTGCTGGCCGCCGGGCTGGCATCGACCCTGGCGATCCAGTTGTTCATCGTGGTGGGCGGCGTCACCAAACTGATCCCGCTGACCGGGCTCACCACCCCATGGATGTCGTACGGCGGTTCTTCGCTGCTGGCCAACTACGTGCTGCTCGCCATCCTGGTGCGCATCTCGCACGCCGCACGCCGCCCGATCGTCACCCGGCCGCAAACCACGCCGATCGCGGCCGCAAGCACCGAGGTGATCGAGAAGGTATGAACACCTCGCTGCGCCGCATAGCCGTGACGATCATGGTGCTGATCGTGCTGTTGTTAGCCAATGCCACACTGACACAGGTCTTTACGGCCGGCGGGCTGCGCGCGGATCCGCGTAACCAGCGGGTGCTGCTCGACGAGTACTCACGCCAGCGCGGCCAGATTTCCGCAGGTGGCCAGTTGCTCGCCTACTCCATATCGACCAACGGCCGGTTCCGCTTCCTTCGCGTTTACCCCAACCCGCTGACCTACGCCCCTGTCACCGGGTTCTATTCGCTGAGCTATTCGAGCACAGGGCTGGAACGCGCCGAGGACACCATCCTCAACGGCTCCGACCAGCGGCTGTTCGGTCGGCGGCTGGCCGACTTCTTCACCGGCCGCGATCCACGTGGCGGCAATGTCGCGACCACTATCAATCCGCAGGTGCAGCAGGCGGCCTGGGATGCGATGGAGCGCGGTTGCAGCGGTCCGTGCAAGGGTGCGGTGGTCGCGCTGGAGCCGTCGACCGGCAAGGTCCTCGCGATGGTCTCGGCGCCGTCGTACGACCCGAATCTGCTGGCTACCCATGACATTCAGGAACAGTCCACCGAGTGGCAGCATCTGCGTGACAACCCCGATTCGCCGCTGCTGAACCGTGCCATCTCGGAGACCTACCCGCCTGGGTCTACCTTCAAGGTCATCACAACTGCGGCCGCGCTGCAGTCGGGCGCCACCGAGAACACCCAATTGACCGCTTCGTCCCAGATCGCGTTGCCGGACAGCACGGCAACGCTGGCGAATTTCGGCGGCGCGTCGTGCGGCGCCGGCCCAACCGCCTCCTTGCGCGACGCGTTCGCGAAGTCGTGCAACACCGCCTTCGTCCAACTCGGCATCAACACGGGCGCCGACGCGTTGAGGTCAACCGCGCTGGCGTTCGGGCTGGACAGCCCTCCCCCGACGATTCCACTTCAGGTGGCTCAATCCACCGTTGGCCCGATCAGCGACGCCGCCGCCCTGGGCATGTCGAGCATCGGGCAGAAAGATGTTGCACTGACACCACTGGAGAACGCGCTGGTCGCCGCAACCATCGCGAATAAAGGGGTGACCATGCGACCGTATCTAATCGATAGTCTGAAGGGACCCGACCTCGCGAACATCAGCACGACGGCCCCGAGCGAAGAGCGCCGGGCGGTGTCCGAGCAGGTCGCGAATACACTTACGGACTTGATGGTCGCCGCCGAGCAGGTGACGCAGCAGAAGGGAGCCATCGCCGGCGTGCAGATTGCATCGAAGACCGGCACGGCGGAGCACGGTACAGATCCGCGCAACACCCCGCCGCACGCCTGGTATATCGCCTTCGCGCCGGCATCGGCGCCCAAGGTTGCAGTCGCCGTCCTGGTCGAGAACGGCGGTGACCGGCTGTCTGCCACCGGCGGTGCCCTGGCCGCACCCATCGGGCGCGCAACCATCGCGGCGGCCCTGCGGGAGGGATCATGAGCCCGCGCGTTGGAGTGACGCTCTCCGGTCGTTACCGGCTGCAGCGGCTGATCGCCACCGGCGGCATGGGCCAGGTGTGGGAGGGCGTGGACTCGCGGTTGGGCCGCCGCGTCGCCGTCAAGGTGCTCAAGGCCGAATACTCCACCGACCCTGAGTTCGTCGAGCGGTTCCGCGCCGAGGCCCGCACCGTCGCGATGCTCAACCACCCGGGCATCGCCAGCGTGTACGACTACGGCGAGACCGAGATGGACGGTGAGGGCCGCACCGCGTACCTGGTGATGGAACTGGTTAACGGTGAACCGCTGAACTCGGTGCTCAAGCGCACCGGTCGGCTCTCGCTCCGGCACGCCCTTGACATGCTCGAGCAGACGGGCCGAGCCCTGCAGATCGCCCACACCGCGGGCCTGGTGCACCGCGACGTCAAGCCGGGCAACATCCTCATCACGCCGACCGGTCAGGTGAAACTCACCGACTTCGGCATCGCCAAGGCCGTCGACTCGGCTCCGGTCACCCAGACCGGCATGGTGATGGGGACCGCCCAGTACATCGCACCGGAGCAGGCGCTGGGCCACGACGCCACCGCGGCGAGCGATGTGTACTCGCTGGGAGTTGTTGGCTACGAATCGGTTTCGGGCAAACGACCGTTCACCGGCGACGGCGCGCTGACGGTGGCCATGAAGCACATCAAGGAAGCGCCGCCCCCGCTGCCCGCCGACCTGCCCCCCAACGTTCGCGAGCTCATCGAGATCACGCTGGTGAAGAATCCCGGCATGCGGTACCGCTCCGGCGGGCCGTTCGCCGACGCGGTGGCCGCGGTGCGGTCGGGCCGACGGCCGCCGCGTCCGAACCAGGCCCCATCCATCGGCCGGGCGACGCCGGCGGCCGTACCGTCGGCCGCGCAGGCCCGTGCCGCGGCGGACCTCACCGGGCGGACACCGACAACGACCGCCAGGGCACGGCCCGCGACCGGCAGCCACCGCACTCCCCCGCCACGGCGCACGTTCTCGTCGGGTCAGCGCGCGCTGCTATGGGCGGCCGGCGTGCTCGGCGCGCTCGCGATCGTCATCGCCATTCTGATCGTCCTCAACGCACAGGACCACAAGGCCCAGAAGACACCGCCGCCGACAGTGACGAATACGATCACCCAGACAACCCCGTTCCAGTCGCCAACGGCGATGCCCGGTTGGACCGATGAGGGCACCGTAGGTGATGGTGGACTAAGAATCGGGGTAACCCGAATCGACACGATCGCGTCACCCGCAACGGTGCAGGTGACGCCCTCGGCCCCGGAGCCGGAAAGCCGGCGACAACAAGCTTCAGAACAGACATGGCAATGACCACCCCGCAACACCTGTCCGACCGGTACGAAATCGGCGAGATCCTCGGCTTCGGCGGCATGTCCGAGGTCCATTTGGCGCGCGATCTGCGGTTGCACCGCGACGTCGCCGTCAAGGTGCTGCGCGCCGACCTGGCCCGCGATCCCAGCTTCTATTTGCGGTTCCGCCGCGAGGCGCAGAACGCGGCGGCACTGAACCATCCGGCCATCGTCGCGGTGTATGACACCGGGGAGGCGGAGACCGCGACCGGGCCGCTGCCGTACATCGTGATGGAATACGTCGACGGGGTCACGCTGCGCGACATCGTGCAGACCGAGGGCCCGATGCCGTCCAAGCGGGCGATCGAGGTGATCGCCGACGCCTGCCAGGCGCTGAACTTCAGCCATCAGCACGGCATCATCCACCGTGACGTCAAACCCGCGAACATCATGATCAGCAAGGCCGGCGCGGTGAAGGTGATGGACTTCGGTATCGCTCGCGCGCTGGCCGATGCCAACAGCGTGACCCAGACCGCCGCGGTGATCGGCACGGCGCAGTACCTGTCGCCCGAGCAAGCCCGCGGCGAAAAGGTCGACGCCCGCTCCGACGTTTACTCGCTGGGCTGCGTGCTCTACGAAATCCTCACGAGTGAACCACCTTTCACCGGTGACTCGCCCGTCGCGGTGGCCTACCAGCATGTGCGCGAGGATCCGGTGCCGCCGTCGCAGCGCCACAACGACATCGCCCCCGAACTGGACGCCGTGGTGCTCAAGGCGCTGGCCAAGAACCCCGAGAATCGCTACCAGACCGCCGCCGAGATGCGCACAGACCTGGTGCGGGTGCACAGCGGCGAGGCGCCCGACGCACCGAAGGTTCTCACCGACGCCGAACGCACCTCGCTGCTGTCTTCGACGCCGACGCATGACCGGACACCGCCGACCGAGCACCTGCCGGCGCAGCAGTCCGGTTACGCGGAGAGGGAACGCGGCGGCTCGGTGGGCCGCTGGCTCATCGCGGTCGCGGTGCTGGCGGTGCTCACCGTTGTGGTCACGGTCGCGATCAACATGTTCGGCGGCAACACCCGCAATGTGCAGGTACCTGACGTGCACAACATGGTCAGGGCCGATGCGATCGCCAAGCTGCAGAACGCAGGCTTCAAGGTCAACCCCTTGCAGAAGCCCGATTCCACCGTGCCGCCCGATCACGTCATCAACACGGACCCGGACGCGAACACCTCCGTCAGCGCAGGCGACGAGATCACCATCAACGTGTCCACCGGCCCCGAGCAGCGCGAGATCTTGGATTGCAAGAACTTCACCTACGCCGACTGCGTCCAGAAGCTGACCGACGCCGGGTTCGGCAAGTTCAAGCAGTCGCAGTCAGCGTCGACGCCGGAGATGAAGGACAAGGTGCTCGCCACGATCCCGCCGGCCAACCAGACCTCGGCGATCACCAACGAGATCACCGTCGTCGTCGGCTCGGGACCCGAGAGCAAACCACTCCCCGACATGAAGAGCCAGACCGTCGAATCGGCGCAGCAGGTTCTGACCGCGTCCGGCTTCACGAAGAGCGTGGTGGTCGACGTTGACAGTCCGTCGCCGAAGGGCCAGGTCGTCGGCACAGTTCCGCCTGCGGGCGGCGCCGTCCCGCTGGACACTGTGATCCAGATCCAGGTGTCCAAGGGCAACCAGTTCATCATGCCTGACGTGCGCGGAGGGTTTTGGACCGATGTCGAGCCGAACCTGCGCAACGCCTACGGCTGGACGGGCCCGCTGATCAGAGGCCCCGACGTGCAGAACAGCGGCCAGAGGTCCAACGCGGTGGTGACTCAGAGCCCGGTGGCGGGCACGCCGGTGAGGCTCGAGGACCCCATCACGCTGAGCTTCGCGTCGTAGCGGCCTGCACGGCGTTGGCCACCTCGTCCTCCAGCTGGCGCACCAAGGACTCCGCAGGCGCGGCGCCGCAGTAGCCGAGCCAGTTGGCCAGCATTCGATGGCCGCCTTCGGTGAGGATCGACTCGGGGTGGAACTGCACACCGTGAATCGGCAGCTCGACGTGGCGCACGCCCATGATGACGCCGCCCTCGGTGCGCGCGATCACCTCGAGGTCGGTGGGCACGGTGTCCGGCAGGATCGTCAGCGAGTGGTAGCGGGTCGCGGTGAACGGGTCCGGAAGCCCTTGCAACACACCGGCGTTCGAGTGGTAGACGGTGCTGGTTTTGCCGTGCAGCAACTCGGGTGCGCGGTCGACGGTGCCGCCGAACGCCACGCCGATGGCCTGGTGGCCGAGGCACACCCCGAGCAGGGGGGTCTTCGCCGCGGCACACGCGTTGACGAGCGGAATGGAGGCACCGGCGCGTTCGGGGGTGCCCGGTCCGGGGGAGAGCAGCACGCCATCGAACTGTTCGGCGGCCTTTGCGACGTCGTCGCCGGTGGTGAGGCGGTCGTCGTCGTTACGCCAGACCTGCGCGTGCACACCGAGCTGACCAAGGTACTGAACCAGGTTGAACACGAAGCTGTCGTAGTTGTCGACGACCAAGACCTGCATCAGCCCAGGCTACTGGGCTCTCGATGTTGGCTCTGCGCTGAGTCGACCTGATGGACTTGGAGTCAGTAGCCGATGGGGCCAGCAGGCTTGGCGAACCGCATCCGCACCGGCTCGTTGTGCCCGACCAATTGGACCGCCGTGCGGGGTTCTTCGGTGTAGCCCAACCCGAACCGCACGACGTACTGCTTATACAGAGCCACCAATGGTGACGCCGCCAGCGCCGCCTGCATGGCGGCCGCGTCGCCGATCGCGGTGATGACGTATGGCGGGCTGTACGTGCGGCCGTTGAGCAGCAGCGTGTTGCCGACACATCGCGGCGCAGATGTGCCGATGATCCGCTGATCCTGCATCTGGATGCCTTCGGCGCCGACGCTCCACAACGCATTGAGCACCGCCTCGATGTCCTGCTGGTGCACCACGAGATCGTCGGGGGAGGCGTCCCGTGGGAAGCGGCCCTCCGCGTCGCGCTGCGCATCGTTGAGGGTGACGACGAGACCCGGTCCACCCATCGGGTCCAGGCCCGCATCGAGCGCCAACCGTGCAGAGCGATTGGTGATCGCCGCCAACGCCGCGTCGGCGCCCGGCGACCCGCCGTGGTGGGTGTCGATCGTGGTCACCAGCGAGTCCCGCTCAGAAGTGAGCCGGTCCACCGACTGCTGGGCTTCGCGGACCAGGTCGACCAGCCGGGGCGCGTCGCTGCGCCGGATCTCGGCGCCGCCGGAAACACCGTGGGTGGCTGCCAGCAGCAGGCCAGCGAGCAGACACACCAGCGGGACGCCGAAGCGCCACACTGAACGTCTGGGCTGGTCCATCGGCTCCCCTTCTTCGGGATTCGGGGCTGGCAGGGCGGCTACGTTAGGCTCGTAGTTACATCGTCGCACCGTGTAACCCGACTGTCCGTGAAGGTACCCATGCCCAAGTCCAAAGTTCGCAAGAAGAACGACTTCACCATCAACCCGGTGAACCGGACGCCAGTCAAGGTCAAGGCCGGGCCGTCGAGCGTGTGGTTCGTGGTTTTGTTCTGCGGCTTGATGCTGATCGGCTTGGTCTGGCTGCTGGTGTTCCAGCTCGCGTCCAACGCGATTCCGTTCTTCGCCGACCTAGGTCCGTGGAACTACGCGATCGCCTTTGCTTTCATGATCACGGGGTTGTTGCTCACGATGCGCTGGCGGTAGTCGTACCGACCATTGGTATGAATTTATCTTGGACTCTGCACGTTACCCGTTTAGCAACCTTGTGGTCATCAGATCACACTGATGTGATTCATCCCCATTGGGGATAGCACTTGTGGATAACCTCATTAGCAACGGTAAAAGGGTGTTGGGAACCCATGCAGCAAACTAAGTGGGGTCCGCCGGTGCCCGGAATCGCAGCGTGCGGGATATTCGGCCTTATCTTGGCTACCGGCTCTGTGACGCTCATCACAGATGCGCCCGGCCGCATTCTGGTGGGGATTGCCGCAATGGGACTGCTTGTGTTTGCAAGCCTGTCGTGGCGCGCCCGACCGAAACTGGCAATTAGTGACGACAGGCTAGTTATCCGAGGCTGGTCGCGCACAAACCGGTTGCGCCGCAGCGACATCAAGATCATCCGCATCACCGAGTTCCGCCGACTGGCCCGCAAGGTGCGGCTGCTCGAGATCGACACGACCGACGATCGGCTGCTCGTCTTCACCCGATGGGATCTGGGCACCGACCCGTTGAACGTCCTCGACGCGCTGACTGCCGCCGGCTACGCCGGCTCCCGCTGACTGCCGCCGGCTACGCCGGCTCCCGCTGAGTCGCCTGCAGCGTCAGGAGACCGTGATCGACTCGATCACCACCGGATCGGTCGGCCGGTCGCTGCGGTCGGTGGCCGTGGTGGCGATGGCGTCGACGACCTTCTGCGACTCGGGCTCGACAACCTCCCCGAAGATCGTGTGTTTCCGGGTGAGATGGGGTGTCTTGCCGACGGTGATGAAGAACTGTGAGCCGTTGGTGCCTGGCCCCGCGTTGGCCATCGCGAGCAGATAGGCCTTGTCGAACTGAAGCTCGGGGTGGAACTCGTCGGCGAACTGGTATCCGGGGCCGCCGCGGCCGGTGCCGGTCGGGTCGCCGCCCTGGATCATGAAGCCGTCGATCACGCGGTGGAAGACCGCGCCGTCGTAGAACGGTCCGGACGAGCCGCCCGAAGCGTTCTCGGTGCTGTAGTCCTTGTTGCCCTGCGCCAATCCGACGAAGTTCGCGACCGTTTTGGGGGCGTGGTTTCCGAACAGTGCGATCTTGATGTCGCCGCGGTTGGTGTGCAGGGTCGCGGTCGCTGTCTGAATGGGGCTCGTCACGGGATGCCAGTGTGCCACCCGCCGTCTAACGGCCTACGCGGGGTCGCACTTGATGGCAGGCTGGATGACGATTGAAGATTACGCCGCGAAAGAGGTGGACATGAGCTCCAAGACGGACGCCCGGTTGACGCCGAGCCAGCGGTTGAGCCGCGGCCTGAAGTACTCCGCGGTCGGACCGGTCGACGTCACGCGCGGCACGGTGGGGCTGAGCTGGCAGGGCGCGCAGTCAGCTGCCAGCAGTGTCCGCCGTCGCATTGACAAGAGCCGGCTCGCCAAGGAGTTCGGAGAAGCGCAGGAAACCATCGCGCAGGAGCTCATGGCGGCACAGGAGGTTCTCGCGAACCTTCCCCAGGTGATCGCCGAGGCACGCAAGCCCAAACGCAGGCGGCGGCCGTTGGTGTTGGCCGCCGTGGGCGCCGTGGTGCTGGCCGGGGGAGCGGTGGCGTTCACGATCGTGCGCAGGTCGATGCAGCCCGAACCGTCGCCGCTCCCGCCCAGCGTCGACGTGGTTCCCAAGCCGTAGTTTGCTGTAGGCGTAGCGCATGGCCGTTTCAGTCTTAGACCTGTTTTCCATCGTTATCGGGCCGTCGAGCTCGCACACCGTCGGTCCCATGCGTGCCGCGGGCCGGTTCGCCCATCATCTCGCCGCCGACGGGCTGCTGTCGAACGTGGCGCGGGTACGAGTCGAGCTCTACGGCTCACTGGGTGCCACCGGCGCCGGACACGGCACGCCGGGCGCGGTCGTACTCGGGCTGGAAGGCAGTGCACCCGAGACAGTCGATCCAGTCCGCGCGAAAGCGAGGGTCGAGGAGATTAACGCGGGCGGAAAGCTGCTCCTGGCCGGCACTCGCACCATCGATTTCGACCACTCCACCGACATCGTTTTGTTGTTGCAAGCCATGGACTTTCACAGCAACGGCATGGTGTTCCTGGCCTTCGATGCTGCCGGGGAGGAGCTGAGCCGTCGGGTGTACTACTCGGTTGGCGGCGGGTTCGTCGTCGACGAGCAGGAAGCCAAGTCGGGCCCGCGCGAGGACACACCCGTCCCGTATCCATTCGGCTCCGCGGCCGAACTCGTCGCGCTGGCGACCAACAACGGCTGCAGCATCGCCGACCTGACGGCCCGCAACGAAGCCGCCCTGGACCGCGAACCGGATCTGCGGGCAGGGCTGCTGCGCATCTGGTCGGCCATGCGCGAATGTGTCGAGGCGGGTTTGAATGCCGGCGGAACGTTGCCCGGTGCGTTGAATGTGCGACGCCGTGCCCATTTGCTAGCCGAGAAACTGGACCCCGATGACCCGCTCTACGCGATGGACTGGCTGACGGTGTACGCGCTGGCCGTCAATGAAGAGAACGCAGGCGGCGGTCGGGTGGTGACGGCGCCGACGAACGGCGCAGCGGGCGTCATTCCCGCGGTGCTGCACTATTACTCACGGTTCGTCCCCGGAGCGACCGATGACGGCATTGTCGAGTTCCTGCTGACGGCCGCCGAGATTGGTCA
>JAOPVX010000060.1 GCA_025965975.1 Mycobacterium sp. | reverse complement strand
GCCGCAGCGGCGTGTCGTGGAAGCGGCGGGCGTAGAGGTCGAGCACCCGGGCCGCCTTGGGTCCGAAGTCGGGGTCGCGGGGGAAGATCCAGGAGCGGTGCTGCCAGGGCTTGATCGCATCGGCGGACAGCCAGCGCCAGATCGTGGTGCCCGAGATCGAGGCGGCGATGCCCGCCTCGACGGCGGCGCGGGCCAGATCCGGGCACTGCCAGCGAGCCAGCGGCTGGGGCTTGTTGGCCTTCGTCGGGAATTCGCAGGCCAGCGCCTTGATGGCGACCACGACGTCAGGGGGGAAAACTCGGGGGCCGTCCTCCCCGAGGCAGATCGGTCAGTCCGGCCAGGCGCTGGTCGAAGAAGCGTTTGCGCCATTTGGAGACGATTTGCCGCGGCGTGTCTAGGCGTGCGGCGATCTCGTCGTTGCCCAGGCCTTCGGCCGCGTAGAGCACAATTCGGGCCCGCACGACTTCGGAATACGATGACGTATATCGACGCGCGCGGGCTTCGAGTTCTGTCCGCTCGGCTTCGGCCAAGGCGATGCTGTATGGGCTGGTTCGTGGCATGCTGCTCCCTTCGTCAAGGGAACCATCTCACGTAACCGTATGGAAGTGTGGGACCGAATTACGTCACTGTAATTATGCAGTCGACCACTAAGCAATCTCCGGCGGGACCCATATAGACCTCAAATCGCTTGGCGGTTAGCTCTTTTCGTCCTCAGCGAGCTGTGCCTTCGGGGCGCCCACCGGTGCCCCGCAGCAGTGTTGCGCTGCCTATTGGCTAGGCTAAGCCGACCGCCGGGGCGGTTCGTCGGATCGCCCGTCGATCCGCGCTATTTGGCTGTTGTTTCGCGTTCAGCGGACGGTCACTGCTCAGGTGTGGTCGGTAATGGATGCGTGCGAGCGTTGAGCGTCCACTTCGAGAAGTCGGGCGGTAAGCGCCGCATGCACGCCCTCGTAAAGGCATCGCTGCCCAGGGGAGTCGGCGCGGCGGTGGTGCGGTGTCGGCGCGCCTCAAGCCGGTCGAGGTTCCGGTGATAAATCAGGTTCTGGATCTCGTCGCCATGGCCCTGCCTTGGTCGGGGATCGTGTGGAATCCACGTGTAACGCCGGCGCGGCCCATTGGGTCGGCCGTCGCTACCGGTGTTGATTCATGGTGGCCGGTGATCATCGGCGGCAGTCAGTCGAAAGTGCTGGTATGCCTCGACTGCGTGGCCGGAAAGTGGTGCTCCGTGGGCGAATCCGACAGCTGTGATGTCGTCGGGGAGCCGTGCGAGGGAGACGTCCCGCTCCGCAAGATCGTTGGCAAGGAAGTTCGGTCCGTGCGAGGGTGTCGATCCTCGGTTCAGGATGGCGTCGCCGGTGAGCAGGGTGCTGGTTGGTTCGTGTAGCAGACAGACGTGCCCGGGGCTGTGTCCGGGAGTGTGGATGACGCGTAGTCCGTTGCTACCTTGGATGATCTCGTTGTCGATGAGGTCGACGTCGGGTTTGACGGGCGTCCAGTGCAATAGCGGTAGACGGTCGACGAACGTTCCTATCGATCCGCAGCGTCCTCCGGCAGGGACGCGGCCGCCGCTGAGCCATGCTGCGTCTGCGAGATGGATTAGCACCTGCGACCGGGTCAGTTCGCGAAGTTCAGCCAAGCCTCGTACGTGGTCGGGGTGGGCGTGCGTGATGACGATGCGGCGAAGGTCGCGCGGTTGGTAGCCGAGTTCGGTGACCGCGGCCAGCACGATCTCGGGAGCGGGCCCATCCGGCGTCGACGAGGGTGAGGCCGTCATCGCCGGCGATGATAAAGACGTTGTCGCGGTCGCCTCGTGAAACGGGCACTCGCCAAATCGCTTCGGCCAGTGGTACGACGGTCACGCGCCGCCTCCAGATTCGGTGGGGATAGCTCCGGATCGCAATGCGTCGAGCAGTTCGATGGGCAGGTAGCCGGCTTCGCATAGCTGGGCGAGGACGCCGCCGCTGCCCAGTATGTCGAGGACAAGCTCGGGCAATGGCGGTGCTTTTATTGTCGCGCCGGTGGTTTCGTTGACGCAGACTCCGCTGGCAATGTCGATGCTGCCGTGGTCGCCGTCGTTGAACATTGCGGTGACGCCGGGAACGGTCAGTGCGGGCAGGCCGGCGTTGATGGCGTTGCGCAGAAACAGCGAGTTGAATTCCTCGGCGACCAATGCGGCGACACCGAGGTGACGGAACAATGCGGCAACTGGGCGCGAGGAGCCGACCCCGAAGTTCTTTCCGGCGATAACGAGGTCGCCCCGGGCAACCTCGTCGGTCCACCCTGGCCGTACCTCGTAGAAGATGTGTTGGGATGCTTCGGGGATTTCCATCTTCATCGCGAACGCGGGGTACATGGCGTCGGTGTTGACGGAATTGCCGAACACCCATACTTTTCCGTCGATGCGGGTGTTCACGGGGTCACGGTCCTGGGGTCGGTGATGTATCCGGTAATCGCCGATGCGGCCACGGTAGCCGGTGCGGCCATGTAGATCTCGGCTTCGGTGCTGCCCATACGCCCGGTGAAGTTTCGGGTGCTCGACGTCAGACATACTTCGCCGGGACCGAGAACTCCCATGTGGTAGCCGAAGCAGGCCCCACAGGTGGAGTTGGTCACCACTGCGCCGGAGTCGGCGATGTCCTGTAAGTAGCCGAGCCGCATGGCTTCTCGGTACACCTGCTGCGAAGCCGGGGTGACCAGCAAGCGCACCCCGGGCGCGACGGATCGGCCGCGCAGGATGTCAGCGGCGATTCGTAGGTCGTTGAGTTGGCCGTTAGCGCACGACCCGATGAACGCTTGGTCCAGTTTGCGACGTTCGATCGCTGACACCGGAACACCGTTGTTGCTGACCGAACCGGGCCGGGCCACAAACGGCTCCAAAGCGCCAAGGTGAATATGCCGGACATCGAGATAATGGGCGTCTGGGTCGGTTTCGGCGGCCTGGTAATCCTCGACGCCGCGGTCGGATAGGTAGCCGCGCAGCACGTCGTCGACGCCGAATGTGGCGAAATCGGCCGATATTTCGGCGGCCTGCGTGGCGATGGTGCGCCGGTCGGCGACGGGGATACTGGCCAGTCCTGGTCCACCGAACTCCAGGTTCTGGTTGGTCGCGTCGCCGTATTCGTTGGCGATGTGCAAGAAGACATCCTTCCCGCTGATGACGCCGGGCAGCACCCCGTCCAACTCGTAGCGCACCGTCGGCGCGACCTGATACCAGGTCTGTCCGGTACACAGTATGGCGAACACCTCGACGGGGCCAAGGCCGCGCGCGGCTGCGTTGTACGCGCCGCCGGCGCAGGTGTGTGAGTCGGTGCAGGCGAGGACTTCGCCGGGCCGGGCGAGGCCGTTTTCGGCGATCACCTCGTGGCAGATACCGTGGCGGCCGACATCGAAGAACTTTTCAATACCGAAGTCCGCGACAAACTGTCGAGCCTTTGGCCCACCGGCGGCGTCTTTGAGCGTGGGTGCCGGAATCGCGTGGTCCATGACCACCGCCACCTTGTCCGCGTCGTGAATACGGTTGGGCTGTATCCACATGGTCGCGAATTGCAGGTCGATCATGACGCACATGTCGACCTCGACGGTGACGATGTCGCCGGGCCGGACCTGGTCGATCCCGGCTTTGCGGGCGAGGAGGTTCTCGATCATGGTCATGCTCATGGCTTCAGCTCTTACCTGCCGGGTCGCGCCGATACGACTCACCAAGCGCTGACCACTCGGCGAGGTTGACGAGATTGAAGAACTCGCCGGGGTTGGACGGCAACCATTGCAGCGGGTCCTTGTCGGCGATCTGCGCGAGCGCAGCGACCATGCTCACGGCGGCCGCGCCAAGTGCCGCCGAAGGATGGATCGCGATGCGGTAGCCGAGATCCTGTAGGCGCTGGGCGGATTCGAAGGGCGTCAGTCCGCCGAGGACCAGATTGATCAGCAGCGGCGCGGTGACCTCTTTGGCGATGAGGTTGATCTCGTCGATCCCCTGGGGTGCCTCGACGAAGATGACGTCGGCGCCGGCTTCGGCGTAGGTGTTGGCCCGGCTGATCGCGGCGTCGATCCCCAGGGGACCACGGGAATCGGTGCGCGCGATGACGACCAGTTCGGGATCGATGCGTGCGTCGAGGGCAGCGTGCAAGTTGACCACGAATTCCTCGGCGCCGATCAGCTCTTTGTCTGGCAGGTGTCCGCACTTCTTGGGAAACGCCTGGTCCTCCAGTTGGATCGCCGCCACGCCGGCGGCCTCGTATTCGCGCACGGTGCGGATGATGTTGATCGGAGCGCCGTATCCGGTGTCGGCGTCGGCGATGAGCGGCAGATCACCGAGCACGGAGACGAGGACGCGAGCACGTTCGGCCATCTCCGTCTGAGTGAGCAGCCCGATGTCGGGCAGCCCGAAGCCTGAAGCCGCCACCCCGGCCCCCGTAAGGTAGGCCGCGGCGAATCCGATGCGCCGGGTGATCGACGCGGACAAGCCGTCGAAAACCCCGGGAGCGATGATCAATTCGTCGCCGCCCAGCTGTCGGCGCAAGGTGGCGCGTGGTGTTGGCGGTCGATTCGTCACAGATATTCCGTTTCTTTCAGTCGAGTGCGCCGGCGACCGGCGCGGCGAGCAGCGCAGTGAGTTCATCCACATCGTCGAGTCCGTCGAGTCCGAGGACGGCGGCCTGGATGGCGTCGACGCGGTCGGCGGGCATGAGTGCGGAGACCAGTGTTCGGTACTTGGCGACGATTTCGTCGTTGGTGACGGGATCGGCTGGCCCGCCGTGCGGCTGATTGACCCGCGTGGTGTACACGGTCCCGTCGTCGAGGGTGATCGCCACCTCGGTGGCGAAGCGCTGATCGGCCGGCCCGTTCTCGATTCCCGTGTCGAGCCGAACCGAAACCTTGCCCAGCAGATCCCACACGTCGTCGCTGTTGAGGCGGCTGGTGGTGTATTGCCGCGGTGTCACTTCACCGTCGAGCAGGGCGACCGATGCGGCGTACCCCAGGTTCATCTGGGCACCTACTTCGGTCAACGGCCGCTGCGGCACCCACCAGCCGTGGTGATACACGGTGTCCCCGACACCGATGTCGATACGGGCGACCGCGGCCGGGTCGATCTGGTGTTCTGTGCGCAGGGCGACGATCGCATCGATTGTTCCGTGCAGACCGCCCTGGGCCGCATACGATTTCACCAACACCACGTCGGTGTGCCACCACTGCCCCAGGCCCGCGCACACCTGGCTGGCGTCGGGGTGATGTCCTTCACCGAACACCGAAAGATAGCCGCCGTACGGCCGGTCGAAGACCTGTTTGATGCCGGTGTAGCCGCCGGCGGCGAGTGCGGCGGCGTAAAACCCGTTGCGCGCGGCGAAGCCGTGCTGCATACGTTTGGACATGGCTTCGTACTGGGCGGCCATCAGGCCCGCCGACTGGGTGCCCGCCATACCCAAGGCGTCCTCGAGTCGGTCGGCGTCGAGTCCCCGCAGCTTGCCGGCCGTCATCGCCGCGGTGTGTGTGCCGAAGACCGCTCCGCTGTGCCAGCCACGCGAGAGCATCTGCGCGCCGTGCAACGCGAGGCCCACCCTCGGGCCGACCTCGTAGCCGACGATCGCGGCCAGCAGCGCCTGGCGCCCGCTCATACGTTGGTGTTGCGCGGTGGCCAGCATCACCGGAACGATCAACGCGGCATTGTGCAGCGGCGCCAGCGGATGAAAATCGTCGAGTTCAAAGCCCTGAACAAAAGTGCTGTTCAGCAGGACCGCGGCCGGCGAACTAGACGTCAGCCCGGTGCCGATCACCGCGGCGTCGCCCTTGCCTTCGATGTCGAGCACGGCAGCAGTTGCCACCCGCGACCACGGCAGTTGAGCGCCGACCAGGCCGCACGCGACGCCGTCGAGCAGCAGATATTTCGCGCGCGCCTGGGTGTGCAAGGGCACCGCATCGAGGTCAACGCCCGCGACCCAGTCCGCCAGTGCGGTCGTGACCTGTGAACCTGCGGTCTCGGCCATGTACCAAGAGAACTGCAGGGAGATCGAGATGCTGCGAAGATTGCGGAAATTGCCGATCAGCGGTAAGTCTGTACCGCTATCTGGCGTGGTCAGTAGTGCTGTTTTAGGAATCCGGCGAGGTGGCCCAAGGATCGACCGGGACGACGTCGATGGCGCGGTCATCCCGGTCGAGCAGCCGGCCCCACGACTTGACCCGCCGCAGCACGACCCGCTGATCGGGCACTTGGACTCTGGGCCACTGAGCGCGAATACGGTCGAACAGCGGCTCCGCCTCGGCGAGGTGGTGCAGTTGGGTGATCACAATCAGATTCGCGGGCGCGATGATCGACAGGCAGATGCGTGTCTGGCGCCACCCCGCGATCTCGGCGCCGACCTCGGTCAACTCGTCTTGCGGTACCGCTAGCCACAGAGCCAGCTGGATCGCCCACCCGCCGGGGCCGCGGGCGAAGTCGGTGCGGAAGGTCAGCATTCCGCGTCGCTCCAGGGCGCTGATGCGCCGCCGCACCTGATACTCCGATGAATCGAGTCCGCGCGCCAGGTCTCGATACCCCGCGCGCCCGTCATATTGCAGGGCGAGATACAGCGCCCGATCCTGGGCGCTCAAAGCCTGCGTGCGCGCGGCTATCGGACGACCGCCGTCAGAGTCGAGGCGCACCGCGTTGGCTTGTTGCCTGCTGATCGCACCTAGTCGCCATCGCGCTCCGCTGTACCAGTCGATCCCGATAGAGGATCTGGCTTGCTCGATCTGCGGAAGCCGGGGGAGATCGTCAAGCAGCAAGCGGTTCAACGTATCCAACTGGTCGGCGAGTACCAGAGCGACCAGATCGAACCCGCCGGTGGTTACATACACGCTCGCGACATTCGGTGAGGCGGCAAGCTTGTGCGCCACGTGATCGATATGCCCCGCGACGGCCCGCGCTTCGAAGACAGCCCCGAACATCGCGACGTGCGGGCCCGGTACCGAGGACACCCACGCCGTGCCGGCGTCGGTCATGCGCCGCCACCGCCGGGCCACCGTTCCGGCGGCGACGTCAAGTGCAGCGGCCA
>JAOPVX010000056.1 GCA_025965975.1 Mycobacterium sp. | reverse complement strand
AGATGACCTTCGAGAACGCCATGCGCTGGTATCACTTCGACCCGTTCACCCACATCACCCGCGAACAGGCCACCGTCGGCGCCCTACGCAAAGCCGCAGAAGGCCACGACGTCTCCACCCAAGCCCTGTCCCAACACAAGCATGAGTCGGGCGGCGGGGCGGCTTCATTGCAGGCCCAACTCGACAGAACGAACGCCCCGCACTGAATGTTGTTGACCGGCTTGTCAATTACCAGCAACAGAGCTACTTGCGCCGGCCGCACAGCACTTTGATAGTGACGACATAGCTCATTCTTAGAGTGCCTACCTAACCTCGCCTTTGGGTTGGGCGTCTATCGACGCGAAAGGCCAGGTAATGAAGCTCAAACAAGTGATCGCGGGAGCAGCGATCGGCTGCACGCTGGGCGTGACCGGAATCAGTCTGGGGTCAGGCGTTGCCAACGCCGCACCATGCATACCGTCCCCACAGGGACAATGTGGCCCCGGTGGTCCGGGCGGACCTCCGCCGCAGCGCGGGCCCGGCGGTCCAGATGGTACGCCGCCCACCGGTCCGCCACCCAGCGACTTCCGTGGTCCCGGCGGTCCGCCAGCCGGCGACTTCCGTGGTCCCGGTGGTCCGCCACCCGGCGACTTCCGTGGTCCCGGCGGTCCAGGTGGTCCCGACGGTCCACCGCCCGGTGACTTCCGTCGCGGACCCGACGGGCCAGGCGGTCCGCCCGGCGACTTCCGCGGACCCGGCGGTCCCGACTTCCGCGGACCCGACAACCACGATTGGCGACCACCGTGGAACCCAGGCGATAACGACTGGCGCGGTCGGTTCCAAGGTGCCCCATGGGGCAACCAACTGCCGCCATGGGGCTGGGGCGCACCGCCGCCACCGCCGTGGGATGGACCGTTGCCAGGAGCGTGGGGACCGCCGCCGCCGCCGATCAACTACTGGGGCTTCAACGAGCAACCCCTGTGGGATCAGGGCCAAAACCAATGGGGCTTCTGGTTCTTCGGGATCTGGATTCCGCTCCCGATCTGACCTGGTGTCAGGACGGCCGCCTCAGTGCGCTGAGGCGGCCGTCGCCCAGGCGTGGCGGTCAATTCACTTGAGCGAGTAACGGATCGGCAGGTGCTTGAGCCCGCCGACGAAGATCGTGGCGATGTGTTGTGGATCGTCGGTGAGTTCGATCGACTCCAGCCGCGGCACCAGCTCAGAGAAGAAGCTGTTGACCTCCATCCGGGCCAGCGCCGCGCCGAGACAGAAATGCACACCGTAGCCGAACGCGAGGTGCTTGTTGGGATCGCGACCCACGTCGAACGTGAAGGGATCCTCAAAAATGTCCTCGTCACGATTGGCCGATGCGTAGGACAGCAGCACCGATTCCCCGGCAGCGATCGGCACTCCGCGCACGGTCGTGCCGTCGCGAGCCGTGCGCATGAACTCCTTCACCGGCGTGACCCAGCGGATCATCTCCTCGGCGGCCAGCGGCATCAGCGCGGGGTTATCCCGAAGGCGCGCACGCTGATCGGGGTGTTCGATCAGGGCGTGCAACCCTCCCGAGATCACCGCGCTCGTGGTGTCGTGACCGGCAGCGGCGATGATGGAGTAGTACGACACCGTCTCGATGTCCGATAGCGTCTCACCGTCGATCGTGGCGTTGGCGATGGCCGACGCCAGATCCTCGGTCGGGTTTTCCCGGCGGGAGGCCGTGACCGCGGTGAAGTACTCGAACATTTCGAGGAGCGCCCCGAGCTGCTCCTGTTTCGTCTCGCTGCGCTGCAACTCGGCGTCGTCGTTGCCGAACAACTCCTGCGTGTACTTGAGCATCCGCGGGAAGTCGTGTTCGGGAAGGCCGAGCATCGACATGATGACGTAGAGCGGATAATTCACCGCGACCTCTTGGACGAAGTCGCACTGATCACCGGATTCCACCATGTTGTCGACGAATCGCTTGGCGAGTTCGTCGACGCGAACCTTCAACGCCCGCATGGCTTTCGGGCGGAACCAGTCGGCGCCGATGGCCCGCACCACGCGGTGCTGCGGGTCGTCCATGTGGATCAGCGTGCTGATTCCCACCGCGGCCTGTTGCTCGTCGGCCTCTTCGGTCATCAGCACCGGTCGTGGCGAGTTGGTGAACAACGTGTTGTCGCGCTCGATCGCCATGATGTCGGCGTGCTTGGTGATGGCCCAGAACGGCCGGTACGAGGGCGCGTCAACGCGCGACACCGGGACGTGGGCCCGCAAATGACTCAGGGCCGCATGCAGTTTCGGCTCATCGGTGTATGCGATCGGGTCGGCGAACACCTTGGCGGCTTCATCCATCGTCGGCGCAGTCATGGGCGACTCCTCACTGGTTGGCCGCGCAGCTCCTGCAGCACAGCGCAGACAGTGTCCTCCGGGACAGAGGACGGGAAACCGACAAGCACGCGATCGATCACCCCGTCGCATCGATCACGGATCTTGTCCGCCACCTCGTCGAGCGGGGCGACGACCGCGAACGCCTCAAGGATCTCGTCGTCGATGCGCGAACCCATCGCGTCCCACTTCCCCGCCCGGCTCAGCCGGTGCAGTTCCGTGTGCAATTCGCCCCAACCGTGCAGCTCCAGAACCTTGCGGTACGCGGGAGTCGATCCGTAGAAGGCGACCTGCTTGCGAGTGCCGACGGCGCCGGCGGCCAACTCGGATTCGTCGTTTCCGGTGACCACGAAGATCGGAGCGGACAGAGCAAACTCGCTTCGCTGCCGACCAGCGCGCTGCATACCGCGCAGCAACGCGGGCGTGGTCACCTCCTCGAAGTAGCGCTTGGTCGTGAAGGCGTGAGCGAGCATGCCGTCGGCGACCTCACCGCACATCTCGGTCATCGCTTCACCGACAGCGGCGACGAATATCTTCGGGAAGGCGTGCGGCTGCGGCTCGGGGGTGAACATCGGCGTCATGAGCTTGTGCGTGTAGAAGTCACCCTCGAAGCCCAGCTTCGTGCCGTCGCGCCAACACGACCAGATCTCGTGCAGCGCCAGCACGAACTCGCGCATGCGACGCACCGGCTGACTCCAGGGCATGCTGAACCGCTTCTCGATGTGCGCCTGTACCTGCGAGCCGAGGCCGAGCAGGAAGCGGCCCTGCGAATACGCCTGCAGGTCCCAGCCGATGTTCGCGACGCTCATCGGATTGCGCGCGAACGCCACCGCGATGCTGGTGCCCAGTTCGATGTTTGTGGTGTGCTCAGCGGCCAACACCAGCGGCAGGAAGGGGTCGTGGTTGATTTCAGCTGTCCAGCAGCAGTCGTAGCCCCGGCTCTCCAGCGTGCTCGCTGCCTTTGCGATGTTGGCGAGTTGGCTGGAAACGGCCCCGTCGACCTTGAGGCCGCCGCGGTCACTCATAAAAGAGGACGCTACAGTAAGCAATTCAGTATGGTCAACGTGAACATGCCGGTGCGACGATCGCCTTTCGACGACAGGAAGTGCGCATGACGAACGAGCAGGGCTGGAAGGAGACGCTCGAAGATCTCGATCTTCGGCGTGAGCGTTCGCGAGCGATGGGCGGATCCGAGCGGGTCGCCAGGCATCACGGCAAGGGCAAGCTCGACGCCCGAGCGCGACTCGAGCACCTTCTCGACAAGGGCACGTTCCGCGAGTTCGGCACCCTGGTCGGCGGCGACATCTCGGCCGACGGGATCGTCGCCGGCTACGGACTCATCGACGGTTCACCGGTGATGGTGGGGGCAGAGGACTTCACCACGCTGGCCGGCAGCATCGGGCCGGGCGGCAACGCCAAGCGCTACCGGCTGGCCGAGTTGGCGCTGCGCGACCGGATCCCGCTCGTAATGCTCCTCGAAGGGGCCGGATTCCGCCCGAGCGGCGAGCACTACGGGCGCACACCCACCGACCTGCTCGCGCAGGCGCAGTGCTCCGGCAAGGTTCCGACCGTGGCGGGGTTGCTCGGTCCGTCCGCCGGCCACGGCGCCCTCGTCGCGCCGGTATGCGACTGGACGATCATGAGCCGTCAGGGCGCGATCTTCACGGCAGGCCCGCCTGTCGTGAAAGAGTCGACGGGCGAAGAGATTTCCAAGGAGGACCTCGGCGGGCCCAGCGTCGCGCTGGCCAGCGGTGTGATCCACAACCTCGCCGAGGACGACGAACAGGTGCTCGACGACATCCGCAGGTATCTGTCGTATTTCCCCGCTAGCGCATGGTCATACCCCTCGTCGTTGGCCGCCAGCGAGGCGACCGAGCCTCGGCCGACACCCGAACTCCTCGACATCGTGCCCCGCGGCAACCGCCGGATATACGACATGCGTGCCGTCCTCGACGTTGTCTTCGATGCTGCCGACTGGTTTGAGGTGCAGCCGAAGTTCGGGCCCGCGATCATTTGCGCACTGGCACATCTCGGTGGCCATCCCGTCGCCGTCGTCGCGAACCAGCCGAAGGTGCTCGCAGGCTCCATCGATGCCGATGCCGCCGACAAGGCAGCGCACTTCATCACGGTGGCCGACTCGTTCCACCTCCCGATCGTCTTCCTCGCCGATAACCCCGGCATGCTGCCCGGCAGCCGGTCCGAGAAAAGCGGCGTGTTGCGCAGCGGGGCGCGGATGTTCGCCGCCCAGACCGCGGCCACCACGCTGAAGCTGCACGTGACACTGCGCAAGGCCTACGGATTCGGCTCGATGGTCATGTCACTTCTCGGATTCGACAATCAGAGCGCGACATTCGCCTACCCCGGCGCGACGATGGGCGCGATGAGCGCCGCCGCGTTGAGCCGAGCGTCACACGCCGCTGAGGACATGGAGGCCAAGCTCCGAAAGGCCGAAGTGGAGGCGTCCTTCCGGTCTGCAGGCCACCTCGGCTTCGACGACCTCATCGATCCGCGGGAGACCAGGGATGCGCTGCTGGGCGCACTGCAGCGCGGCCTCTACAGCCGGCAGGCCGCTGCGGAACCGGTGAGCCGCACCGTGATTACGCCCTAATTCACAGCCGCTTGAGGCCACGCACCACCTTGTTGAACGGGAGCATGGTCGCAAGTGCGCCGCGGACATTCGGCTGCATCGGACCGAAGTTGACGACGACGATGTAGCGCACACCGTGATCGCGCCACTGCGCCACTTGCGCTACGTCGTCATCGACAGTTCCGTTCAGCACCATGCCCTTGACCACAGGGAGTGGCACCTGGGCGGCCTTCTCGCGAATCGTCTTCTCATCCATGGTGAACGCGACGTGGTCCTGCATCCCGGCGAAGTCGGCGCCCATCGGATGTGCCGCACCATGATGCGCGTAGAACTCCGCGGGCGCGTTCAGCGCCCACGCCCTGACAACGGTGGTGTCCAGCGCCGCGTCGACGGCATCGCGACTTGGGCCTGCGATGACCGGCATCCACAATGCGGGCGTGACGGACATCGGATCACGTCCGGCGTCGGAGGCCGCCGACCGAATGACCTCAAGACGTTCGACGTAGTCCTTCGGCCGGTGGGCGAATCCCGGGAACCACGCGTCGCCGTAACGCCCGGTGGCCCGCAGCATTCGAGGGCCGTGCGCAGCAATCCAGATCTCTGGCCACTTGCCTTTGTACTGCGGCAGATCGAAGATCGCATTGCGCAACGGGAAGAACGGTGAATCACGGTTGACTAGTTCGCCCTTCGAGTCCCACAGCGCGCGGATGGTGGCAAGGGCCTCCTCGAACCAGGCAACGGGTTTCGACCAGTCGACGCCGTAGGGTTCGTTGCCGACGCGCTCTCCGGGACCGATACCCAGAATCGCCCGTCCACGTGTCATCAAGTGCAGCGTCGCGGCGGCCTGCGCGGTCACGGCGGGTGGCGTATGCCGGTGTCGGTGACGCCGACACCGAGACGGACTCGGTTGAAGCGACGGCGCGCCGCCAAGCTGCCCAACGAGGTCCAGGCCTCCATCGCCGCATCGGGCGACCGCAACAGACGTGCCGCCGCCGTGTACCGCGGGTCCCACAGCGATCGCGGTGTCTGACCATTGATGTGGTCGGGAATCCAGTACGAGTCAACGCGATTGGCAACGGCCGCAAGGTAGCTCGCACGACTGAACGCATCGACAGTAGGCCGCGGCGGCCATGACCGGGTCCAGTAGACCGACACGGAATCGGGACACTACTGCCTCGCGCGGTACGCGGTGACGATCGGCTCCAGCTCGTCGGGGGTGGCACCGTGCATGATCAACGCGTCGGCGCCGTAGTCGAACTCCTTGCGGATCCTGTCGACGCATTGCTGCGCCGATCCGGTGGCCGACGGCTCCAGCCACTCGTCGGGGATCAGCGTGGCGATGTGCTCGATCTGCTCCGGAGTCGCCTTGTGGTCGATCGGGCCCGGGATCGACGTCACCACCGAGTCTTCCCGGAAGCGTTGCAGCACAGCGGGATCCCAGTTGTTGGTCGTCACCATCAGATCGCCATAGCCCTGGAGGTAGGTCGCCAGCCGGGCTACGGTCTTCTTGAGCCGCAACTCCTCGGGCAGGTGGTCGCCGACCGTCGCGAAGCACGACCACACCCGCACGTTGTCCGGATCGCGGCCGGCCTTCTCCCCGGAGTCCTTCACCGTCTTGACGCACCGCTGCAGCGTCTCCGGCGTGAAGTAGGTATGCAAGATGACGTCATCAAAAGCCCGGCCGCCGAGCTTGAGCGTGTTCGGCCCGAACGCGACGAGAGCCAGCCGGATGTCCTCCTTGAAGTCAGGATCGAGGAACAGCACCTGGTACTTGCCGATCGGTCCGTCGTGGTTGAAGATCACTTCGCCGTTCCAGAGCCGACGCATGACCTGGGCGAAGTCCTCCATCTGCGCGGTCGTCACCGCCGGGACGCCGAAGGCGGCGTACATGGCCGCGACGCCGCGGCCGATACCGAGTGTGAAGCGGCCGCCCGACAGGCGGTGCATGGTCGTCGCCCACGAACCGGTGATCAACGGGTGTCGAATGTTGTGATTCGTCGCCGCCGTGGCGATCTGCATCCGGCTGGTGACCGCGCACGCCGCACCGACGAGCGAGGACGCTTCCTTGACGTTCCACCGCTCGGAAATGAACGCGGTGCCGAAGCCCAGCTCCTCGCCGCGGCGGGCCTCATCCATCAGCGTCGCCGGACCTTCCCCGCCTGCCCCGGCCAGCAGGTAGTAGCCCAGTTCTTCGAGCACCGATCGGTCACGCCCAAACCCCATGCTTGTACCCGCAATTCCAGACCTCGGTGATCCTGCCATCGACCTCGACGACGACGCGTCGCTGCAACATACCTGCGACGTCCTCGATGAGCTGGCCGGCTTCGGAGCGAACTGGGCGGTCGTGCAGGTCGACGGATCGAACCCGCAGGCCGCCTCTGACTTCATCAAGGCCTTCGGGGAGGCCGTCATTGCCAGTGGATGATGCCGGTCGTAACGCCGTGGCGGAGAATCGGTCCAAATCGCGCCATGGCGTTACACACGGCGAGGCCGCCGCAGTCAGCAGTCATCGGCCGGAAGGCACGCCTGCGCCGGCCAGTCGTTCTTCGCGACGTTGGTCATAGTAGGAGGCCTTTTCCTCCACCAGATCGAGAAAGGCCGCCAGTTCATCTCGCCCGCGCGCTGCTTCACCGTCGAGATTCTCACGCTCGAACACTCTCCAGAACCGCAACACCGGACGCAGGACATGATCCAAATGCGAACGCAGGTCGTAGATGCCGGCCTTGGCGATCGCCAGAGCATTTTCCGCGAAGCCTGGCATGGTACTTCCCGGCATCTGGAAGTTGATCACTTCGCGAGCGATCGCCTGGAGGGTCGCGCTCGGTGCGATATCAAGCGCAGCGTTCACCAGGTTCCGATAGAAGACCATGTGCAGGTTCTCGTCGGTTGCTATACGGGTGAGGAGTTGTTCGGCGACAGGACATCCAGATGCTCGCCCGGTGTTGCGGTGGCTGATCCGCGTCGCCAGTTCCTGGAAAGACACGTAGGCCAAGGCCTCTATTGGCGATTTGTCGCCCGAGTCGTAGCCGGCCGCCATGTGCAGTATGCGACCGCGCTCAAGGGCTACAGGATCGACGCCGCGGGTGACGACGAGATAGTCGCGTATCGCAATACTGTGACGCCCCTCTTCGGCCGTCCACTGGCCGACCCACTGTCCCCAGGCGCCTTCACTTCCGAAGCGCACGGCGATTTCGCGATGGTAGGACGGCAGGTTGTCCTCGGTGAGAAGGTTCACGATCATGGCGGCTTTGGAAACCTCGTCGAGGTGGGAATCCTCAGGGGCCCAGTCCTGACCACCCAACAGAGCGAAGTCACGCCCACGGCTCCAGGGAATGTAGTCGTGCGCATTCCAGGGCTTCGCCTTCGCAAGGTGTCGGTTGAGGTTGGCCTCTACCACTGGTTCCAGCTCTGTGAGTAATGCCTCTTGGGTTGTCGTCATGGAGACTCTCCCGACCTTTAGTCCCTTACCTACGGCTGCGTAACCTACGCTATCGTAGGTTTACGAAAAATCAAGTGCGGATTGACGGTCGGGGTAGATTCGGCGTGCAGTGGCAGGCTCATACGTCGCCATGCGGCCGTGAGTTCAAATTGATTGACTGACAGCCTGTTTCGCGTCGGTTGTAATGTCGCGGCGGAAATTCGGCCGAGATCGCACCTGAGCGCTACATCGGCGAAAGCGGCCGGCAAGCTGGTCGCCAACCCGTCGCAGCCTCCCGATGTGCCCTTTGCGGAAATCTATACTGTAATCGATTTAGTATCCGTCGACTTAGGAGGCACCGCGGTGAAGGTCCCGTTCACCTGGAAGGTCACCGGCTGGTTCATGATCGGCTGGTCGGCCGAGTTCTCCGTGAGCGAGGTGCGCCCGCTGCGGTACTTCGGCGAGGATCTGGTGGCCTACCGCGACGAGTCGGGTGAGCTGCACCTGTTGTCGGGTCACTGCAGGCACCTCGGCGCCCACATCGGCCACGGCGGCAAGGTCGTCGGAGACTGCGTCGAGTGTCCGTTCCACGGCTGGCGTTGGGGTCCCGACGGCACCAACCGCTACATCCCCTACCAGCCGGACCGGCCGAATCGCGCACTGCGGCTACGAGTTTTCCCCGTTCGCGAACAGTACGGCTGCGTGTTCGTCTGGCACCAGCCGGACGGCAACGAGCCGCAGTGGGAACTGCCGGATCACTTTCACAAATTTCCGCAGTTCGAGACCGACCCCGAGGCCTACTACCGTCCCTACCCGGAGTTCTCCCGGCGCGCCGAGGACGAGCCCGTGCATCCCCAGATCGTCGCCGAGAATGGCCCCGACAGCTCTCACTTTCACTACGTGCACGGCGCGACAGTGACGCCGGTGTGCCTGCACTGGGAGGCCGTCAACGAGGAGTGGCGCTTTCTCACCGGGTGGCCTGACGCCCGCAGCGATGATCCGAACAAGATGGTACTGCGGATCCACAGCCATTTCTCCGGGCTCGGGTTCGCCATAAGCGCGTTCGAGGGCTCATCGAACCACCGCCTGATCTTCGCCTGCACGCCGGTCGACGAAGAACGTTCCAACATGTTCTATTCGATCTGGTGGCCCCGGCTACCGGGCGATACCTCCGACGCGCCACCGGACTCGGTACGCGAACAGGTCGAGAAACAGTTCCTCGGAACCGTGTGGGAGGACCTGGATATCTGGCGCTACCAGGAGTACGTGGAGCGTCCGCCGTTGGCCAAAATAGATGCGAAACCCTATATGGCCATGAGGAAGTGGGCAACGCAGTTCTATGAGGTGCCGCCGGACAGAGTGGTCGCGTCCGCGTGAAGGTCGACCTCGGCGAGCTTGCGGCTCCCGCTCACACCGCGATCGTCACCCAGGAGTGTCAGGGCGCGGTCGTCGGCCCCAACGCGGGACTGGCGGTCCTCGCCGATGAGGCGCGCCGCGAGGCGGTGCCCAACATCGAGCGGCTGCTACCGGCGGCCCGCGATGCCGGCGTGAAGGTGGTGCACTGCCTGGTGCAGCGGCGGCCCGACGGACTCGGGGGCAATCACAACGCGAAGATCTTCGCCATCGGGCGAAGCGGTGTCGACATCTGCCCCGGCAGCGAAGGCGCGTCGCTGCTGCCCGAGCTTGGGCCTGAGCCAACCGATGTGGTGCTGCGCCGCTCGCACGGCATCGGGCCGATGGGCGGCACCGACCTCGACGCGACCCTGCGCAACCTCGGCGTCTCGACCATCGTCGCCGTCGGCGTCTCGGTCAACGTCGCGATCACCAACCTCGTCATGGACGCCGTGAACGCCGCGTACCGCGTCATCGTGCCCAGGGACGCGGTCGCAGGCATCCCCGCCGGCTACGCAACCTCGATCATCGACAACACGCTGTCACTGCTGGCGACGATCACCACCACCGACGACCTGATCGATGCGTGGAAGCAGTCGTGACCGACACCCGGGGCTTTCCCCCGATCACGTCCGTGGATGCACCGCCTGAGCTGGACCGGTTCATGGCGGCCATGCGCCGATTGCAGGACATTGCCGTGTCCACCGATCCCGACGGCGCATTGTGGACCGATGCCGCCCAGCGCATCGAAGAGCTCTGCGAGCGGCTCGAAGTCCACAAGGCGCCCGAGGGCCTCGCCCCCGCAGGCCGGGCCCCGCACCTGCCGGGACTCGGGCATCCCCTGATGCCGCCGTGGACCATCACCGACTCGGGGCCCGACGGCGTCACGATGCGCAGGCACTTCAGCCGCTACCACGTCGGCGGCAACAGCGCCGTGCACGGCGGCGTAATACCGCTGTTTTTCGACTGGCATTTTGGCATGATCGTCTCAGCCGCTGGCCGTCCGATCAGCCGCACTGCTTACTTACACGTGGACTACCGAAGGATCACACCCATCGACGAACCACTCGCATCGCGGGGGCGTATCGACTCGATCGACGGACGGAAGGCCTTCGTCTCCGCGACGATGACCGACTCCGAAGACACAGTGTTGAGTGAGGCCAGTGGCCTGATGGTCCGGCTGCTTCCCCACCAGCCATGAAAGGCAACATGTCAGAGGTTGCAACACAATTCACCGTGCCGGCCGCCGCTGACGCCGTCGCGGCCGTCATCGGTGATCGAGAATTCATCATCCAGGGCAACCGCCGATACACGTACGCGCAGATCGTCGAGCGGTCCAACCGGCTCGCGGCCTATCTGCACTCGCGCGGCCTTGGATGCCACACCGAGCGCTCCGAACTTCCTGGTCACGACGTGGGCCAGGACCTACTGGGCATCTACGCCTACAACGGACCCGAGTACATCGAGGCGATGCTCGGCGCCTGGCGTGCGCGGGTGGCGCCGTTCAACGTCAACTTCCGCTACGTCAAGAACGAGCTGCAATATCTGCTCGCCGATTCCGGTGCGACCGCATTGCTCTACCACGCGACTTTCGCCCCGCGGGTTGCCGAGGTCCTGCCCGACCTGTCCCGCTTGCGTGTCCTCATCCAGATCGCCGACGACTCCGGCAATGACCTGGTCCACGGTGCAGTCGACTACGAATCGATCGTGAAGTCGAGACCGGCGCAGCTGCCGCCGGTCGAGCCGTCGCCCGATGACTTGTACGTGCTTTACACAGGCGGCACGACGGGCATGCCGAAGGGCGTGCTGTGGCGTCAGCACGACATCTTCATGACGTCGTTCGGCGGCCGAAGCCTTTACACCGGTGAGCTCGCCAACTCCTACGACGAGATCGCCCAGCGTGTTGCGGAGGCCCCCGCCACCAAGTTGATGATCCTGCCGCCGCTGATTCACGGCGCCGCGCAATGGGCTGCGTTCACGGCAATGACCACCGGGCAGTCGGTGGTGTTCTCATCGGTGACGAGCCACTTCGACGCCGACGAGGTCATCCGCACCATCGAACGAGAGAAGGTGCTCGCGGTGACGGTCGTCGGCGACGCGATGGCGCGACCGCTCGCCGCCGCAATCGAACGCGCAACGGCCGACGTCTCGTCGTTGGCTGTGGTGGCCAACGGCGGGGCGCTGCTTACCCCAACGGCCAAGCAGCGCCTCATCGACGCCAAGCCGGGACTGATCGTCGCGGACGGAGTTGGGTCCTCGGAAACCGGCGCGCAGATGACCCACATGTCCGCACCAGGGGCGGTGGCGACAGGCATATTCAACGCGGGGCCGGATACGTTCGTGGCGTCCGAGGACCTCAGTGCGATCCTCGAGCCGGGCCACGACGGGATGGGCTGGCTTGCACAGCGGGGCTATGTGCCATTGGGCTACAAGGGAGACGCGGCCAAGACGGCGGCGACGTTCCCTGTCATCGACGGCGTGCGGTACTCCGTGCCGGGCGATCGCTCACGCCACCTCGCGGACGGCACCATCGAGCTGCTGGGCCGCGACTCGGTGACCATCAACTCGGGCGGCGAGAAGATCTTTGTCGAGGAGGTCGAGACGGCGATCGCGTCGCATCCCGCGGTCGCCGATGTGGTGGTCTCAGGGCGGCCAAGCGAGCGGTGGGGGCAAGAGGTCGTCGCGATCGTCGCGCTCGATGAAGGCGCCACCGCCGATGCCAAGGAACTGATCGACCACGCCGCGGGCTCCATCGCTCGGTACAAGCTTCCCAAGGCGATCGTGTTCCGGCCGGTCATCGAGCGCAGCCCTGCGGGTAAGGCCGACTACCGCTGGGCTCGCGAACAGGCGATCAGCGGCACCTAACCTCGCCGGCAGCTAACCTCGGCGGCGCTTGAGCCGACGACGTGTGCGGCTGCGCGCCACGCGCAGCGCGACACCGACCCCGGCTTTCATCGAAAAGCTGAACGGTGGTGCCGCCCTCCCTGTGATGCTGAACGGCAGATCGCTGCCCACCACGGTCCGGTAGTGGCTGAACGCGTCGAATCCCGCCTTTCCGTGATATGCGCCCATGCCGCTGCGGCCGACACCGCCGAACGGGGCGGCGGACGGAATCATCTGGGCAGCGAAGTCATTGCGCGCCACTCCCCCGCTACGGGTGTGGCGAACGAAGTTCTTGAAGTCATCGTTGTCGGGACCGTACCAATACGCGACAAGGGGTGCGGGCCGCTTGTTGATGTAGTCGATGGCGTCGGTCAGTTGCGAGTAGGGCCTGACCACCAGGACGGGACCGAAGACCTCTTCGTTGGCAATCTTCATGTGCTCGTCGATGTCGCGCACGATCGTTGGCGCGATCTTGCGGGTGGCGCGGTCAGGGAGTGACTCCCGAGCGGGAGCGACGGACTCGACGGTGGCACCGTTGACCCGCGCATCGTCGATCAGGCCGAGGACCTTGTCGAAGTTGGCGTGGTTGACCGACGAGCAGTAGTCATCGTTGGACACGATCGAACCGAACATGCCACGCAGCGTCTGCCGTGCGACGTCGACGAACGAGTCCATCCGATCGTCGGGCACGAAAACGTAGTCGGGACAGATGCATACCTGCCCGCCGTTGATCATGCGAGCCGCCGCGATGCGCGCCGCAGAGCGCTTGAGGTCGGCGTCGGGCGACACCACGACAGGATTCTTGCCGCCAAGTTCCAGCGTCACCGGAACGGTTGCGCGCCGCGGCCTGTTGCACCAGTGCACCGACCGACGGCGAACCGGTAAAGAACAGATGGTCGAACGGCAGCGTCGAGAAGGCCGTCGCGACCTCGGGCCCGCCGGTGACGACATCGAGTTCGGCTGGGTCGAAGTACTTCGGCGCCGCCGCCTTCATCAGGTCCGCGGTCTGCGCAGTGATCTCCGACATCTTGATCATCACCCGGTTGCCTGCCGCAAACGCGGCCGAGGCGGGCAGCACGACGAGGTTGAGCGGGAAATTCCACGGACCGATGATTCCGACAACACCCAGTGGCGAGGGCTGGACCTCGGCTTTCAGGCCGAACAGTCGCCCGGCCCGCATCAGCTTGGTCGCCCGCATCCACTGCGGCACATGCGATCTGGTGTGCTCAATCACCGCGACCATGCCGAGGATTTCGGTGAACAACGATCCCGTCTTCGGCCGGGTGCCGTAATCGGCCGACATGGCGTCGACGAACGCATCGGCGTTGTCCAGGACGAGCGCGAGCAGCCGGTCGATGCGGTCGCGCCGCGCGGCCATGCTGGGTGGGCCTTCGGTCACGAACGCCTGCCGCTGACGCTCAAGGATCGCGCGCATAGCGTCCCGGTGACCGTCGACCGCGCCGTCGACCCGTTCTTGCGTTGTGCTCATTCGTCCGTCCCGTACTCGTTGTCTTGCGGACCAGAACAGTTTACTGTCGTCCTTACTGTCGGCCATTCGATGGTACGCCGACAACGCGGTGCGGCGGGAAGGATTGGGTGTAGATGCGAGGCGAGCGACGCAAGATCGTGGTGGTCGGCGCGGGATCCGGCATCGGTGCGGCCGTCGCGACACATTTCCATGACGGCGGTGACTACGTCCTGGCGGTCGACGTCCGCGAGCACAAGACCCCGGCTTCCGACTATCTGCAGTGCGACCTACGCGATGCGGCGAGCATCAGCGCCGTGCTTGGCGAGATCGGCTCAGGGTGGGACATGCTCGCCCACGTGGCCGGTGTTCCCGGCACGGCGCCGGCCGCCGACGTGCTGAAGGTGAACTACCTCGGCGCGCGACTGATGACCGAAGGCATGCTGCCGCTGTTGCGCGAGGGCGGATCGGTCGTCTCTGTCGCGTCGACGGCCGCGCTTGGCTGGGACCAGCGCCTGGAGATCCTGGCCGGACTGTTGGAGCTCACCGACGCCGAGGCCGTAGAGAGATGGCAAGCGGACCAAGACCCGACCTATCCGGTGTACAGCACGTCCAAGCAGGCGGTGATCCTGTACTGCAAGCGTCTCGCCGGGCCTGCCTGGACCAAGTACGGCGTACGGATCAACACCGTGAGCCCCGGGCCGGTCGAGACCCCGATCCTGTCCGATTTCGAGCAGACCATGGGCAAAGAGGTGCTCGACATGTGCCGCGCCACCGTCGGCCGGCACGCAACCGTAGACGACATTGCGCCGGTGATTTCGTTCCTCGGATCGCCGGGGGCCCGCTGGATCACCGGGCAGGACATCAAGGTCGACGCCGGCTTCATCAATTCGATGATCGCGGGACCGCCGATCCAACTCTAGGCCACCAACCTGGCCGTATCGCTATACTGTAAGATTTACAGTACCTATAGCAGGATACCTGTCCGTTCGACGATGCTGGAGATCAGCGGTGGAAAGCCCAGTGCAGGACGTCACGGCCGATGAATCGTTCGACCTTCTTCGTGACCCATACCCGCTCTTCGCGCAGCGGCGACGGGAGGCAGGCGTCTTCCGCGGCAGCGTCATGGACTGGTCCAAGACGCCTGCCTCGATGATGCCCGAGCAGCTCTACGCCGCGGTGTCCTTCGACGCGGTCAACCGGGTCTTTCGCGACGGCAAGGTGTTCAACTCGCACATCTACGACTCCACCATCGGCCTCTTCATCGGGCCGACGATTCTGGCGATGGAGGGTAAGACGCACTGGGAACACCGCAATCTCGTCTCCGCGGTGTTCAAGTCAAAGTCACTGCTGCGATGGGAACCGGAGATCGTTCGGCCCGTCGTCAACGCATTGATCGACGAGTTCATCGACGCCGGCGAGGCCGATCTGGTCAAAGACTTCACGCTCGAGTTCCCGACCCGCGTCATCTCGAAGCTGCTGGGCCTGCCGGAGGAAGATCTGCCGTGGTTCCGTAAGCGCGCCGTCGAGCTGATCAGCTACACCGTCAAGTTCAAGCGTGCTTTCGAGGCGTCCGCGGCGCTGAAAGACTATTTCCTGCAACAGATCGAACAGCGCAGGTCTAACCCGACCGAAGACATCATCGGCGATCTGGTGACCGCGGAGATCGACGGCGAGAAGCTCTCCGACGAAGCCATCTACTCGTTCCTTCGCCTTTTGCTGCCGGCCGGGCTGGAGACAACGTACCGGTCGTCGGGAAATCTGCTCTATCTGTTGCTGACCCATCGCAAGCAGTTCCAAGCGGTACAGGGCGATCACGAGCTGATATCGGCGGCGATGGAAGAGGGCTTGCGGTTCGAGACACCGCTGACCACCGTGCAGCGGTACGTGATGGAGGACACGGTAGTGGAAGGCGTTGAGCTCCCCGCCGGATCGGTTATCGACGTATGCATCGGTTCGGCCAACCGAGACGAACGGCGGTGGGAGCGCTCCGAGGAGTTCGACATATTCCGGAAACGCCTGCCGCACATCTCCTTTGCCGCCGGCGAACATACCTGCATGGGCCTCCACCTCGCGCGGATGGAGACCCGGGTCGCGGTGGAATGCCTAGTTGCCCGGCTTACCGACATCCGCCTCGTCACAGACGACAACCCGCATATCTTTGGTCAACCTTTCCGTTCACCGACGGCGATTCCGGTGACGTTCGACGCCGTGGGGTGAGGAATGGCACAACGGCGCCGGCGACGGGAACGCGGATCGATCTCGGTGGACGAGATCATCAACGGCGCCTTCGAGGTGGCAGCGGAGGTCTCCATCGACAACTTGAGCATGCCGCTGCTGGCAAGGCACCTCGATGTCGGAGTGACGAGTATTTATTGGTACTTCCGCAAGAAGGACGAACTGCTCGACGCCATGACTGACCCCCATTGGCGCAATACGAGTTCACGGTGCCGTGTATCGATGCATCGAATTGGCGTGCGTCGCTGCGCAACCACGCGCGGACAATGCGCATGCGTTTCTTGACGACCCCATCCTGTGCGACCTGGTCCTCATTCGCGGGCACTACGGCGCCGGCGCGGTGCACGGTGCCCTGCAGGAGATCGAGCAACCCGTCGCGGCGCTGGTCGAGGCGGGACTGACGCCCCAGCAGGCCGTCGACACCTACGGGGCGATATCGGTGCACACGCGAGGGTCGGTCGTCTTGCAGCGGTTAGGAAACAGCCGGTTAGGAACCAACACCGTGGCTGGTCGTGGGATCGGATTCGCCGACGACATCGACTTTGACTACATACTCGACAGCATCCTCGACCACGCGGCCGCTCTGATCAGCCTTTCCACGGTTTCGCCTTGACGAATCCGCCGGCGTCCACTCGCAATTGGGTGCCGGTGATGTAACGGGAATCGTCGCTGGCCAGGAAGACTACGGCGTTCGATACGTCCTGCGGTTCGACGTACGGAATCGGCATGGCCTGCATGGCGGGGAAGGCCGCCTCGGCCTCCTCACGTGTCGGCGACTTCAAGTCAGGCCGGAACACCTTGTACAAGCCCTCGTTGTGCAGCATGTCGGTGTTCACGTTGGTCGGATGCAGCGCGTTGACGCGAATCATTTGTTTGGCCAGCTGGATCGACAGGTCGTTGACGTAGTGGGCGACGATCTGCTTGGCGAAGCTGTACGCGGAGCCACCGGGACCCTGGTTGGTGGCGCTGCCGAGCTGGGCGGCAAGTGATCCGGTGGCGATGATCGAAGCGCCGTCGTTGACGTGGGGCAGGCTGGCCTGAATGACGTTGAAAACACCCACCAGATCGGTGTCGATGGTGTCCGACCACGACTGGATGGTCTGCCCCTTACCCATCGGGCAGATGCCCGCGTTGGCCACGACAATGTCGAGGCGGCCCAACTCGTTGACGCCGTCCTCGATCGCCTTCCACACGGCGCTGCGCTCGCGCACGTCGACGATCGCCGTATGACAGCGCACGGCCTCCTTCTCCACCAACCGGGCCGTTTCGTCCAGATCTTCCGGCCGCGAAAGCGGATACGTGTTGCCCTCGAGATCGGCGCAGATGTCCAGCGCGATGATGCTCGCACCCTCGGCAGCGAGATTCACCGCGTGCGAGCGGCCCTGGCCCCCGAGCCGCACCCGAGACCACCGCAATCTTGTTGTCCAGCTTTCCCATTAGCTCTCTTTCTGTCGGGGCATCCGGCATCCGATGGTCTTGGTCTCCAGGTACTGCTGGAAGCCCTCGATGCCGCACTGCCGGCCGATACCGCTGTTCTTGTAGCCGCCGAATGGCGCGTCGGCGCCGTAGAACATTCCGCCGTTGACGCCGAACGAGCCGGTGCGAATGCGCCGCGCGATGGCCATGCCACGCTCCATCGATCTCGATATGACCGCGCCCGCAAGCCCGTAGGCGCTGTCGTTGGCGATGCGCACCGCTTCGTCGTCGTCGTCGAACGGAATCAGGATGAGGACGGGACCGAACACCTCTTGCGAAGCGATAGGGGTGCGGTTGTCGACGCCGATGACCACGGTCGGCGCTACGAAATGGCCGCCCGACAGGTGCTCGGGCAGGTTCTCGACCTGGCCTCCGCCGACGGTTATCGTTGCACCGTCGCGGCGTGCCTGCTCGATGGCGTTGAGCACCCGATCCTTTTGCGCAGCGCTGATCACCGGTCCGACAAGGGTTTCCGCGCCTACCGGGTCACCTACCGGCACGGCGCGGTAGGCGGTGGTGACGCTCGCGACGGCCTCGTCGTGAAGCGACCGGTGGACCAGCATTCGCGTTGTCGCCGCGCACGCCTGCCCGGCGTGCACACAGACCCCAACCGCGGCACCGATGATCGCGGCCGGGTTCGCGTCGTCGAGGACGATCGAGACCGACTTGCCGCCCAACTCGAGGAACATTCGCTTCATGGTGTCGGCGCCCTGCCGCATCAGCAGCTTTCCGACGGCGGTCGAGCCGGTGAACGAAATCATGTCGACACGGGGATCGGTGCCAAGCATACCGGCGACCTCGTTCGACGGCGTCGGGACGACGTTCACCACACCCGCGGGGATGTCGGTGTGCTCGGCGATCAGCCGGCCCACCCGCGTGGCGTTCCACGGCGCGTTCGGGTCCGGTTTGAGCACAACGGTATTACCTGTGGCAAGCGCAGGGCCGAGCTTGTTGAGGATGACCTCGATCGGAAAGTTGGACGGGATGATCGCGGCGACGACGCCCACCGGTTCCTTGACGACCGTTCGCACGTTGCGGTCGCCGAACAGTCCGCCACCGTCGAGTTTTCGTTCCCACTCGAAGTCATCGATCAGTCGCGCAGGATACCTCAGCGCGTCCGCGAGCGGCCAGTCGAGTTGGGCGGATTGTGTCGTCATCACGGGACAGCCGACCTCGGCGATCAGCTCCGCGCGAAGGTCTTCCTTTTCGGCCTCGATCGCCGACTGCAGTTGTTCCAGGCACCGCTTGCGCAATGCGCGGTTCGTCGACCAATCGGTTTCGTCGAAGGCACGCCGGGCCGCAGCGATGGCTCGGTCCATGTCCTGTGGTTGGGCGGCGGCAGTGCTTCCCAGCACAAGTCCCGTGGCCGGGCTGACGTTGTCGAATTCAGCACCGGCCGTCGCAGCCACGAGTTCGCCGTCGATGAGCAACCGGGATTCGGCCCGCATTGCTGCCAGCCGCCCCAGGTCGACGCTGGTCTCGGCCCGTTCTTCGACGTCGCTCACCTGCACCTCGTACAATCGGACGCTGCGGGACAATCAACTGTAAACATTACAGTAGGCTATTTCAATAGGCGGCACCGGTGCGAGAGAGGGCTCACTTGATCAAGGTGATGGAGGGCGTTCGCGTTCTCGAAGTTGCACAGTTCACGTTTGTGCCTGCGGCCGGGGCGATCCTCGCCGACTGGGGCGCAGACGTCATCAAGGTGGAGCACCCTGTGCGCGGCGACACCCAACGCGGCTTCATCAACATGGGCGGCCTCGAGCTGGACCCGGACCGCCATCCGTTGATCGAGCATCCCAATCGCGGTAAGCGCAGTGTCGGGATCGACGTGTCCACCCCAGGTGGGCAAGAAGTCCTCTACGAGATCGCCAAGACCGCCGACGTGTTCTTGACGAACTACATGCCCGCACAGCGGCAGAAGAACAAGTTCGACGTTGAACACATCCGCGCCGCGAACCCGAACATCATCTATGCGCGTGGCAGCGCCTACGGCGACAAGGGACCGGAACGAGACGTCGGCGGGTACGACGGCACCGCGTTCTGGACGCGCAGCGGGGTGGGCCATGCATTGACGCCCGAGGAACTGGGCGGCGCGCTATCGCAAGGCATCCCGGCGTTCGGCGACTCCATCGGCGGGATGAACATCGCGGGCGGAATCTCTGCGGCGTTGTTTCATCGCGAGCGTACCGGCGAAGCCACCGAGATCGACGTGTCCTTGCTGAGCACGGCCTGGTGGGCGGCGGGCGCGAGCGTGACCCAGGGCATGGAAACCGGCGAGACGATGCGTTCGACCATGCCGAATTCAACGGGACCGAGCGTGAATCCCTTCATGGCGAACTACCTGACTTCAGACGGCGGCACGATCAACCTGTGCATCGTGAGCCCGACCGGCTACATCCGTGATGCCTTCGAGCATCTGGGGCTTGCGGACTTGGCCGACGATCCGCGCTTCTGCGATGTGCTCCCGCTCATCGAGAATGCCGCGGCGGCAGTCGAACTCATCGCCAAATCGATCCGCGGTAAGCCCTTCGAATATTGGCGACAGCACCTGAAGACGATGAAGGGCCAGTGGGCGCCGTTCCAGAGTCTGATCGACCTCGGGCGCGACGAACAGGCGATCGCCAACGACATGATCGTTGAAGTCGAAGCGGGCGATGGCGGAAAGCCGTTCAAGGTCGTTCGCGGGCCTGTCCAGTTCAACCACGAGCCCCTCGAGACCACCCGAGCGCCGCAGGCATCCGAGCACACCGAGATCGTGCTGATGGAACTCGGCGTCGACTGGGACCGGATCGAGGCACTCAAGGACTCAGGCGCCATCGCTTAGCCTCATTGCGTTCACTCTGCGTCCAGGCCGCAACTCACTCGGCTTTTTGCACCCTGGACGCAGGAACAATCCGGTCGACGCGCACCGGCACTCCGGTCAGCCAGGCCATGCCCGACAGCGACTCGACATGCTCCGGTGCGCTCGACGTCAGCTGATTGACGTTGGCTCGCCCGGCCCGGTTGGCAAGCTGCCAACCCCCAGTACCTTTGTGCCCCCAGCCATGTGGGATTGCAATCACTCCCGCAACGAGGTCCTTGGTTGCCGTGACCGGCACGGTGATCCTGCCGTAGGGAGAACTCACCGCCACCTCGTCGCCATCGCAGACCTGCAGTTCGCCCGCGTCGTCGACATGCATCAGCGCATGCTGGCCGCGGCCGCCGCGCATCAGCAGCGGAGAGTTGTGCGTCCACGAGTTCTCCGAGCGCGGCTCGCGCATGCCGATCATCCGCAACGGGAAGCCGTCTGGCTTCTCGCGCCGCACGAGCGCCGCCATCTCGGCCGAAATATCATCGTGCGCCAGCCGAATCCGACCGCGCCGATAGGCAACCACGTCATCCAACACATCAGTCCGCAGATGCGGGGCCAACACAACGCCGTGTGGGTGCTGCTGAGTCAACCGCCGAAACGTCAGGCCGCCGCGACGCAGTCCGAACCGGTTCCCACCCGCTGCAAGGCGGATCATGGCATCAATCATCAGCCGCGGGCGCAGGCGCACACCGAACAGGCTCAGAAGTTTTCGAGCGCCCGACATGACGGTGAACACAGGTGTACCGGTTGCCATCCGCTGCATCAGGTCGTCGATGATCTCCCATTCCGGTGCGGGCCTGGCCCGCCGGCGCCACGACGGCTTCTGTGGCCTGACGAAACGGGGTGGCCTGGAACGTTTGGAACGTGACCGGAAAGTTGTCGCGTTCATACATCGTTGTCACGGGCAGCACATAGTCACAGTGCGCGGTGGTCTCGGTGATGTAGAAGTCGAGCGCGACCGAGAGATCCAAGCCGTCGAGTGCCTGTTCCAACTCGTTGCCGTTGGGCACCGAAAGGACCGGATTGCCCGCGCTGACGAACAATGCTCTGATCTGGCGTTCGCCGGGCGTCGCGATTTCCTTGGCGATCAATGTTGCCGGTTCGGAGCCGATCGTCGCCCGGAATCCGCCGATGCGCGAACGCCGCTTCTCGTGAGTTCGCCGCAAAGCGACACCCATCACCTTGGTCCCCCACTTCTGCCCGGGCATTTCCAGGCCGCTGAACACCGAGCCGCCCGGGCGGTCGAGATTGCCGGCGACGAGATTGACGGCGTCGATCAGATAGGTGGTCAATGTGGCGTTACGGCCCACGCTGGTTCCGAACCGCCCGTAGATGGCGGGCCCGTGGCGTCTTGGCCAGGTCGCGCGCCAGCGCCCTAACGCGGGCCGGTTCGATGCCGGTGTGTACCGCGGTGGCCTCGGGTGTGAACGGTTCGGCCAGTGCTTGCAACCAGTCCACGCCATCGGCCTGGCGCGCGGCGCGGCCGCGATCCGCGAGGTTCTCGGCGAACAACACCTGCAGCAGCGACAGTCAGCCTCGATCTGATCGCCGAATGGAGCTTGACCGTCCGCGGTCTCGACGGGCTGGCCCGGGTGTGACGGTCCGCCCGACACGACATACACTACTGTAAGTATTACAGTTGGCGTATCCTGGCGTCGGATTACGGAGGATGGCGCAATGCAGGAGGCGCTCGCGCCCGACATCTCGACCTGGCCCGACGACAACCCCCAGCTGATCGGCAGCCGGTGCGACGCGTGCGGCGCCACCCTGTTTCCCGTTCAGCAGCGTTGCCCCAAGTGCAGCGCCGACGAGATGTCTGAGGTGCTGCTGCCGCGTCGTGGCACACTGGTCGCTTGGACCACACAGGGCTTTCCCCCCGGCCCGCCGTACTAGGGTCCCTCGGGTAAGGACTTCGTACCGTTCGGCGTCGGCCTCGTTCAGCTCGAGGACGTCATCCGCGTCGAACGCCTGACCGAAAACGACCCGGCCAAACTCGAGTTCGGCATGGAAGTCGAGTTGACCATGGTGCCCTTCACCTCCGACGACGATGGCACCGAGATCGTCACGTTCGCCTTCAAACCGGTCTAGAGAGGGTTAGCCCAATGAACGACGTGGCCATCATCGGCGTGGGCCTGCACCCGTTCGGACGCTTCGAAGGCAAGTCGGCGATGGAGATGGGCGTCGATGCGATCTTCGCCGCGGTTGCCGACGCCGGTGTGGAGTGGAGCGACATTCAGTTCGCCACCGGCGGCAGCTGGACAGTGGCCAACCCCGACGCGATTGTCGGCATGGTGGGACTGACGGGAATCCCGTTCACCAATGTGTTCAACGCGTGCGCGACGGCGGCCAGTGCCGCCAAAGCGTGCGCAGACGGAATCCGGCTGGGCGACTACGACATCGGCATCGCCATCGGCCTCGACAAACATCCGCGCGGCGCGTTCACCGAAGACCCTGCGTTGGTGGGCATGCCGTCCTGGTACGCCGAGAACGGGCAATACCTCACCACGCAGTTGTTCGGAATGAAGGCCAACCGCTATCTCCACGACCACGGCGTCTCGCAGGAAACGCTGGCCAAGGTGGCCGCCAAGAACTTCCGCAACGGCGCACTGAATCCGAATGCGTTCCGGCGCAAGCCGATCCCGGAAGACGAGATTCTCCACTCGACGATACTGAACTACCCACTGACCCAGTACATGTTCTGTGCGCCCGACGAGGGCGCCGCGGCGGTCGTGATGTGCCGGGCCGACATCGCCCATCGCTACACCTCGAAGCCGGTGTACCTGCGGGCGGTCGAGGTGCGGACCCGCCGGTACGGCGCGTACGAGGTGAATACCACGTTCGCCCCCGTCGAGGAGGGCGTGGCCCCCACGGTGTACGCGGCGACGGCGGCGTTCGAAAAGGCAGGTGTGGCACCAGAAGACGTCGACGTCATCCAGCTGCAGGACACCGACGCAGGTGCGGAGCTCATCCACATGGCCGAGTGCGGCTTCTGCGCCGACGGTGAGCAGGAGAAGCTGCTGGCCGACGGGGCCACCGAGATCCACGGCGCCATGCCGATCAACACCGACGGCGGCCTGATCGCCAACGGCGAGCCGATCGGTGCGTCGGGTCTGCGCCAAATCCACGAGCTGGTGCGCCAGTTGCGTGGCGAAGCCGGCGACCGCCAGGTTGCCGGTGAACCGCGCGTCGGGTTCGCGCAGCTCTACGGCGCGCCTGGCACGGCGGCTGCCACGATCGTGACGCTGTGATGGCGCGCTTTGCCGAGGCGCCAATTTTCGACGCCGACCAGGATATGTACGAGACATCCGAGTCGCTCACGAAATACCTCCCCGAGATGTACTCGCGCGCCGTGCAATTCGCCCAAATCGGCAAGAAGACCCGGATCGTCGTCAACGGCAAGGTCACCGACTTCATCCCCAACCCGACGTTCGAGCGCGTCGCGGCGCCGGGCGCGCACGAGAAGTTCTTCGCCGGCGAGAACACCGAGGGGCTGACGCTGCGCGAGATGCAGGGACCGGCCATCGAGGCGCCTGCGGCCACCCGCAATCCCGCCGACCGCGCCGCCGAACTCGACCGCCGGGGTGTGGTCGAGGCGCTGAACTACCCGACGCTGGCCAGCCTCGTCGAGCACTCCTCGGTCGACGATCCCGAGCTCACCCTGGCGATCATCCATGCCCTCAACCAATGGATGCTCGAGCACTGGACCTACAACTACGAAGACCGCGTGTTCTCGACACCGATCATCAACCTCTCCGAGCTCGACGGCGCATAGCGAGAGCTCGAGTACCTTCTGGACAACGGCGTGAAGGTGGCGTTGATCAAACCGGGCCCGGTCAACGGCATCCGCGGTTGGCGCTCACCGGCACTGCCGGAGTTCGATCCGTTCTGGCGCGATGTCGAAGCCGCAGGGCTGCGATCGTGCTGCACGCCAGCTATCCGCCGTTGGATGACTACATGCCAAGTGGGAGCCGCCGCGCACCCAGAACTTCATGGCGCAAAGCGCATTCCGGTGGATGGCGTTGGGCCACCGCGAAATTACGACATGATCACCAGCCTGATCTGCCATGGCACACTGACCCGCTTCCCGAAGCTGCGCATTGCCAGCGTGGAGAACGGCAGCTCGTGGATCTTCCCGCTCTTTCACGATTTCGAAGACCTCTACAAGAAAGATGCCGCAGAACTTTCCCGAACATCCTCACGACGTGTTCCGTCGCAACATCTGGGTGAGCCCGTTTTGGGCGGGCTGCGTGGCCGACGTGGTGAATACGGTCGTTTGGGACCGGGTGCTGTTCGGGTCGGACTACCCGCACCCCGAGGGCCTGGCCGGACCGTGGGGTTTCTGGCGCTACGCCGAAGGCATGGACGAGTGGCGCACCTACGACTTCATGGGCGACAACGCGCGGCGGTTCATGGGCCTACCGATCGCCAATCCCGACCCCGACGCCGCCAAGCCGCCGGCCACGTCGAACGCGTGACCGAGGAGGCGCGAGCCGCAATTTTGGCGGTGCGTCGCCTCTAACCAAGGCTGGACGAGCGCCCCGGCGTGGACGAGACTTCCGTCTGGGTTTCCGATGAGCGGCGAGGAGGCGACGTGACCGAGGTGAGTGAGGTCAGGACTGACGCGGTTGAGCACTACCTGGCCAGCATGGCGGCCCACGACTGGGATGGCCTTGCTGCCACGGTCGCCGATGAAGGCTTGACCCGGGACGGTCCCTTTTGTGACCGCGTGACGGGTAAGCAGCGCTACGTCGAGTTTCTGCGTGGTGTGATCACCTCACTCGACGGCTACCGGCTTCAAGTGCAGCGCGTGTCCCACGTATCAAATCGAGTGTCGTTCGTCGAGCTGAGCGAGACCTTCGGTGTCAACGGCGTCGCCACCACCTATCCCGAGTGCATCCTATTCGAGCGTAACGACGACGGCCTGATCTCCCACGTCAGCGTGTTCATGAAGCAGCCGGGGGCCGAGGGGCCGGTGAAGGGCGCTCGCGCCAGCTGACTCAGTTCAACACCGCGGGGTCTCGACGCAGCTCGCGCCGTGCCATCGCCTCGAATAGCCCAGTGAACTGGTGGGAATTGAAGAACTCACCGTAGGTGCGGGCCGCATCGCGATTCATGGGCACACCGCCCCCGGCGGTGGCGATGCGCCAGGCCTGCCGACAGCGCCACTCGAACGACATCGCCCGTAGGTACGCCTGCCGGATATCGGCGCCAAGCACCACGACGCCATGGTTGGCAAGGAGGCCGACGTTGGCTTCGCCAATGGCCTTGGCCACGGCAATCGCGTTGCTTGCGTCGTCGACAGTTCCCCAGTACTCGTCGTACACCGCGACGTCGCCGTGGTAAAGCGCGCCGGTCTGGTCGTAGATCTCTGGGGCGCGCCCGATATCGGCCCACACCGTTCCCCATCGCGAGTGGTTGTGGATCGCCACCGCGATATCGTCACGGGCACGGTGCAATTCGATATGCAGGGTGATCGCTGGCGTGATCGTCCACCGGCCCGAGATCTCGTTCCCGTCGGCGTCCATGGCCATCATGTCGTTCGCAGTGACCTCGTCCCAGGTCAACCCGAACGGGTTCACCAGAAACGTACCGTCGGGCTGTTTGTAGGTGATGTGGCCGGCGAGGTGGTCGTCATATCCCTCGGCGAACAGGCAACGGCACAGCAGCGCCAACTCCTGGGCGGTGGTGAGCTCGGGCAATGCGGGCGCAATGGGTTTGCTGACCACCATGGCCCGCATCGCGGTCGGGCGGTTGGTGTCGGCGCTTGTCACGATTCTCACCCTTACGTGCCGAGGATGCGGCGCAGCCGATCGCCGTAGAATGCTAAGGCGTTGTCGGCCAGCACTTTACGCTCGAACGCCTCGCCGAGTCCCCGCTCCTTCACGCACTTCACCGCGCCAGGATAGACGGCGTCGTGATGCGGGTAGTCGGACGCGAACATGACATTGTCGGCCCACCCCTGCTCGAGCGTCGAGGCCAGACCTGGCTCTTCGATCTCGAACGTGAGCCACGACCGCGTGCTGAGTGCGCCGTCGGGGTTTCCGCCGCGGTAGTCACCGGGCGCGAGTTCGTAGTGTTCTTCGATGCGGTCCGCCCAACTCGGCGCCCAGCCGCACCCGGCTTCGAGGAAACCCACACGGAGCTGTGGGAAGCGCTGGAAAATCCCGGCCAAGGTGACGTTGACCATCGCGGCCATCTGCTCGAAGACGTGGCTGACGATGTGGCAGCCGGCGTAGCTGGACATGCGGTCGAGACCGATGGTGTCGATGCCTGCCAGATACGCCTCGTGCAGTGAAACCGGAACGTCGAGCAGCTGGGCCTTGTCCCACACCACATCGAAGTCGGGATGATCGACGGTGCGGCCGCCGATCCGATTGGGTCGCATCACGCCACCGACGAACCCGTGGGTCGTCACGGCTCGCTCGAGTTCGGCCGCCGCAAGCCGCGGCTCATGTTGAGGCAGCAGCGCCACGCCGATGAGACGCTTCGCGTCGGTGGCGCAGTAGCGGGCGAGCCAATCGTTGTACGCCGCGCAGAGCGCAGCCGCGATGTCCGGGTGCTCCAACAGCCCGAACATCAATCCCACACTCGGGTACAACACCGCGGCATCCATCCCCTCGTCGTCGAGGACTTGCAGGCGCACCTTGGGATCGCGGCCACCCTCGCGCCGCACACCGCCTGCCGAGACGTGGTTTTGTAGCCCGCCAGGGAATGGATATTTCGAGCGCCAAAGCCTGCCCTCGATGCGATAGGTGACGTACCCACCGGCTTCGGCGACGAACTGCATGGCGCTGTCGCGCATCGCCGCCGGGATGGCGTCGACCAGCTCGGGAAGCGTCTCCTCGACATGCCCGTCGGCGTCGATCACAAGCGACATCGGACCCCTTACCGAGGCGGCCGGAACTCAATCAATACTAAAATAGAAAGTTTAGTAGCGCCGTCAAGTGTCGTTGGCCTCGGACTTCTGCCGAGCACGCTCATCCCCTTCGTCGGGGGCCTAGCTCTCGCTCGTCACGGCTGGCCGGGCACCATGGTCGACATACCACTGCGCTGCCCGCCTGATCGACTCGGCGGTGGGACGCGGGTTCCATCCCAACTCCCGCATCGCCTTGCCGTGGTCCAGTGGCGACGTGAGGTGTAACAACCGCACCCCGGTCAGGTTCAGCGGGAAATCGCGGCGCAGCAATCGACTCGCAGCGCTGAGGCAGTAGCCGATTGCGTAGAGCGCAGGCAATGGGAGACCCAGCCGTGGTGGTTTGGCTCCGACGGCACGTGCCGCCGTCTCGAACAGCTCCCGCATCGACATGTAGGTTTCCGACACGATGTAGCGCTGACCGATTCGCCCGCGCTGTGCGGCGAGCAGGAACGCTTCTGCCACGTCTTCGACCCCGACCACCTCGGTGCCGATCCCTTTGAGGTACAACGGCATTTTCCCGAGTGCGGACAGCTGCACGAACGTGCCCTGGCTCGGCTGCCAGTCGCGCGGCCCGTACGGGGTACCGACGCACATCACCACCGCAGACAGGCCACGCTCCTTCGCATACCGCAGCACCATGGCCTCGGCCCCGGCGGCGAGACTCGATGTAGGGCCCGCCCTTGCCGTGCCAATTGAACGGCGTGTCTTCGGTAACCGCCGCGTCACCTTCGGCAATGGCGACAGTGCTGCAGTACACGAACCGGAACAGGACGGCTTCGGCCGCGATATCGAGCACCGGCCGCAGACTCTCGACGTTGGTCGCGAACAGCGGCGCCGGATCGCGCAGCCATGCCCGGGTGTCGACGATGCAGTAATACACCACGTCGCGGTCCGACATGGCTGCGCGCAGCGCTTCTTCGTCGAAAAGGCCTCCATAGCAGCGTTCGACGTCCAGATCGCCGATCGCCACTGTCGAGCTGGACTTGCGGAGGAACACCCGCACGTCGTCACCTCGCTCGACGAGTTGTCGGGTGACATGAGATCCAACGAACCCGCTGGCACCCATCACGAGGGCTCTACGTCGGCCGGTCGGTGGCGTGGTCATTTCTTCCTTCGCTCGCGAGCGTGCGCAAAATCGCGAAAACTGTCGGCGTGCCGGCCGCAGACACGCACGGTCGCGCTAGGAGGCTTTCTTTTGCGCCGGCGGTGAGTAGTTCGGCTTGCCGAGACCCAGCACGTACTGGCCGATCATGTTGCGGAACACCTCAAGGGTGCCGCCGTAAATGCCGACCAGCGGCGCGAACCGGTAAACGTACTCCGATGCGCCGTCGTCGGCCGCGCCGTCGGTGCCGACCGGCAGCGTCGACGCGGTGCCAAGGATGTCCATCAAGTCCGGTGAGATGTCGCGCATGGTCTGAGCAAGGGCCACGCGCCCGAAGATGGTCTGCGCACTCAGTGCCGCCTCCATTCGAGCGGCGCTGCGGCCAAGGCGGTATGCCACTGACGCGTCGTCGATCAGGCGACGGCCGTTTTGATCCTTCTCGGCCACTTTGGCTGCCGCCTTGTCGACGGCGTCGACCATGAACCCGGCCTGGTGCATCATGATCGATACGTCCTGTAGCCCGTCGGGGGCGACGTCCACCGCGCCGTGTTCGACGTTGAGCGGTTCACGTACCACCGTCCAGCCGTCGTTAACCTCGCCAAGCCGGTATTTGTCGTCGACACGGACATCGCTGTAGTAGACGATATTCGTGCGGTCGCCGTCGACGGTGCGGATGCCTTGGATCTCGATCCCAGGCGAGTCGAGCGGGACCAGAAACATGGTCAGACTCTTGTGCTTTGGCGCATCGGGGTCGGTATTGGTGATCAAGAACACGTACTGGCAGTTGTGGGCTCCTGTGGTGAACATCTTTGAGCCGTTGACCACCCAGCTGTCGCCATCGCGTACCGCGCGGGTCTTGCAGGTGGCGACGTCGGAGCCGCCCTGCGGCTCCGTATAGCCCAGGCAAAGCCGCACGTGGCCACTGAACACACGGGGCATCACGTCGGCCTTCAGTTCGGGTGAGCCGAACTTCTCCACCGA
>JAOPVX010000039.1 GCA_025965975.1 Mycobacterium sp. | reverse complement strand
CTATATAGAGAGCAACCGCAGCGACATTAGCGATAGTTCCCGGATAGTCCATCCGGGTGGGTCCCAACACACCCATGCCGCCGTACACCTTGCCCAAGCTGCCGTAGGCGGTGCTCACCACCGAGGTGCCTGCCATTTGCTCGGCCGCGGTCTCGTGCCCGATGCGCACGGTGACCTTACCGGCCTCCTGTTGCACTGCCAGCAGCCGCAGCACCACCACCTGCTCCTCGAGCGCTTCCAGGACCGACCGCAGAGAACCGCCGAAGTCGGCGGTGTTGCGCGTCAGGTTCGCGGTGCCGCCCAGCAGCAGGCGCTCCTCGCTGTGCTCGACCAGCGACTCCACCAGCACGGTCGCCGACCGGCCGATGGCATCGCCCAAGCCGCCGCTCCCATCGAGATGAGCAGCCAGATCTGCGACCGCGACCGACGCGGCCGCGAGCGGCTTGCCTTCCAGCGCCTGGCCGAGCCGATCACGCAGCTGGCCCAGCTGATGCTCGTCGATGGCGTCACCGAGTTCGACGGTGCGCTGGTCGACACGCCCGGAGTCGGTGATCACCACGAGCAGCAACTTGGCCGGCGTGAGCCCCACGACCTCCAGATGCCGCACGCTCGAGGTGGACAGTGTCGGGTACTGGACAACCGCGACCTGGCGGGTCAGCTGCGCCAGCAGCCGCACAGCGCGGCGCAGCACGTCGTCGAGGTCGACCCCGGACTCGAGGAACGACAGGATCGCACGTCGCTCGGAGGACGACAGGGGCTTGATGTCATCCAGCCGGTCGACGAACTCGCGATAACCCTTTTCCGTGGGCACCCGACCCGAGCTGGTGTGCGGCTGGGTGATGTAACCCTCGGCCTCAAGGACCGCCATGTCATTGCGCACGGTCGCGCTCGAGACGCCGAGGTTGTGCCGCTCTACGAGCGTTTTCGAACCGATCGGCTCCTTGGAGGAAACGAAGTCGGCGACGATGGCACGCAGCACCTCGAAGCGACGGTCGTCGGCACTGCCCATGTGTTCACCTTCCCCTCCCACTCAGTTGGCGTCCATTTTACGGTGACAAACAGGGCCGATGCCGCGCGAGCGGTTGTTCGCGTGGCGGACACGTTGTTTGCGACTAGCCTTTGCAGGGTGACGCCGGCGCCTCAGAGATCACGTCGATGATCTTCAAAGGAGTCCGCGACGGCAGGCCGTACCCCGACCATGGCCTGTCCCACCGGCAGTGGGCACAGATTCCGCCCCGGCAGATCCGCCTCGACGAGTTGGTCACCACGACGACGGTGCTGGCCCTGGACCGGTTGCTGTCGGAGGACTCCACCTTCTACGGCGACCTCTTCCCGCACGCGGTCAGGTGGAAGGGCATCGTCTACCTCGAGGACGGGCTGCACCGCGCGGTACGGGCCGCGTTGCGAAATCGGACGGTGCTGCACGCGCGCGTGTTCGATATGGACATGCCGCTCGCGCAGCAGGCCTAGCCGTCACGGACGGCCGGGCGGGTCAGCAGGACGACGGCGCTGAAGACCTGCCACGCCAGGATCGAATACACGGGCACCCGCTGGACGAGGCCCACGGGCGCGTACTTGTCCCCCCGCACGTTGTAGTTCGCGAGCATCAGGAAACTGGCGAATCCCATTGCGGCGATCAGCAAGGACACGCCGCGGTACCACCACCGAGCGTCGACAGCGCTGGCGACGATCGACGACCCGGCCACTATCGCCGCGTTGCCTCCGATGAACACCAGCAAGGCGCCTGCCATGTGCCACTGCATGCCCTCACCCGCCGCCAGCGGCGAGCTTCCGTGCACCGTCGCGACGAGGAAGTTGCCGACGGCGGTCACCGCCGTGAAGATGAGGAAAAATCCGCCGCGCCGCCCGACGGCGCGCACCACCAGGACGGCGCCGATGAAAAGCAGCGCGCCCTGCACGTAGAACGCCCCGTTCATCAGATACGCGGACCGGGACCACGCGGGCACGCCGAGCACGCTGATGTAGTTGTGGGTGTAGCTGTAGTGGCCTTTGACAGTGGCCGCGGCCAGTTTCTCGGCGATCAGATATCCGGCGGCGCCGACAATCCACAGGACGGCGCCGAGGCGCGCGAGCTGCGCACGCCTCGTCGTCTGTATCGCCGTCACAGCACCTAACGGTAGGGCACCGCGACGACCTTGCTGCCGGCTCGTTCGCCTGGCGACCGATCTACGCCCGAGGCGGCGGTTGTGATCCGGCGTCCTCGGGGTCGACCTCGACGGCATACGAGGTGATCGCCGTGATCACTTCGCCGGTGAACTCGTAGATATCGCAGCTGGCGACCGCGGTAAGGCCATTCGGTCCGGCGGAGCGCGCGACGGTATCGACGGCGACGATGCCGTTCTGTGCGGCCGTCACGCAGCGGTCGTAGGTGGTCGTGGTGTCCTGCAGGCTTTCCAGCGTTTCGGCACAGGTCTGACGGACCGCGTCGGCGCCCTTCAGGACCATGTAGCCCACGACCGTCCAGCGCACATCCTTGGCGAGGAATGGCAGCGCCTCATCGAACCGATGCTGGGAGAACGCGCAGCCGACGGCGCCCGGATCGAATGCCACTGACCGACGGTAGCGTGAGGCTGTCGGTGAGTGGAACGGATGAGCGCATGGATTTGTCGGGCGTCGGCATATGGAGTTCCCAGTTGCGGTACGGCAACCCTGCGGAGTCAGCCGAGGCCGCCGCCGAGTTGGAGGACCTGGGCTACACGGCGCTGTGGATTCCCGACGTCGGCGGCCCCGTTCTCGACTCGGTGGCCCATCTGCTGGCGTCGACCGAGCACACCGTCATCGCCACCGGCATCCTGAATCTCTGGATGCATGAGCCATCTGAGGTCGCCGCCTCCTACGCATCCTTGACCCAGACGCACGGTGAGCGCTTCCTCCTTGGTATCGGTTGCAGCCACGCCCCGCTCATCGACTCCAAGGAGCCGGGCCGCTACCGCAAGCCCTTGGCCGCCACCCGGTCGTTCCTCGACGCGCTGGACGCCGCCGAACAGCCCGTCCCCGCCGAAAACCGGGTGCTCGCCGCGCTCGGCCCAAAGATGCTGGAACTGGCCGCGACGCGTGCGCGTGGCGCCCACCCGTACCTCGTTACACCCGACCACACACACCAGGCCAGAGAGGTGCTTGGCGAGGGTCCGCTCCTGCTGCCCGAGCAGGCCGTCCTGTTGACCGACGACGCCGAGCAGGCCCGCGCCCTCGGAACCGATTGGCTGCGTGCGTATCTGGCCTTGCCGAACTACGCCAACAACTTGTTGCGGTCCGGCTTCAGCGCCGATGACCTGTCGTCGGTCAGCGACCGGTTGTTCAACGCGATCATCGCGTGGGGTGACGAGGACGCCATTGTGCGGAGGGTGGACGAGCATCGAGCGGCAGGCGCGGATCACGTCTGTGTCCAGGTCCTCACCGCCGACCCACGGGAATTCCCGCGTGCGCAGTGGCGCCGCCTTGCCGCCGCGCTGCTGTAATCACTACCCGAGCATGAACGGATCGCGGGCCGCACATTGGGAGCTAACGCAGCGTGGTGATCGCCAGGGGTTCCTGGCTGCCGGTCACCCGGATGTCGACCGTGCGGATCTGCGAGGTCGGGAGGCTCGTCGCCGCGGACAAACCCGTCGCCTCATCTCCTGCGGGCTTCCATGAGCCGACCGCTTGCTGCAGGCCGTCGTGCGTCGTCACCACGATGTCATAGCTCTTGACGTTCCTCGACCAGTCCATGGTGTACTGGCACGCCCAGTTCAGCTCCGTGCCCCACTTCTTCTCGCCGACGGCGAGCTTGGCGGTCAGTCCGCCGCGCGGGGTCGGCTGCATCGCCTGCATCGCCACGGTCAGCGTCGGCGCAGGGGACCGCGGGAAGACCGTCGCTCCCACGACGCCGCCGGCGATCAAGAGTGCGGCCGCCGAGGCACCGGCCGCCGCGAGCCACCTGCGCCGCGATCGCTGCTGCCGCTCGGCCGCCGCGTGGGCCAGTGATGCAATGTTGTCGGGCCGCTCCTCAGCCGGCCGCGCGCCTGCAAGGTCGGTCAGCGCCACCGCTTCGTCACGGCTCAGCGCGTTGAGAATGCCTGGCATCCCCGCAAGTTCGGTGAGCTCCGCGGCGCGCGCCGGGTTGGCCGCGAGATAGCTTTCGTAGGTCAGCCGGTCCTCCAGGCTCAGCGCGCCAAGAACGTAGGCGGCGTCCCATTCGACAAGGTCGTCGTCGGGCTTGAAGTTCGTCACCGGACAACCCCCCTTTCCTGCAACGCAATTCGCAAGGCCCGAAGCGCATAATGCAGCCTGGACTTGACGGTGCCCTCCGGGATCTGCTCCTGCTGTGCAATGTCGGCGACGGTTTGGCCGAGATAGTAAGCGCGGACAATCGCGGTGCGATGGTCGAGGGACAGCGACAGCAGGGCGTCGGACAGGATCCACTTGTCGAACGCCGGGCCGATCGCGTCGGGCGACGGCCGTTCGGGGAGATATTCGGTCTGCAGTTCGCGGGTGTATCGCGCGCTGCGCCGGTCGTCGATCACCAGATTGCGCGCGACGGTGAATAGCCACGCGCGCACATGGTCCATGGGCTGCTCCAGCACCTCCGGCTTACGCCAGAGCCGCAGCAGCGACTCCTGCACCACGTCCTCGGCGAACGGCATGTCACCCCTGGTCAATCTCAACACATAACGCAGCAGCGAATGGCCGTGCTCGTCGTGCACGGCCCGCAGCAGCGCTGCCTGCTCGGAATCGTCAGTCATGACTCATGCCCCGCGCATCCCTTGCTGTCGTTCGACCTTTCTTCAGCACAACGATGCGACACGGCCCGATCGTTCAACGCAGTTTGCGCAGATCTGCGGACGCAAGAAAGTTGGCGAAAAAGTGAGCCATCAACGCGGCCATACCGTTCTACAAGTAGAAGGGCCCAACCGGGCCGCGAACCATCGATTAAGGACACGACGTGACCCATCCAACGGTGAGTCGCCGCCGAATAACGGGCATGTACCGGCCGGTGGCTCGAACCAGGACGATCTATCGGGTCAGCGACCGCCTGCACACAGAGCGTTGCGTCAACGTGCCTGGTCATGAGATTGCGCCCACCGTGTCCGCGTGGTTGGCGGAGTTGGGCGCCCACAGCTCACTGGTCGAGGATCTTGCCCGCGCGGTAGCCGCCGGTGACTGGCCGGAAGCACGCGCCATTGGTGAGTACCTGGCGGTTGACGTCACCGTGGCGGCCTGAGTACCCAGAGCCGATCAATCGAGCAGCGTGCGAACCACCGTGTCGGCCAGCAGCCGGCCGCGGTCGGTGAGCACCAGCCGGGCTGCGTCCAGCACCACGAGGCCGTCATCGATCACGGTCTCGGCGCGGGCTCGTTCTCCCTCACTGAGCACGGCCACCGGCAGACCGTCGCGCAGCCGCACCCGCAGCATCACGTCCTCGACGTGACGCGTCGTGGCATCGAGCCGCTCGAGATCGGCCACCGGCAGCAGCCCGTCGGCCAACGATTGCGCATATGCGTTGGGGTGTTTGACATTCCACCATCTGGTCGAGCCGACGTAGCCATGCGCACCCGGTCCGGCACCCCACCATTCGCCGCCGTTCCAGTACCCCATGTTGTGCCGGCACTCGCCGCCGGGCCTGCTCCAGTTGGACACCTCGTACCAGTCGAAGCCCGACGCCGACAGGCGCGCGTCGAGCAACTCGTAGCGCTGCGCATGCACGTCGTCGTCGGGGGCCGCGACTTCGCCGCGCCGCACCCGGCGCGCCAAGGCCGTCCCGTCCTCGACCACCAGCGCGTAGCCGGACACATGGTCGACACCGGCATCGATCGCCGCGTCGACGGAGCGGCGCAGGTCGTCGTCGGACTCCCCCGGCGTGCCGTAGATGAGATCGATGTTGATGTGGTCGAACCCAGCAACGCGGGCTTCGCGCGCCGCGTCGAGAGGCCGGCCCGGCGAGTGCACCCGGTCCAGCACCGCCAGCACGTGCGGGGCCACCGACTGCATACCGAGCGACACCCGGGTGAATCCGGCCGAGCGCAACTGCCCGAACAGCTGCGGCGACGTGGACTCGGGGTTGGCTTCGGTGGTGACCTCCGCATCGGGGGCCAGCGTGAAGTGCTCGCGGACCGCGTCGAGCACCGCCGTCAGACCGGCGCCGCCAAGCAGCGACGGGGTGCCGCCACCGACGAACACCGTGTCGACGGCCGGCGGAGCCGCTCGGCCGGCGACATCGGGGTTGGGAGCCGCTCGGCCGGCGACATCGGGGTTGGGCGCCCGCAGCCGCGCGGCGGCCAGGCCGAGCTCCGCGCGCAGCGCCACCAGCCACCCGTCGGGGTTGGCGCCGCCCAGCTCGGCGGGCGTATAGGTGTTGAAGTCGCAGTAACCGCAGCGGGTGGCGCAGAACGGCACGTGGATGTAGATGCCGAACGATCCGCCTGGCCTGGCGACCAGGTCGGGCAGCTCTACGGGAGCCGTTCGGACCGTCATGCAGCCAGTCTCCCAGAGGGGACTTTTGCGCACCGTGAGCGCAAATCTCCCCCGGTTATGGCTGGTGCGGGTGTCCGTGGCACAATTGGCAGCGTGACCTCCGCCCGCAGCTTCCAGCATCGTGTTGCGTTGGTGGCGCGGCGACATGTTGACTTCAAGCGCGTTTGTACCTGTTGTTGTCTGCCTTGATGCGTTGATCTAGGACCCAGCCCACCCCGAACTTTCAGCTGGCCGCCGGATCTAGCGCCGCCGGACAGCCACCGGTGAACAGCGCGTCCGAACGCCGGCTCCACGAAGGAGCCCCACCCAATGACCGAAACCCCGACCAAACGCCCGCCGAAACGCAAGGGCGAAGGCCAGTGGAAGTTGGGCTATCGCGAACCACTCAACCCCAATGAGCAGGTCAAGAAGGACGACAACCCGCTCAACGTGCGGGCCCGCATCGAGAACATCTACGCCGTCCGCGGCTTCGACAGCATCGACAAGCAGGACCTGCGCGGGCGGATGCGCTGGTGGGGCCTCTACACCCAGCGCGAGCAGGGC